>CALWXT010000133.1 GCA_944385575.1 uncultured Flavonifractor sp. | reverse complement strand
CGCTTGGGATTGGCCAGGGCACCGCCAATGATCTCCAGCTCCTTCTGGATCAGGAAGCCGGACACGGCGGGCAGGTAATCGGCCACGCCGGCGGTGGAGGCGTGAGCACGGTGCACGGCGCCGAAGGCATCGGACACATAGACCTCAGCCATGGAAGCCATGGCCTTGGCCAGAGCGGGATCGTTCTTGGTCTCACCCTTCTCGAAGCGGGTGTTCTCCAGCAGCAGGATCTGGCCGGGCTTGAGGGCGGCAGCCTTGGCCTGGGCATCGGGGCCAACCACATCGGCGGCCATGATGACCTCGCGGCCCAGCAGCTCGCTCAGGCGGGCAGCCACGGGCTTCAGGGACAGCTGGGCCAGGGACTTCTTCCAGCTCTCCTCGGTGATGGTGGCGGGGTCCTTGCCCTTCTCAGCCTGCTTCTTCACGTAGGAATCAAAGGTAGCCACAGGCTTGCCCATGTGGGAGCAGGCGATGACGGCGGCATTCTGATCCAGCAGGTACTGGATGGTGGGCAGAGCGGCCCGGATGCGCTTGTCGTCGGTGATGACGCCGCTGCCGTCCTTGGCCATAGGTACGTTGAAGTCGCAGCGCAGCAGAACCTTCTTGCCGGCTACATCGATGTCCTTCACAGTCTTCTTGTTGTAATTCATCCTGTAAAAGCTCCTTTCATCTCGCCTTCCCCGGTGAGTCCGGGGAAGTTCAGCTGCCGCAGGGCCTCATAGGTCAAAATGGCCGCGGCGTTGGACAGGTTCAGACACCGGGCTTCCGCCCGGATGGGGATGCGGATGCAGCGGTCGCTGTGGGCCATGCGGAAATCCTCCGGCAGACCGGCGGTCTCCTTGCCGAAGATGAGATAGCACTCATCCCGGAATTCGGCCTGGGTGTAAGGTCTGGGCGCCTTCGTGGTGGCCAGCCAAATATCCTGCGCGCCGGTCTTTTGGAAAAAGTCCTCCAGATCCCGGTACACACGCACGTCCACCAGATGCCAGTAGTCCAGGCCCGCCCGTTTAACCGCTTTGTCGCTGATATCAAAACCCAGGGGCTCAATCAGATGGAGCCGGGTCCCCGTTACTGCACAAGTACGGGCAATATTCCCGGTGTTTTGTGGGATCTCCGGCTCAAAAAGCACAATATTGAGCATCTTCCCACCTCTTTCCGTCCTCTTTTTTTACCAGCGGAGGCTATTGTACTCCAAACCGGAACAAATTTCAACCGGGAAAGCGTGAAAAAGTACTAAAACATTCGGTTTTCTTTCCTGATTTCTCTCTTTCATTTCTCTGCTTTTGCACTTTATTGTAATAGGTATCTGTGGTATGATAAAGTATGGCGGGGTAGCCGCCAGAGAGGATGAATGATTTTGGACGGAAAGAAGACCATCCGCAGAGTGGTGGTAAAGGTGGGCACCTCTACCCTCACCCGTGAGACGGGAAGTCTGAATTTACATAACATGGAACACCTGGCACGGGTGCTCTCCGACCTGCAGGGCATGGGCATGCAGGTGGTGCTGGTGTCCTCCGGCGCCATCGGCATCGGCACCAAAAAGCTGCGCCTGGCTGAGCGGCCTACCGAGCTGAAAATGAAGCAGGCCGCCGCCGCGGTGGGCCAGTGTATGATGATGCACGTCTACGACAAGTTCTTTTCCGAGTACAATCGGACGGTGGCTCAGATCCTGCTGACGGGTGAAGATGTGGACGCCCCCGTCCGCTCGGAGCACCTGCACAACACCTTCGAATCCCTGCTGGAGCTGGGGGTCATCCCCATCGTCAATGAAAACGACTCGGTGTCCTCGGCGGAGATCGAGACCGGCCAATGCAAAGTGCTGGGCGATAACGATACCCTGTCCGCCATCGTTTCCCGGCTGTGCGGGGCCGACCTGCTGATCCTGCTCAGCGACATTGACGGGCTGTACGACGCCGACCCCCGCACTCATCCTGAGGCAAAGCTCATTCACCATGTGGAGGCGGTTACTCCTGAGCTGCGGGCCATGGCGGGCGGCGCGGGCACCTGGCGGGGCACCGGCGGCATGGCCACCAAGCTCAACGCCGCCCAGATCTGCCTGGACGCCGGCATCGACATGGTCATCGCCAACGGCAGTAAGATGGAAGCCATCTACGACATCGTGTCCGGCGAGGATGTGGGCACCCGGTTTGCCCGGCCCTGCTGATCCCTCGCCTTTCTGAGTTGAAACAATAAGGAGTGAACGACTATGACACAGCTGGAAACCCAGGGTCTGGCCGCCAAGAACGCCGCCCGGGTCCTGTCCGTGGCGGGCACCGCCCGGAAGAACAAGGCTCTGGAGGCCATTGCGGCCGCCATTCTGGAGCGCCAGGGCGAGATTCTGGCCGCCAACGCCGCCGACCTGGAGGCGGGAAAGGCCGCCGGTCTCCGCCCCGCCCTTCTGGACCGGCTGGCCCTGGACGAGGGCCGCATTGCCGGTATTGTGGAGGGGGTGCGGCAGGTGGCCGCCCTCCCCGATCCCATTGGAGAGGTGACCAAAATGTCCACCCGCCCCAACGGCCTGGTCATCGGCAAGCGCCGGGTGCCTCTGGGGGTCATCGGCATCATCTATGAGGCCCGGCCCAACGTGACGGTGGACGCCGCCGCCCTGTGTCTCAAGTCGGGCAATACGGTGATCCTCCGGGGCGGCAAGGAGGCATTCCGCTCCAACCAGGCTTTCGTGTCCGTCATGCGGGACACCCTGGAGGGGGCGGGACTGCCCCGGGACTGCGTGGCCCTGGTGATGGACACCAGCCGGGAGAGTGCCAATGAGCTGATGGGCCTCACCGAATACCTGGACGTGCTCATCCCCCGGGGGGGCGCGGGTCTGATCCGCAGCGTGGTGGAAAACGCCAAGGTGCCGGTGATCGAGACCGGCGTTGGCGTATGCCATGTGTACGTCCATGAGGGGGCCGACCTGGACATGGCCGCCCGGATCATCCACAACGCCAAGACCTCCCGCCCCTCGGTGTGTAACGCCGCCGAGTGCCTGCTGGTGGACCGGGGTGTGGCTCGGGACTTCCTGCCCATGGCCTGGCAGCTGCTCCAGACCAAGAACGTAGAGCTGCGGGGCTGCCCGGAGACCCAGGCCATCCTGGGGGACTTTGTGAAACCCGCCTCAGAGGACGACTGGGACACCGAGTTCGGCGACTACATCCTGGCCGTCAAGGTAGTGGGCGGTTTTGATGAGGCGGTGGACTTTATTGCCGAGCACGGCACCGGCCACTCTGAGGCCATCGTCACCAACGACTACATGGCCGCACAGCGGTTCCTGGACGTGGTGGACGCGGCTGCGGTGTATGTCAACGCCTCCACCCGGTTTACCGACGGCTTTGAGTTTGGCCTGGGCGCGGAAATCGGCATCTCCACCCAGAAGATGCACGCCCGGGGCCCCATGGGTCTGGAGGAGCTGACCTCCAGCAAATTTGTGGTTTACGGCACGGGACAGATCCGCTGAGCATAGCATGGAGCGGCCCCTGAACCATCTCATTACATACGGCGGGCTTTACAGCCCGCCGTATGAGTTTATTTGGGGGTGTGTCCCATGCTGGAACGCCAACTGACCCTGGAGGGCGGTGCGCTGTACTGCGACCTGGGGTCCCTGGAGCCCGGGGGCTGGCAGACGCTGGACTGTTCTCTCCGCCTGACGGGGGTGCTGCCCGAACGGCGGGTAGCGGTATCTGTGGATGTGGTAGAGGGTGATATCACCCGGGGGACCCGGATCTTCGCGGTCCCCGCCCATCACGGCCCGGAGGCCGTGGATGTGGTGCTCCGGGGCATCCGCTTTTACCTGCCCAACGAAGTTCCCGCCCGCCGCCTGCGGGTGCGGGCGGACGCCCACTACCTGGAACTGGGGCAGCGATCGGCACTGTCATAAAAATATCCCGCAAAGCATTCAGCTTTGCGGGATATTTTTTGGTTAAAACTGAAAGATCACGCCCACCACAGCAGAGGCGGCAATGAACACGATGGGATGGAGCTTTTTCAGGGGCTTGACCTGAAGGCAGACAAAAACCGCCGCCGCCAGGAGAATGGCCTTCCAGTGGAAGAAATCCGCAGTACCAAAAGCCACGCCGGTGTTCACCAGAGCGATAGCACACACCTCCACCAGCGCAGCGGTGATCAGGGCGGTTGAGGCAGGTCTGATGCCGTAAAACACCGCGTCCACGCCCCGGCTCTCCCGGAATTTCTTCAGAAATCCGGCAATGATAAGGATGACGATGATGGAGGGACACACCAGACCCAAGGTGGCTACCACGCCGCCCAGCACTCCGCCGGTGTGGAAGCCCACATAGGTAGCCATATTCACCCCCATGGGGCCGGGGGTGGACTCGGAAATGGCGATCATATTGGCCAGCTCTCCGGAGGTGAACCAGCCGGTGCGGGCCCCGATATCGGTGAGGAAGGGGATGGTGGCAAGGCCCCCGCCGATGGCAAACAGGCCGGCCTTGAAAAACTCGAAAAAGAGCTGCAGATAGATCATGCCTTCCCCCCTCCCTTCGCCGCCCGGACACACAGTCCGGTGACGCCGGCAGCTACCACCAGCACAATGGGGGAACAGATAAAGTTCAGCACGCTGCCCAGGGCATTGGCGGGGAACGAGGCAAAGTTGCCCGCCACCGCCAGCAGGAGCACCACCACAAAGATTGCCACAGTGGGCTTATCCACCACGGTGCTCTTGCGCAGCTTGAGGACACTGGACAAAATCAGAGCGCATACGCAGGCCCGGACGCCATTGAAGGCGTGGACCACCACGGGCAGGTCGGCAAAGTTCTGCAAAAAGGCGGCAATGAGCATGATGATGACCAGGCAGGGAAACACCAGGCCCAGAGTCGCCGCCACACCTCCCGCCGCCCCTCTCAGCTTGTGGCCTACGAAAGTGGCGGTATTGACGGCGATGATGCCGGGGGTACACTGGCCGATGGCAAAATAGTCGGAGAGTTCCTCCTCCGTAGCCCAGTTTCGCTTCTCCACCAGCTCCCGCTGGAGAATGGGCAGCATGGCATAGCCGCCGCCGAAGGTACATACGCCTACTTTGGCAAAAGTGGCAAACAGATCCAGATAGAGGTTCATTCCTGCTCCAGGCCCTCCAGTTCCTCCAGCCACAGGGCGGCCACAGCATCAGAGGGCATTCTCCAGTCGCCCCGGGGAGACAGGGCCACGGAACCCACCTTGGGGCCGTCCGCCAGGCAGGAGCGCTTGAACTGCTGGGAGAAGAAGCGGCGGTAGAAGTTCTTCAGCCACTTGAGCAGGGTGGCGCGGTCATAGGCCCGGCCAAAGGCGTACTCCGCCAGCCGGAACACCTTTCGGGGCGGGAAGCCCCAGCGGATGGCATAATAGAGGTAGAAGTCGTGGAGCTCATAGGGGCCCACCAGATCCTCCGTCTTCTGGGCGATCTGCCCCTCAATGGCGGGAAGCAGCTCGGGAGACACAGGGGTGTCCAGAATGTCGGCCAGTACGCCGGACAGCTGGGGGTCCTCCGCCTCCTTGTCGTCGGAGATGAAGCTGACCAGATGGCG
>CALWXT010000132.1 GCA_944385575.1 uncultured Flavonifractor sp. | reverse complement strand
TGGAAATAAAAAATGCGGAGTATCATCAGCAGACCTTTTCAGATCCTTTAATGATACTCCGCATGGTCCGAGTGGCGGGATTTGAACCCACGGCCTCTTGGACCCGAACCAAGCGCGATACCAAGCTTCGCCACACCCGGATGAACTTTTTCCGCCGCTCCCCTCCCCTACTCTATAAGCAGGGCAAAGAATCAGCACGTATTATTATAATAATGCCCACACCTTTTGTCAAGGGAGAAATGCGTCGCCTATCCACCCATTTCCAAGCCCGCCACCACCTCCTGCACACAGGCAAGGAAGTGGGCTGTCAGGGGCGAGGGCGCCTTACCGCTGCGGGTCGCCAGACCGATTTCCCGAAATCGAGGATGCTCCAGCGGAATGGCGGAAAAGCGGCGGTTGGCGTTGCGCAGCACCAGCTCCGGCATGATGCTGACGCCCAAACCCTGCTCCACCATAGAAAGAATGGCAAAATCGTCGTTTACATTATATTGTAAGTTGGGACGAATCCCTTCCTCTTGAAAAATCCGGCTGATTTCCACATCCCGCTCCTCCAGGATGCGGATATAGGGGTCTTGCAAAAACCGCTCCATGGGATAGCATTCGGCATTAGCCAGCGGGTGGTCCGGCGGCAGCACAGCCAGCAGGCGGTCCTGCCGCAGCGCCACGGTGTCCAGCCCCTCCCCCGCCGGAAGGCGCAAAAAGCCGCAGTCCACCTGCCCGCGGCGCACCAGATCCTCCACCTCCGCAAACTCCCAGCTGCTGACCAGCTCAAAATGAATGCCGGGATAGCGGTCCAAAAAGGTCTTCATAATGGCGGGCAGCCAGTGGATGGACACGCTGGTAAATGTGCCGACCCGCAGGGTGCCCCGGGTCATGCCATGGAGCTCCGCCACCTGCTCCTCCAGCTCCTTGGCAGCGTTGCACACCGACTGAATATAGGGCAGCAGGGCTTCCCCGCTGGAACTCAATGCCACGCCGCTCCGGCTGCGGGTCAGCAGCTCCATATCCCACTCCCGCTCCAGCTCCGCGATGGCCCGGCTCACCGCCGACTGGGTATAGCCCATGGCCTCCGCCGCCCGGGTGATACCGCCCAGCTCCACCGTTTTGAGCAGCGCCTGGTATTTGGTCAGGTTCATAACACCATTCCTTTTACTCATGTAAAATATGAAAAACATTCGTTTGTATTATGCTTGTTCCTATTGTATACTAAAGCCAGAAGGAACGCAAGAGCGCCAGAAAGAAAGGAGCGATCGTCATGAAGAAGAACATCACCATGGAGACCAGCAGAAAGAGCGCCGGATATGAGCTGCTGCGAAAGGGCGTTTCCACTGGTCTGATCAGAGAGTACTGGGCTGGAAGTCCCTGGCGTGCGCTCCGGGACTGCGTCCGGGGCGTGTAACGCGCAACCTGCCTCACAGGTTGGGGAGAGCATACAGAAGGGGGGTACCGCCTGACGGCGGTACCCCCCTTCCAATTTATTTTCACTTACGATAGCAGATCTCGTGGCGCTTGGGGCCGGTGGAGACGATGGTGATGGGAGCCTCGATCTCCTTCTCAATGAAGTCCACATAATCCCGGGCCGCCTGAGGCAGAGCCTTGTAATCGGTAATGCCCCGGATATCGCACTTCCAGCCGGGCAGCGTCTGGTACACCGGCTTGGCCCGGTCCAGCAGCGCGGGCACAGGGAAGTCGCGGGTCACCTGGCCGTCAATTTCGTAGCCGGTGCACACCTTGATCTCATCCAGGTAGCCCAGGCAGTCGATGGCGGTAAGGGCCACCTGGGTGGTACCCTGCACCATGCAGCCGTAGCGGGTAGCCACCGCGTCAAACCAGCCCACGCGGCGGGGACGGCCGGTGGTGGCGCCGTACTCGCCGGCGTCGCCGCCGCGCCTCCGCAGCTCCTCCGCCTCGTCGCCAAAGAGCTCACTGACAAACGCGCCGGCACCCACGGCGGAGGAATACGCCTTGGTCACGGTCACGATATCGCTGATAGCCGTGGGAGGCACGCCGCCGCCCACGGTGCCGAAGCCGGCCAGAGTATGGGAGGAGGTCGTCATGGGGCAGATGCCCAGGTTGGGGTCCTTCATGGAGCCCAGCTGACCCTCCAGCAGCACCTGCTTGCCGGACTTCAGGGCGCGGTGGACAAAGCCTACGCCATCCCCCACATAGGGCGTCAGGATCTCCCGGTAGGCCATCAGCTCCGCAAAGAGGGCATCGGGGTCCAGCAGAGGCTTGTGATAGAGGTGCTCCAGCAGGACATTCTTCAGCTCACAGATGTGGGCCAGCTGGCCCTTGAGGCGCTCCTCATGCCACAGATCGGCCACCTGAATGCCGATCTTGGAATATTTATCAGAATAAAACGGGGCAATGCCGGACTTGGTGGAGCCGAAGGCTGCTCCGGCCAGCCGCTCCTCCTCATAGGAATCCAGCAGCACGTGATAACTCATCAGCAGCTGGGCCCGCTGATCCACAATGATGTGGGGCGCGGGAACGCCGCCGTCCTCCAGGTGCTTCAGTTCCGCAGCGAACTTGTTTACATCCAGCGCCACACCATTGCCGATGATGTTGGTGATGTGGGGATAGAACACACCGGATGGCAGCTGATGCAGGGCAAACTTTCCATAGTCGCAGATGATGGTGTGCCCGGCGTTGGCTCCGCCCTGAAAGCGGATGACCACATCGGACTGCTCGGCCAGCAGATCCGTGATCTTGCCCTTGCCCTCATCGCCCCAGTTCGCACCGACGATTGCCTTTACCATATTCATTTCCTCCTGCCGCGGGGATTCGCGCATTGGCCTTTTCCCGTCGGCAAACCGCTGGGTCAGTATCAAAAGCCTGCCCCAACGTGGGATATTATATCCCGATTTTTTGTTCCGGACAAGGCAAAGTGCGCAAAAAAATTAGATGAAATTTCGGTCTTCTTCCTGTTGTTTTTTCCCCGCTTTTCCCGCAGGGGGCACGGGTGTCCCGCCGGGAAGCTGCCATGCCTCCTCCCGTCTCAGCCGGCAGCAGGGCCCGCCCGCCTGCTCTGCGGCCTCCCAGCATACCAGAAGCACCCCCTCCGATTCAGACACCTGGACCGTCAGGGCCGCCTGCCAGGGTTCAAACGGCCGGGAACCGGCCCGCGCTGTCGCCGCCGCGCGGCAGGCCCGCTGATACACCTCCCCTTCCCACCGCTCCCGCCACATCCGCTCCAGCCGCCGGTAATAGCGGACCACCCGCCTGGGCGCCTGGGCGGACAGGGGCACCTTCGGCGGAGAAAAGGAAAGCACCGGCTCCCCTTCCCAAAGCAGCGTCCGCACCTCCGGCGGCGCCTCAGGCCCCTTTTTCTGCCGCTCCATAACATTTCCCTCCCATTATGGAATTATTTTCAATTTATTTTATGCATTTTTTCTAAAAGTGGTGAAAAAATGGTTTACTTCCACACTTCACTTTGGTAAAATATGAACTGGTCCCAACCGCGATTTTAAGTAGGAGGTCAGACGGCCTATGACGAAAAACGAAAAGCGTGAGCATGGGGATGTGCTGTACCAGGCGATCCTCACCCTGAAAGATCTGGACGAGTGCAAAAAGTTCTTTTCCGATCTGTGCACCGTGGCGGAGCTGCGGGCCATGGAGCAGCGCTTCGAAGTTGCCATGCTCCTGTCCGAAGGCATGATCTACAACGACATTCTGGAACGCACCGGCGCTTCCAGCGCCACCATCAGCCGGGTCAACCGCTCCCTGCAGTACGGCGCGGACGGCTATCAGGCTGTCCTGCCCCGGATCAAGGAGATGCAGGGCGAAGATGGCGTATGAGTATTTAGCCCAGTGCTATGACCAGTTCACGGAAGATGTCGATTATGAGCGATGGGCAGACTATGTGGAGCGGCATTTCGCCCGCAGCAGGCTGCCCATCCATACCGTTCTGGATCTGGCCTGCGGCACCGGCAGCCTGACCAGGCTTCTGGCCCTGCGGGGCTATGAGATGATCGGCGCCGACCTCTCGGAGGAAATGCTGGCCCAGGCGGCGGAAAAATGCCGGGGCGTAGGCGATCCGGAGCCCATCTTCCTCCATCAGGCGATGGAAGAACTGGATCTGTACGGCACAATTGACGCTTGCGTTTGCTGTCTGGATAGTGTAAAATATGTCACCCGGTCCGGGAAACTGGCCCGGGCATTTCAGCGTGTGCACACCTTTTTGATGCCGGGCGGCCTGTTCCTGTTCGACATCAACACGCCGGACAAGCTGCGCGGGCTGGACGGGCAGATGTTCCTGGACGAGACGGAGGACGCCTACTGCGTCTGGCGGGCGGAGTATGCCCCCCGCCGCCGTATGTGCACCTACGGCATGGATATCTTCCAGCGGACGGAAGACGATCTGTGGCAGCGCTGGGAGGAAGTCCACGAAGAATTTGCCTACGAGCCGGAGGAGCTGGAGCAGATGCTCCGCCAGGCCGGCTTCCGGCAGATCAAGCAATTTGGCGAACTGCGCATGCGCGCCCCCCGGGCAGGTGAGGGCCGCATCTTCTTCGCCGCACGAAAGGATACCTAACGATTATGGCAGATACGATCATTCGCGCATTGGCAAAAGACGCCCCGGTGAAAGCCTCGGTCATTTCCGCCCGGGACATGGTGGAGCGGGCCAGACAGATCCACAAGACCCTTCCGGTGGCCACCGCCGCACTTGGCCGGGGCCTGATGGCCGCCTCCATGATGGGCAACCAGCTGAAGGTGGAGGACGGCTCCGTGACCCTCCGCATCAAAGGCGGAGGCCCTCTGGGCGGCATTACGGTGGTCTCAGACAGCGCCGGCAACGCCCGGGGCTATGTGGGCAACCCCCTGGTGGATCTCCCCCTGAAGGGGCCCGCAAAGCTGGACGTGGGCTCCGCTGTGGGCCGGGACGGCTCCCTGACGGTCATCAAGGACCTGTGCATGAAGGAGCCTTACGTGGGCACCGTGCCCCTGGTGTCGGGCGAGATCGCCGAGGACATCACCTCTTATTTCGCCGAGAGCGAGCAGATTCCCACCGCCTGCGCCCTGGGCGTCCTGGTGGACGTGGATCAGAGTGTGCTGTGCGCCGGCGGCTATCTGATCCAGCTGCTGCCAGGTGCGGACGACAAGGTGATCACCGCGGTGGAAAACGGCATCCAGCGGGTGGGTCCGGTGACGGAGGCCATGCGTAACGGAGCTGACGCCAAGGCTCTGCTGGAGCAGGTGCTCTCCGACTTCGACCTGGAGATCCTGTCGGAGGAGCCGGTGGAGTACCGCTGCTACTGCTCCCGGGAGCGGGTCAGCCGCGCCCTCATCAGCATGGGCCGCCAGGAGCTGGAGGATCTGATCCGGGAACAGGGCAAGGCGGAGCTGACCTGCCAGTTCTGTGACAAGGTCTATCAGTATTCCAAGGAAGAACTGGAGGCTCTGCTGGCCTCCCTGAACAAGGAATCATAAGGCTTGCGGGCCGCCTCCACCCCCTGTGGGGCGGCCCGCAAAATATTCCAAAGTTTTTTTGAAAAAGCTGTTGACAAGTCGGGATGCTTCTAGTATAATAACCTTCGCTGCTTGACCGAAAGCAGACTTGATTCACGGGAGCATAGCTCAGCTGGGAGAGCGCATGCCTTACAAGCATGATGTCACAGGTTCGAGCCCTGTTGTTCCCAC
>CALWXT010000131.1 GCA_944385575.1 uncultured Flavonifractor sp. | reverse complement strand
TGTCATCAGATCATTTGAAAATGTTTCAGTGCGTCCATAATCGCCGCTTCCTTTTCTGGCGGACACTTTGGCACTTTCGGGTTTTCGGATTTGGACAGGTTATAATTCTGACCAACCTCTAATCCGCACTTTCTTTTGACTTGGGAGATATACAGGCTGGATACTTTCAAATGGTGCTTATCCCAGACGTATGCCTTGATTTCCTCATAGGTGGCCTTTGTCTCAGCAGTCGTGGCGTCCAGCTCATCCAAGTCCAGGTCGATCTCTATGGTGTCATCCGGCTTTTGTTGGGACAAAAGAACTACCGTCTCCACATGGGCGGTGCGGGGGAACAGGTCCACTGCCGCGGCCCGGGCCAGGGTGTAGCCCTGGGCGGCAAAGCGCTTCACATCCCGGCCCAGGGTGCCCGGATCGCAGGAGACGTATACCACCCGCCGGGGAGCCATGGCGGCGATGGTGTCCACCACGTCCTCCGCAAGCCCCTTCCGGGGCGGGTCCACGCACACCACGGCGGGGCGCACACCCTGTGCGGCCAGCTGCCGGGCGGCCTCCCCCGCGTCGCCGCAGAGGAAACGGGCGTTGGACACGCCGTTCCGCCGGGCGTTTTCCACCGCGTCGTCCACCGCCTGGGGAACCACCTCAGCTCCCCACACCATGCCCGCCTGCCGGGCCAGCACCAGGGAAATGGTGCCGATGCCGCAGTACAGGTCCAGGGCGGTGTCTTCCCTGGTAAGCTGGGCGAATTCCAGGGCCTTGCCGTACAGTACCTCCGCCTGGTCGGGATTGACCTGGTAGAAGGAGGGCACGGAGAGCTGGAAGGTGGAGCCGCACAGCTGGTCGGACAGGAAGTCCTGCCCCCACAGGGTGCGGTAGTGTTCCCCCAAAATCACGTTGCTGTGACTCTCGTTGATCCCCAGCACCACGCCGATGAGCCCCGGCTCAGCGGAGCGGAGGGCGGATACCAGCTCATGTTCCCGGGGAACACCCCTGCCGTTGATCAGCAGGCAGCACAAGCTCTCCCCCCGGCGGTTGGTGCGCACGTACAGGTGGCGCACCAGGCCCAGGCGGCTCTTTTCGTCGTAGGCGGGGATGCCCCAGGCGGTCATCCACTCCTTGACCGCCTGCCGCAGCCGGGCGGCGGCCTCACTCTGGAGCAGGCAGTCGGGCACGTCCACCACCTTGTGGGTCCGCAGCTGGTAAAAGCCGATGCGGGGGCCCCGGGACACGGGGAACTGGGCCTTGTTCCGGTAGCGGTCCACCTTGGGAGAGCCCAGCACCGGGGGCAGCTCCAGGTTTTCCACCCCGCCCAGCCGGGTCAGGGCGTCATACACCCGGGTATGCTTGGCTTCCAGCTCCTGAGTGTAGTCCATGTGCCGGAACTGGCAGCCGCCGCACCGGGCGTAGTGGGGACAGTCGGGCACAATGCGGGCGGGAGAGGGCGTGATGACCTCGATCACTTTTCCCCACAGGGCGTTTCGGCCCACGTGGGTGAGGCGCACGTCGCACACCTCGCCCCGGATGCCGCCCTGTACAAAGACCACCATGCCGTTCAGCCGGGCCACGCCGGAGCCGTCGCTGGCGTAGCCCTCGATGGTCAGACGGTGGATCTGCTGTTCGGCGGGCTTATCCATGCAGGCTCACATCCTTCATGCTGTCGTAGGACAGGGTGACCTCTACCGGGCTGTGGAGGCCGGGCAGGTCGTTGCCTTGGATCCAGAAGGTGTAGCCCTGCTCGGTGAGGCAGAAATTTTCCGGCTGATAGACGGCGATGATCTGGGCCTCGGTAAACTGGCCGGCCTTGATCTCGTCCTGCTTCAGGAAGGCGGCCACCACCCGGTCCTGCACCTTGTTGGCGTCGGAAAACAGGTCGGCAAAGCCCAGCTTGATGCCGGTCTGGGCGTCAAATTGTTCGGCCAGCAGGAAGGTGCTGGGATAGGGCATGCCGCCGGTGACGTTCCAGGTACGGCGAATGCTGTACACCATGCTGTCGGTGTAGGTGACCTCGTAGCTGATCTGCTCCGAAGTGGGGGTGAAGGTATAGCCGGCAGTCTTGGACACCTCATAGTCGGAGACGGCGGCCTCATAGTTGTCCTCCGCGCTGGACAGCAGGGAGGAACCCTCTTTCTTGTACCAGTCGTTGATGGCGGTTCCGGCGGGGCAGGCGTCGGTATTCTGGATCAGAGGCAGAATGTACTCCACCGACAGCACCGTGGTGCCGTCCCCGGCGGTAAAGGTGCGGGAGAAGGACTGATCGCCCCACACCGGCGGCTCCGCGGGCGTGGGCGTAGGGGTGGGTTCCGCTGTGGGCGTGGGTACGGCGGAGGGGGTGGGCTCGGCAGAAGGGGAGCCGGAAGGCGTCGGGTCGGTTTGGGTACAGGCGCTCAGGCTGAGGATCAGCAGCCCGGCCAACAGTCCGGCCAGTATACGTTTTTTCATAAAAAACTCCTTTTCATGGGGCGGGATGGAAGGCCGGAGCATACCCGGCCTGTGCCTTCATTTTAACATCGGTCAGCCAAACCGTAAATGGAAAAACCGAAATTGTAAGGATTTGTGATGATTTGTTCCCCAAAGCAGGGAAAGATTCCCTGTCAACCGGCGGTTGACGGAATGGAAGGGAGCAAATCTTGCCGCCCGGCGGAAAATGAGATAGGATAGAGGCAGAAAAGGAGGCGGTGCGCATGACACTGGGCCAGCGAATCCAGACCCACAGAACCAGGTTGGGACTGTCCCAGGAGGGGCTGGGGGACAAGCTGGGGGTATCCCGCCAGGCAGTAAGCAAGTGGGAGGCCGACGGAGCGGTGCCCGATACTGACAAGCTGATTGCTCTGTCCAAGCTGTTCGGTATCACCTTAAATGAACTGCTCCAGGTGGAAGGACCGGCTCAGCCGGAGGCGCCCGTGCCTGCCAGCCGCCCCCGGCGGCGTGTGATCTTCCCGGCGGTACTGGCGGTGGCGCTGGTGCTTCTGGCGGGGCTGAACCTCTGGCTGGCGCTTCGTGTAGGGGTGCTGGAGGAGCAGGTGGCCGCCCTCCAAAGCCAGGCGGAGGAACCGGACCCCGCGGAGCTGGTGGCTGACTGGGGCTTCAAGGTCATTTCCTTTTCCTCGGCAGGGCGGACGGTGGAATTTCAGGTGACTACCGCCCGGTATGACCCCGCGGAGGAACTGGAGGTCTTCTTCCTGATCGTCAACGGACAGCAGCAGTCCCGGCGGGCAGAGGCCGTCATGGACCCGGAGGCCCCTGGGGTATACACCGCCCGGGTGGTGGACGAAGACCTCTCTCTGCTGTCTGGCTTTACCTTGTCGGCAGGCTTTGTCCGGGATGGTGTGGAGTATGTGTGTCCCCTGGCGGAGTTTTCCGGGCTCACTGACAAACACAGCTCCTACACCTCCCTCTGGCCGTAAAAAAACAGACGCCCCCGCAGGGGCGTCCGTTTTTTGTACTTTAGGAGCCGGCCACACGGCCCAGCCGGATGGCGGGATTCTTTTCTTTGGCCAGGGCCAGCACAGCGTCGGCGTCCCTGGCGGAGAAGACGAACAGGCGGGTGGCCACGTCTCTGCCGATGTGGAGGGCCACGTCAGGCATGGCCCGTTTCCGGTCCACATGGATGGTGGTGATCTCATCCCACCGCCACAGGTTGTGGGAGACCATGCCGAACAGGGTGTACTGGATGTCCACACCTTCGTCGGAGACCAGGTGCTCCTTGCTGAAGAAGCAGGCCAGGATCACCAGCAGGCCAATGGGCACATAGAGATACTGCTGAAGTGTGATCTCATAGACCACGATGCCTGCCGCCAAAATGGCGGCAACTGGTTTGACCCATTTGGCCCGGGCCTTCTGGATTCCTTTGATGGGCATGGTTGATCCCTTCCTTGTTACGATGGATTACTTCTGCTCGGCGCGAATCCGGGCCAGAGCGGCCATGGCCTTCTCGTGAGCCTCGGGAGGGGCGCCGGCGGGGCCGTTGCCCTTCTTCAGACGACGGAAAATAGTAGTGCGGGAGCCGTCGGCATAGAGCAGGTTGGCGCCGTAGCTGACGGTCACCAGGGCCAGGATGGGGTTGATGATGTTCATGAAGCAGTAGGGCAGGTAAGACAGGGTGGGCACGCCCAGAGTGGCGGTGTGGTAGGCGCCGCAGGAGGACCAGGGCACCAGGGGGGACCACAGGGTGCCGCTGTCTTCCAGAGTACGGGACAGCATGTTGCGGCCCAGGCCCATCTCGTCGTACTTATCCTTATACATGGAGGCGGGGATGATGAGGCCGATGTACTGGTCACACATGGTGGTGATGCAGAACACGGAGGTGACCATGGTCACCAGCACCAGCTGGAAGGGGGTCTTGACCTTCTTGATCAGGCCGCCCAGCACGGACTCCACGGCGCCAATCTTCTGCAGAATGCCGCCGAAGGCCACAGCTACGATAACCAGGTTATTGGTCCACAGCATGCTGTCCATGCCGCCCTTGTTCAACAGGGTGTCGCACAGCTCGTTGCCGGTCTCGGCGGAGTAGCCGTAGTGGAGCATGCTGATGCAGTCGGACAGGGTAGCGCCCTGGAAGATGATGGCAAACACACAGCCAACCAGGGAGATCAGAATAACGGCGGGCAGAGCGGGCATCTTGGCCACGGACACCACCACGATGAGCAGGATGGGCAGCAGCAGGATGGGGCTCATGAAGGCGTAGTGGTCCACGATGGCCTGGGACAGGTCGGTAGCCACCTGGGGATCATAGCCGGCGGAGCCCTGCAGGCCGATGACGGTGTAGATGACGATGGCCAGAACCAGGCTGGGGAAGGTGGTGGTGACCATGGCCTTCACGTGGTCGAACAGGCCGGTCTGGGCCGCGGCGGCGGCCAGGTTGGTGGAGTCGGACAGGGGGGAGAACTTATCGCCGCAGCAGGCGCCGGACAGGATCATGCCGGCGGTGAGGGCGGGGTTAATGCCCATGGTCTCGCCGATGGCCATAAAGGCGATGCCCAGGGTGGCGGACACGGTCCAGGCGGAACCCAGGGAGATGGCCACGATGGCGCACAGGGTGCAGGCGATGGGCAGGAACAGCTGGGGAGTCAGGGTTTTCAGACCATAGAACACAACAGCGGGAATAGTACCGGACCACTCGAAGGAGCCGATCAGACATCCCACACACAGAATGATGATGATGGCTTCCAGAGACTGGCTCACGGCGTCCAGAGCGCCCTTGAGCATGTCGGCGTAAGAATAGCCGCACAGCTTGCCCACGATCATGGCCACACAGCAGGCCAGCAGCACGGGGATATGGGGATCATTGCCCCAGCCGAACACGTAGTTGGAGATCATGATAGCCAGTAGGAACACGATGGGGAGCAGCGCTTCTACCTTGCTGGGCAGTCGCACTGCCCGGGTCTTTTCTTCTGTCATTGAGACACACCTCTCCTATTGCTTTTGTTGGGGAAAGCCGCTTTGCGTCTAGTCACCTCCCTGGCCTGGCGGCCACACACAGTGCTCCCATTCTAGCCTATGGTGTCGAAAAAGGCAAGACATTTTTTGTATAAAATGCGCAGAGAAAAAGGCTAATACGGTTTGTTTCTCACAAAAAATACAATAAAACGAGAGAAAGTTAAAAAATTATCAAATTTAATTGTGAGGATTGGGAAATTATTCAAAGAAAAATTTTTGTACGAATAGAAAAAAAGACCGCCC
>CALWXT010000130.1 GCA_944385575.1 uncultured Flavonifractor sp. | reverse complement strand
CAGGGAAGCGGTCAGCTGGTCAAACTTGGCGCGGGTCAGGGTCAGATCCAGATGCTTGGGGCCGGTGGCGTCGGCGGTGATATAGGGCAGGTTGATGTTGGTAGAGGTAACGCCGGACAGCTCGATCTTGGCCTTCTCAGCGGCCTCCTTCAGGCGCTGCATGGCGACCTTGTCGCCGGTCAGGTCGATGCCGGTGTCCTTCTTGAACTCAGCGGCCATCCAGTCCATGACGGCCTTGTCGAAGTCGTCGCCGCCCAGACGGTTGTTGCCGGCGGTGGCCAGAACCTCGATGACGCCGTCGCCCACTTCCAGCACGGACACGTCGAAGGTACCGCCGCCCAGATCGTACACCATGATCTTCTGGTCGGTCTCCTTATCCACACCGTAGGCCAGAGCAGCGGCGGTGGGCTCGTTGATGATACGCTTCACGTCCAGACCGGCGATCTTGCCGGCGTCCTTGGTGGCCTGACGCTGAGCGTCGGTGAAGTAAGCGGGAACGGTGATGACCGCCTCAGTGACAGGCTGGCCCAGATAGGCCTCGGCGTCCGCCTTCAGCTTCTGCAGGATCATAGCGGAGATCTCCTGGGGAGTGTAGGCCTTACCGTCGATGTTCACCTTGTAGTTGGAGCCCATCTCACGCTTGATGGAAGCGATGGTGCGGTCGGGGTTGGTGATAGCCTGGCGCTTGGCCACCTGGCCCACCATACGCTCGCCGTCCTTGGAGAAGGCCACGACAGAGGGGGTGGTGCGGTTGCCTTCCGCGTTGGCGATGACGACAGCCTCGCCGCCTTCCATAACGGCGACGCAAGAGTTGGTTGTACCGAGGTCGATACCGATGATCTTAGACATAATCTATTCCTCCAATAATAAAGAAATTGGTTTTTAACAATGTGAATGGTGGGCGCACCTTGTGCGCCATGATGTCACGCCTCGCACGCCTCGCGGCCGGGGCGCCTTCCCTGCTCGGCGGCTCTGCGCTTCTCAGTTGGCTACCTTAACCATGGAGAACCGGATGACCTTGTCTCCGTTGCGGAAACCGGCCTGAAACACCTCAACGATGGTGTTCTCTCCGGCGTTCTCATCCTCCACGTGCATCACGGCATTGTGGAGGTTGGGGTCAAAGGGCTGGCCCAGGGCGGGGATTTCCTCGATGCCCAGCTTGGAGAGAACCTCCCGCAGTTGGTTCATGGTCATCTCTACGCCCTTTTTATAGGCTTCGTCGGCGGTGTCCTGTTTCAGGGCACGCTCCAGGTTATCGTATACCGGCAGGAAAGCGGCGGCAGTCTCCGCCTTGGAGTCGGCCCAGGCGGATTCCTTCTCCTTCTGGCTGCGGCGGCGGTAGTTGTCATACTCGGCGGCCAGCCGGAGGAATTTGTCCTCCTGATCGCTGAGATTCTGCTTCAGTGCCTCCAGCTCCTCCAGCAGGGGATTGGGCGTCTCCTCCGCAGCGGCGGTTTCAACGGCCTGCTCCTCAGGCTGCTGGGAAACGGTCTGCTCCATATCTTCCGCCGGCTTCTTTTCTTTCTTGCTGCTCATTGAGTACACTCATCTCCTATTTATGATCGTTCCTGCCGTCCGGCAGCTCGCCCTGGCCGAACAGACGGCTCAGGCCCTCGGCCAGATAGGACAGGCGGGCGGTGATCTTTGCGTAATCCATTCTTGTGGGTCCCACCACACCGATAACGCCCCGCATGCCGTCCCCGATATCGTAGCTGGCCACCACAACGCTGGTGTCCTTCAGGGCGTCGGCCACGTTTTCCGGGCCAATGAGGATCTTCATGGGGTCGTCCTTGGGTACGGGGAACCGGGCGGGGTCGGCGTCTTCCGACAGATAGCTCAGCAGAGGCTGTGCCCGGTCCAGGCTCCGGTACTCCGGCAGCTCCAGCAGATGGGCCAGACCCGAGGTGTGGACGGTGCGCCGCTCCAGGCTCTCCAGCACCTCAATGGCGAAGGACACCACCAGAGAGATAAGACCGTAGGCGTCGCCGGCGGCGTGCTGGGCCACCCGCATCAGCTCCGGTGTAATCTCCTCCAGCGTCAGACCGGTGAAGGTGGTGTTGAGCAGGGTGTTGAGCATTTGCAGCTGGGCCTCCGTCAGATCGGAGGGCAGGCGGATCAGCCGGTTGCGGACGATGTTACTGTCCGTCATCACCACGATGATGAAGGCGTTGCGCTCCACCATCAGCAGGTCGAACCGGCGGATGGTCACCCGGTCCATTCCGGAGGAGAGGGCGAAGGCGGGATAATTGGTGAGCTGGGACACCACCCGGCCCGCCTGATCCAGCACCCGGTCCAGCTCCTGCATCTTCAGCCGCAGGGCCTGGTTGATGCGCTCAGTCTCCTGCAGGGAGAGCTTGTGCTCCTCCATCAGCTCATTGACATACAGCCGATAGCCCTTAGGAGACGGGATGCGTCCGGCGGAGGTGTGGGGCTTTTCCAGCAGGCCCATGGATTCCAGATCCGCCATCTCATTGCGGATGGTGGCGGAGGAGACCTCCATGCCGATGGCCTGCGCGATGGCCTTGGAACCAACCGGCTCCGCCGACTGGATGTAGCTTTCAATGATGGCACGGAGTATGCGTCTTTTTCGTTCGGTTAAATCCATTCCGGCCACCTCTCAAAGATTTTAGCACTCATACTCTCTGAGTGCTAATGATAATGTAGCACCCTCCGCCGGAAAAGTCAATAGTTGTGGTTGTAAATTAAATGTGAACGGCTAAACTATGGCAGAGGTCGAGGGAGACTGCAAACAACGGGCGGTTGACGGACGGGAGATTCAATGATATGATGAGCGCAAGAGGGGGTATGCGTGTTGGACGGCTTACCGGTAGAGATCATCGACTATGAGGACCGCTATAAGCAGGCGCTGGAGGATATCTCCCTGCCCTGGCTGCTGGAATACGATCTGCTGGAACCGGTAGATCTGGAGATGCTGGCCGATCCCCACCGGTTTATCGCCGGGGGCGGCCGGGTACTGCTGGCCCGGGTAAAGGATGAGATCGTGGGCATGGTCATGCTGGAGCTTCAAGGGGAGGGTGTGTGCGAGGCCCTGAAATTCGGCGTGAAGGAAGAGTACCGGGAGCAGGGCATCGGTACCGCGCTGATGGAGGCGGTGATCGACGCTGCCCGGGACGCGGGACAGAAGACCATAGTGGTCACCTCTAACCACAAGCTCAAATCCGCCCTCAGGATCTACGAGAAGCTGGGTTTTGAATACGTAACGTATTCCGACAAGTGGTTTCAACTCTCTGACATCAGAATGGAACGGGAATTATAAAAAGGACGCGCCGTGCGGCGCGTCCTTTTTCAATCCTCAAATTCGTATACTGCCCCGGTGGTGAGGGGGTGAAGCCGGTCGCCCAGCTCCTCCTTCAGGATGGCGTAGGCGGGCGTTCCGGTACAGTGGCCGGTATAGACCTCTCTTACGTCCAGCTCATCCCGAAGGGCGGCGCCGATGGCGTGCACCTTTTCCGGAGCCGGGCCCAGGGTGGAGGGGCCGTCCTTACCCATCAGGTGGAAGCCCCCCAGCACCGCACGGATGGGCTTTTGGGGGAACTGCTCCTTCAGCTGGGACAGGATCTTCACCACCCCGGCGTGGCAGCAGGAGTTGAATACTACCAGGCCCTGGGAAGTTTCAGCCACCAGGGACTGCTCATGCTTCACCCGGTCGGGGATGAGGTGGAGGCCGGGAGCCAGTTCCCGGGGACCCTCTGCCAGGTCGAAGCGATCCTTGTACCGGAACAGCATCCCGGGATTGACCCCGATATACTCCTCCTCCCAGATCTCCGGTTCCACGATCCGGGGCCGGGCACAGACGGAGGCGGTGTGGTTGACGGCGAAGAAGGCGTTGAAGCCGTCGGCGTGGTCATAGTGTCCGTGGGACAGAGCTGCCCGCTCTACCTTGGACAGGTCGACCCCCAGTTTGTCCGCGTTGTACAATACCGCGCCGCACTCCCCGGCGTCCAGCAGATAACGCCCGCCCCGGTATTCCATATAAAAGGAGAGACCGTGTTCGGCGATCAGCCCCTCCGGCGCGGAATTTTCCATTAGAACGGTGACCTTCATGTGGCATCCTCCTTTACATGGGCGAATTGTGTGACGTCATTGATCCAGGCCCGGGAGCGCAGGCGGGTGAGACCCAGGACAAATTTTATAAAATGCTCCGACATCATGCCCGCGTAGACCCAGAAAATGCCCCACTTCAGGCCCAAACCGAACAGAGCGGACAGGGGAATGGAGACGCACCACATGGGGATGATGTCGATGAGGGTGGCAACCCGCACGTCGCCGCCGCCCCGGAGTACACCTACCGTATTCACCGTATCGAAGGCCCGGAGAGGGAGGAACACTCCCACGAAGGTGAGCATCATGGTGGTAATGTCCCCTGCTATGGGGGACAGGTGGAAGATGGGATAGAGCACCTGGGGGAAGATCAGCCAGGCGCAGGCCACCATGGGCAGGCCGATCAGCAGCCCGGCCAGGCAGGCCAGGGTGTCCAGCGCGGCGCCCATCTCAAACAGGCACTCCCGCCGCCCGGCGCCGATCTCCCGGCCGATAACGATGGCGGTGGTGCCAGCGATGGCGAAAATGACGATGGTGCACAGGTCCTCCACATTGCCGGCCAGGGCACGGGCGGCCAGGATTTCGGTGGAGCCCTCCATATGCCCCAGCACAACCTTATAAAGGGAGTAGCCGGTACCCCACATGGTCTCGTTGATGACCACCGGGCCGGAATAGCGGAAGAATTTCCGCAGCAGCTGTCCGCCGGGGCGGAGGATCAGCCGGGGACGCAGTGGGAAGCGCCGGTTGGTCAGGGCATAGGTAAAGGTGATAACGAACTCCACGATGCGGGAGCAGAGGGTGGCGATGGCGGCGCCCTCCACCCCCAGAGCGGGAGCTCCCAGGTTACCGAAAATGAAGATCCAGTTCAGAAAGGCGTTGGTGAGCATGGAAATGCCGAACACCGCCATGCCCAGCTTGGGGTTTTCCATGGCCCGGTGGGCGCCCACGTAGACGCCTGTTATGCTGTTGAATAAGTAGGAGAAGCCCACGATGCGGGCATACCGGGCGGCCAGGGGGATCAGTTCCCTGTTGTCCGTCATCAGGGCCATGATCTGCTCCGGTACCAGGAACATGGCTCCGGCAAATACCGCCGCAATGGCGCCCGCGATGTAGAAGCCGATACCCACAACACGGTTGATGGAATCGGTGTCCCCTTTGCCCCAGAACTGGCTGATGAGCACGGAGGAGCCGCTTTGCAGGCCGAAGATCACCAGCTGGATGATAAAGACGGGGGTGTTGGCCACCAGCACCGCGGCCAGCGGTGCCTCACCCAGGCTGCCCACCATAAAGGTGTCGATCAATCCCAGCAGGGTGGTGCACAGATTTTGCAGGACGATGGGGAGGGCCAGGGTCACCACATTGCGGTAGAAAGCCCGGCCCCGGTTCATATAGGAGAACAATCTCTCACCTCATTGCGATCCGATTTTTGGTGATGACGGTCAGCCCTTCTGCCAGGGCATCCCCTTCCTCCATAGTGCTCTCAGGGGCGAAGGAGACCCGCAGTACCCCCATCAGGGTGCGCTTGGGCTGCCCCAGGGCGGCAAACACGTGGCTGGGTTTGCCCTTGTGGCAGGCCGAGCCGGAGGAGACGCAGATACCCATGTCGGACAGATCCCGCACCAGCATCTCGCTGGGATAGCCGGGCAGGGAGATTGCGCAGATATGGGGGGCGTCCCCGGCGCTGATGACTTCCAG
>CALWXT010000129.1 GCA_944385575.1 uncultured Flavonifractor sp. | reverse complement strand
GCGTCCAGATCGCTGAGCACCTGGCTGTTCAGCGCGTTCAGCGCCTCCTGCCGGTCAATGGTCACGATACCAATGTGGCCCTGCTTTTCCAGCTTAACAAATCCCATTTGCCCTGCCTCCTTAAAAGGTCCAGTCATGTAAAGTCAGAATTGTTATTTTTTTAACACTGCCTTTCCTAATAAGTATAACGCTTTCTTGCCAAACAGGCAAGCAAAATGCAGGCAGAAAAGCGTTATTTTTTTGTCAATGATTATGTAAAAAATGCACAAAGCCATAAAACCATGGCTTTGTGCTCTCAGAAGAATGGTCAAACTTTGCCGTTTGTTTTTCTTGCCCCCGACAGATTCCCTTCCAGTTCGACCTGACTTTTCCAGTTTTCCGCGTTTCCTTATCCAACCAGCCCGCCCAGCCACTGGCTTAGCGGAATATATGCCAGCGGCAGGAAGATGGCAGGCAACATATTGATCCCCACCGAATGATTCATTCGGTGGGGACCCCGTTCCTTTTTTATTTGCGGCCGCCGGAAGTGAATTCCGTCGGCCTGCGGCGCATAAGCGCCGTCCCGCTCCGCGGGTCCCGTGGGCAATATGCTGCCGCCCTAGCCCATCAGTCCGCCCAGCCACTGGCTCAGCGGGATATACCCCAGCGGCAGGAAGATGGCAGGCAGCATATTGCCCACACGCAGCTTTTCTTTGGGCAGGCCCAGCATATTGATGCCGATTCCTACAATAATGGTACCGCCCACGGCACTCATCTCTGTGACCACCGCCGGGTCCATTCCCTGCCCCACCGCAGCAAAGATCAGGGTCAGCCCGCCCTGGTAGACCAGGATGGGCAGAGCGGCAAAGGCCACTCCCACACCCATGGCGGCCGCAAAGGTAATGGAAGTCACCCCGTCGATGACCGCCTTGGAGATGATAATGTCATAATTATGGTTCATCCCCGCCTCCATGGAGCCGTTGATGGCCATGGCCCCCACGCAGAACAGCACCGAAGCGTTGACAAAGCCCTCCACAAAGCGGTTGTTGCCCTCCCCACGGATGAGCCTGCGGCGGAGCAGCTCTCCCACGCTGTCCATGCGCTTTTCAATGTTGATAGCCTCACCCAGCAGGGTACCCACCACCATACACACGATGACACACAGGCTGTCCGCCGTGGAGATCATGCTGGTAATGCCGATGCCCAGCACACACAGGCCCAGAGCAAAGGTAAGGCCCGAGGCAAACCGGGCGCTGATGCGGTTTTTGAAAATCAGTCCCAGTGCGCTCCCCAGGAGGATCAGGACAACATTGATAACGGTGGCAATCATGGCTTTCCCCGCTTTCGCGATGCAATGCGTTAATAGACGCATAATACTCCTTTTTCTTCCACTTGTCAACGGATGATGTATGGCGGACAACCCGTTTGGAATACAGTGAGATACGAAGGGGGGCGGCGCGATGAAGATTGACCGTACATCCATGTTATACGGCACCCTGCTGCTCACAGGCACCGGAATATGCTCTCAGGCTCTGGGGTTCATATACCGTATTTTCCTGTCCCGGCTCATCGGGGCGGAGGTGATGGGCCTGTATCAGCTGGTGATGCCGGTGTACTCCGTACTCATGTCCATCACCGCCGTGGGGCTGACAGCGGCGGTTTCCAACCTGTCGGCCAGCTACCATGCCATGGGCAACCGTGCGGCTATCTCGGCGCTGCTGCGCCGCTGCCTGGTCCTGTTTCTCATCCTGTTCACCCCGGCGGCAGTCATCACCGTCTTATGCTATGACCCGATCTCGGTCTACCTGTTGGGGGACGCCCGCACTCAGACAGGGCTGGTGCTGCTGCTGCCCTGCGTACTGCTCACGGGGGTGGAAAATCTCCACAAGCACTATTTCTACGGCACAGGGAACGTGCGTCCCCCGGCGGCAGTGGAACTGTGCGAGCAGTTTATCCGGGCGGTGGCGGTACTGGGGCTGCTGGTGCTGTTCCTGCCCCAGAACCCGGAGCGGACGGTAGCTCTCATTGTGCTGGGCATGACGGCCTGCGAGCTGTTCTCCGCCCTCACCCTCCTGCTGCTGGCCCGACGGAGTCTGGACAGGGCCGCCGGGCTGCCGGGGACGGTTCCAGAGGGGCGGAGCCTGAACCGGAAGGTGGCCTCCATCGCCCTGCCGGTGGGCATGACCAGCCTGCTGGGCAACCTGATGGGCTCAGCCACGGCGGTACTCATCCCACAGCGGCTGGTGGCGGCGGGGGTAGAGGTCCACGAGGCCATGAGTTCCTTTGGCATTCTGTGCGGCATGACCATTCCCATGCTCTGCCTGCCCACCGCCTTCATCGGCGCACTGGGCCTCACTCTGGTTCCCAGGCTGGCCCAGGCCGCCGCCCTGGGCCGGGCCGACCTGGTGCGCAGCCGTCTGGACCGGGCCATGCTGGCCACCTCTCTGCTGGTGCTCCCCGCCATGGCCCTGCTCACCGTCCTGGGCCCCACGCTGGGGGTACTGCTGTTCCGGGAGGAGGCGGTGGGAAACTACCTGCTCCCCCTGGCAGTTGGCGTGGCGCTGACCTGTTGGCAGGCGGTGCTCTCCGGTGCCCTCAACGGAGTGGGAAGGCAGAAGGCAGCCGCCCGCAACGCCCTGCTGGCCGCGGTGGCCGAGCTGGGCTGCACCTTCTTCTTGATGGGTCTGCCCGGAATGGGACTGATGGGCTATGTGGCCGGTTTCGTGCTCTCCGCCGCCCTGGGGGCCTGGCTCAACTGGCGGGTGGTACATAAGGCCACCGGACTGAAAGCCCGGGTCTTTGCCTGGTGTGTGGCTCCCGGCCTGGCCGCTTTGCTGATGGGGCTGGTGGTCCGGCTGCTGTTCCAGGTGCTCCGGGCCGCCGGCATGGGTGACCTGCCCAATCTGGCAGTCTGCGCGGTTTTCGGTATGGTGCTCTACCTGGCTGCCCTTCAGGCACAGGGCGTTCCTTTCTCCGGGATTTTTCGACGCAAATAAAAATGCGGCGGCCCTCTGCGGGCCGCCGCTTTCTGCATGTTACTGCTTGGAGAACTGATCCTTGCCCACGCCGCACAGGGGGCACACCCAGTCGGCAGGCACCTGCTCCCAGGCAGTGCCGGGGGCTACGCCGTTGTCGGGATCGCCGTTGGCGGGGTCGTAGATATAGCCACAGATATCGCAAACATACTTATCCATAAAACATACTCCTTTTTTCATCCTGGGCCGAAACAGGCAACAGCCTTGCCGAATGTCCGGCCTTGTGGTATGATACGCTTGTTACGCCATTATTTATAACATATGAGGGTACATTGTGAAAATTGGCAATATCACTATAAATACAAAGCTAGCGCTGGCTCCAATGGCCGGAGTGACGGACCTGGGCTTCCGCACGATCTGCCGGGAGCTGGGGGCGGGCTATACCGTCACCGAGATGGTAAGCGCCAAGGCCCTGTGCTATCAGGATAAGAAGTCCATTCCCCTGCTAAAACTGGGGGACGGGGAGCACCCCGCCGCCGCCCAGCTGTTCGGCAGCGACCCGGCCTGTATGGAGCAGGCGGCGGGCATCGCCGCCGAAGTCTCCGGGGCAGACATTCTCGACATTAACATGGGCTGCCCGGTGCCCAAGGTAGCCAACTCCGGAGACGGCTCGGGCCTGATGAAAACCCCAGAACTGGCGGTCAAGGTGGCTGAGGCAGTGATCCGGGGGGCCGGCGGAAAGCCGGTCACGGTGAAGTTCCGCCTGGGCTGGGACAAGGGCTCCATCAACTGCGTGGAGTTCGCCAAGGCCATGGAACAGGCCGGGGTGGCCGCCGTGGCGGTCCACGGCCGCACCAAGACCCAGATGTATTCCGGAAAGGCCAACTGGGACTATATCAAGGCGGTGAAGGAGGCGGTGTCCATCCCGGTCATCGCCAACGGCGACGTGTTTGAGCCGGAGGACGCGGTGCATATTCTGAAGTATACCGGCGCGGACATGGCCATGATCGGCCGGGGCTGCTTCGGCAACCCCTGGCTGTTTCAGCGCGCCCAGGCAGCTCTGGAGGGAAAGGAGATCCCGCCCCTGCCTCCGCTGGCCCAGCGGTGCGACACGGCGGTGCGGCAGTTTGAGCTGTCCGCCGCTCACAAGGGAGAGCACATCGCCTGTCTGGAGGCCCGGAAGCACTACGCCTGGTACCTCAAAGGCGTGCCCTACGCGGGCTATTATAAGGAACAGATCAGCCATGTGTCCACCATGGAGGATATCTACAAGGTGACCGCCGGCATCAAGCGGGATCTGAAAGACGAGGAGCGGTAAGAACCGCTCAAAATCGGAAAGTGAGGTGACGAGGAAGGCATGAAACCGGAATGGGAGCTGGTCCAGCGGGCCCGGCAGGGAGATGAGGACTGCTTTGCGGCTCTGGTGGAGCAGAACCAGGGACGCATTTACAACCTGGCCCTGCGGATGGTGGGCAACCCGGACGATGCGGCCGAGCTGTGCCAGGAGGCCTTCCTCAACGCCTGGAAGGGACTGGGGAAGTTCCAGGGAGACAGCTCCTTTGCCACCTGGCTCTACCGGCTGACCAGCAACGTGTGCATCGACTTTCTCCGGAAGGAGAAGCGGCGGAGCACCCTGTCCATGACGGTGTCACTGGACGACGACGGGGAGGCCCAGCAGGCCGATCTGCCTGACGAGCGTTTCTCCCCCCACGCGGAGGCTGAACGGCGGGAGCGCCAGGACACGCTCCGGGCCGGGCTGGCCGCTCTGTCGGAGGAACACCGGAAGGTCCTCATCCTGCGGGAGCTGGAGGGCCTGTCCTACGGGGAGATCGCCCAGCTGCTGGACCTGGAGGAAGGTACCGTCAAATCCCGCATTGCCCGGGCTCGTCTGGCCCTGCGGAAATATTTGATCCAGAGCGGGAACTTTTTCGATGATCCTTCGTCCATAAAGTGAAACAACCGGAACTTATTCGTTCCGTAAAGAAGGAGGGAACGACATGCTGGATTGTGAACAGGCCCTGGATCTCATCAGCGCTAAGCTGGACGGGGTTCTGACGGCGGAGGAGTCCGCCGCGCTGGAAGAACACCTGGCGGCGTGCCCGGCATGCCGGGCGCTCCTGGCTGACTTTGAGGAGCTGCATCTGGAGCTGCCCAAGCTGGCGGCCCAGCCCCCGGCAGACCTGAAGGATGACATTATGGCGGAAGTCCGCCGTTCCAAGGTTACCCCGTTCCAGGGGAAGAAAAAACAGTGGCGTTGGCGCTCGCTGGCCTCTCTGACGGCGGTGCTGGTGCTGGTATTTGTGGGCAGCAGCGCCATGCGTCAGTGGGACGGTGCAGCCTCCCGGGTCGAGCAGGCACCGGCGGCTGGTGCAGATGTTGTCACGGCCCAAAATACCAGTACGCCCGCCCCGGCAGCTGTGACGCCCGACGCTCAGCCTCAGGTCAGCGCCGAGGCGGATAAGGGCAGCAGGAATCTGGAAGACAACGGCGAACCGCCTGTGCAGGGCAAAGCCGGAGAGACGCAGGCGCCGGAAGGTACCGTGCCTCCTGCTACCCCTGCGCCCCTGCCGTCCGCCGTACCGTCGGCTCAGCCCAACACCTACACCGTAGCCCCCGAGCAGCGCATTGAGACCACCGGTCTGGACATCAACAGCACCGGAACGGAGCTGACCCAGGCTCAGGCTGTGGAGAAGCTGGCCCTGCATTTGGGCTGGGCGGCGAACAGTCTGACGGCAGACAGCTCCGGGGTGCTTACCGGCCCCAGCGACGACGGCATCAAGCGCACCATCACCTGTATCGGCCTGAACGAGGCCGGCACCGGCTGGGTGTGCCAGGTGGAGGAGATCTCTTCCGAACCTGACGGCACCGCCAGTTGCGCCACCTACACCGTCCTCCTGGACGGCAGCGAGATCACACAACCGTAAGCTACAA
>CALWXT010000128.1 GCA_944385575.1 uncultured Flavonifractor sp. | reverse complement strand
ATCGACTACGAGAAGTGCATCGGCTGCGGCATCTGTGCCCAGAAGTGCCCCCGCAAGCTGATCACCGTGGACGGCAAGGTGCCTGAGGTGAAGCCCGCGGCTCCCAAGGCGGCCCCCGCTGCCGCCGCCAAGCCCGCCGCTCCTGCGGCGGAGGCTCCCAAGGCTGAGGCGCCCGCCGAGCCCAAGGAGTAAGAAAGGCAATAAAAAATCAGGATCTGCAACCGTTTGCAGATCCTGATTTTTTTGTTCAGGTGCTCAATGCTGGCCCAGCTGGAAAGAGGCGCACTCGGTGGAGGCGCACTTGGTGGCGTTGGGCTCGCAGCAGCCGACCTTGATCTCGTTCAGGGTGCAGTAGTTCTGGCCCTGGCAGTGGTGGGCGCAGCTGGACACGGAGCACTTGATGCTGTTATTAGGGGTCTGATTCATGGAATAATTCCTCCTTTTTTCCGTGGTACGCTACTAGTGTGCCCGGAAGGAGCGGGATTATTCCGTTTCTTTTTTCTCCGGCTCCTGAGGCAGAGCCTTGGGGATAAACCGTCGGGCAAAGCGGCCCTTGCCACGGTTTTTCACATAAAAGTAACCGATGAAGGAGAAGACCACAGCGCCGATGAAGTTGACGAACAGGTCCTTCATGGTGTCCAGAATACCGATATCCAGATAACCGCCCAAGCCAAGGGGGATCTGTGAGCCGTCGGCAGTGACCACGATCACATCCGTAATATTGTGGATGGCAGTGGGATTGTTGCCGCCCTTGGGGTCCAGCATGACAGAGCCGATGGAGTGGACAATGGTGTCCTTCTGCATGTCCAGCAAAAAGAGCTGATCCATGGTGCACTCAAAAAACTCCCACAGCACGCCGATGGTCATGGAAAAACAGAAGGCAACCAAGGCCAGATAGACGGGGGAGAGGCTCAGGGTCAGCCGCTCGTCCCGGTTGAGGATGTCCAGCAGGGAGAAACCGATGGCGGCGCACAGAAAGCCGTTGAGGGTATGGAGCATGGTGTCCCAGTATGGAAAGGTCACATAATAGGCCCGGATCTCACCCAGAATCTCGGCCGCGAAGATAAACAGAAGAATGATGATCTCCAGGGTGTTTGGAATGTCAATGCGGATCTTCCGCTCCAAAAAGCTGGGCAGAGTAAAGAGAAACAGGGTAAGCACACACAGGAAGACGTTTTCAAAGTTGTGGTTGAAGGCCTGGGCCACCAGCATCAAAATAACCAACAGGCGGAGGATGAAGTAGACGGCGGCCAGCCGGGGATTTTCCCGGACCTGCTCCCGGAACCTTCTGCGCCGCTCGGCACGATCCGGCTTTTCTTTCATATCAGCCCCTCCTTTTAGGCTTCCGTGGCCAGAGGCAGCTGCTGAACAGACAAGTGCCGGTAGGTTGCCGCAGAGTCCAGAATGTCAGCGGACTCCTCCGGACGGAGGGGACGGGTGACCTTGGCGGGAGAGCCCATCACCATGCTGCCGGGCGGGACGATCATACCCTGGGTGACCAAAGCGCCGGCCGCCACCAGACTGCCGGCTCCGATGACGCAGCCGTTGAGCAGGATGGCGCCCATACCGATGAGGCAGCGGTCCTCAATGGTGCAGCCGTGGATGATGGCGCCGTGTCCCACAGTGACCTCCTTGCCGATGACGGCAGGATAGGGGGCATCACAGTGGATAACCGCATTGTCCTGAATGTTGGAGCCCTCACCCACCGTAATGGTGGACTCGTCACCCCGCAGCACAGCACCATACCAGATGCTGGACTGGTCGGCCAGGGAAACACCGCCTATGATGGAAGCATTTTCTGCGGCCCGGGCGGTGGGGGCAAGCTCGGGCGTTTTATTTTGATAAGATCGGATCATAAGATCGCAGCGCTCCTTTCTATCTCAATGCATCAATATGTGTATCATCCATTATAGCGGCTGCGTTATGGGCTGGCAAGTCAAATCTCCCGGGGAACGGCATAGGATAGGGAGGAGGTGAACACAATGGATCTCAAGCACAATAAAATTACCGTGGGTGAGCTGATGGATCATCCCAATGCCCGCTCGGTGCTCCAGCGGCGGTTCCCTATGGTGATGAAGCACCCCATGATGGGGGCTGCCCGCACCATTACATTGGAGCAGATCCTATCCGTGGCCCAGGCGTATGTACCGCAGAAAAAGATCGACGAGACTTTAAACGAGCTGCGGCGGGCCTGAAGAAGGAAGGGACGGGAGCGGATGCGCTCCCGTCCCGCTGCGGTTCAGGCGGCACTGCGCCGGGCGGGGCGGAGGTACCAGCGCAGGGCGTCGGTGGACCCAGTCCGGCGGAGAAGCAGCGCGGTGAGTATAGTGTCGGCAGCCCACAGAAGCACGGCGGGCAAAAAGAGCCACGGCGGGATGCGTGCTGCCAGCAGGGCAGTCCAGGGGTGGATCACGCGGAGCACCAGCACCGCCAGACCGCCCCAGAACAGACTGAACAGCGGACATACCCGCCCATTTAAATTCAGGGGCAGATGGGCATAGCTCCAGAAAGATACCCGGAACACCTTCTCATAAAACAGCCCTGCGGCATACTCCACCCCGGTGCAGGCCAGCGCTGCGGCTGGAAAGAGCAGCAGAGGATTTTGCTGTACCCCTTGAGGCAGCAGGAGGATGGCCAGGGCACCCAGCCCGTATACCGGACAGACCGGCAGGATCAGCCGGCACTTGCGGTCCCGCTTGGCCTCCCTGCGCAGGCGCACATAGGTTACCTCGACCAAAAAGCCAAGGAAACTGTATAGAAAGAAATACCAAAATACTTCCATTGCTTTGCCCCTCCTCTGATTTAGCATGGTCAGGGAGGCGCAAATCATGCCTTGCAGTTTTTAGCACACTGCCGCGGTATGGGCCCTGCCAAGGGGCAGGAAGAAAAAATGTGGAAATTTGTCCATTCTGCCCTTGCCCCGGGACGGTAAAATGTGATACGATAGAAAAAATTCAAAAGGGGTAATGAAGCGTCATGCGGCATCTGATCGACTTTGGAGACCTGACGAGGGCGGAGTGGGATTCCCTGTACCAGCGGTGCAGTGATATTATGGACCACCCCGCCGATTTTATGGACGCCTGCCGGGGGCGGGTGATGGCCAGTTTGTTCTATGAGCCCTCCACCCGTACCAATTTTTCTTTCCAGACCGCCATACTGCGGGTGGGCGGCACGGTGTTCGGTTTTGCCGATCCCAAGTCCACTTCCACCGCCAAGGGCGAGACTTTGAAGGACACCATCAAGATGGTGTCCGGCTACGCCGACGTGGTAGTGATGCGCAATCCGAAAGAGGGCGCCGCCAAGGCCGCCTCTCTCTACTCCGACGTGCCGGTGATCAACGCCGGTGACGGCGGCCATATGCATCCCACTCAGACCACCGCTGACCTGACCACCATCACCCGGCTGCGGGGCGGGGTGGACGGGCTGTCCGTCGGCCTGTGCGGCGACCTGAAAAATGGCCGTACCGTCCACTCTCTTATCAAGGCTCTGGCCAAGTTCAAGGGCATCAAGTTCTTCCTCATCGCGCCCCGTGAGCTGGCGGTGCCTGAGTATATGCGGGCCTTCATGCGGGAGAACGACATGTGGTTCACTGAGGTCACCGGCCTGGAGGCCGTTATTCCTCAGTTGGACGTGCTCTATATGACCCGCATCCAGCGTGAGCGCTTTGTGGACCCCCTGGAGTACGAGCGCTGCAAGGGTATTTACGTGCTCACCCGCCGCAAGCTGGACCGGGCCAAGAAGGAGCTGCTGGTGATGCACCCCCTGCCCCGTGTGGATGAGATCTCCATTGACGTGGACGACGATCCCCGGGCGGTCTATTTTGAGCAGGCCCGGTACGGCATGTACGCCCGTATGGCTCTGCTTACCGACCTGGCTAATCAGGAGCGCATGCGCCCCGATGCGGTGGAGATCGGCACCAAGCCGGTGTGTTCCAACCCCAACTGCATCACCCAGACCGAGCTCTATCTGCCTCCGCTGGTGAAGCAGAACGGCGGCGTGGACTGCTGTGCCTACTGCGACAAGGAACTGCGATAAAAATACCGGGCCATCCCATCGGGATGGCCCGGTATTTTTTGCGGGATATTTTACCGCTTGCGCAGCATACAGCCCAGGGCAGAAGCGGCCAGCATCAACAAAAAGGCGGCGCAGTAAGCCGCAAAGACGGAGGACATGCCACTGGTCAGTAGAACGCCAGGTCTCAGCAGCGGCAGATAGTAGTACTGAGTCCAACGGCCCACGGGGTTGAGCCAGTAGGCGTGAAGGATGAGCTCCTGGACACCCAGCAGGAGCAGGACGAGAAGGGGGATCAGGTTGAGGGGGAGAATGACCGCGGCAGAGTGCTTCGCGTGGGGCCGGGCGAGGAAGGCAATCAGGCCCCATACCAGCAGAAACAGCAGGGAGATGAGTAAAAAGGGCGGAAGCCAGGTCTGAAGAGACAGCATGGCCCAGTTCATGATTCCGCCCACAGCAAGAGGAAGGGCACCCAGGCAGATCAGCAGGAACGGCATGAGGATTACCTCCTTTGCCGGGCAGACCGGATGCCTGCCCTGATTCAAGTCCATCATATCATGGGAAATGGCTGATTACAAGAGATTGCCCCCGGTTTGACTTGACTTTTACACCGAATATGCCTATACTATAACCATTCATGTGCAAAGACAGCGATGGGAAGGAGTACCCCCGCGAAAGGTACAGAGAGGAGCCGGTTTGGTGCAAGGCTCTCCGGCGGTGGGGGGAAGGTCGTCCCGGAGTCCCGTTTCCGAATGGAGTAAGAAGCGGCGGAATCCTCCCGTTACAGAGGCAATGAGTGTCCTCACATTGAGGAAATTCAGGTGGTACCGCGGACTGACAGGTTCGCCCTGAGCAACAGCTTGGGGCGAACCTTTTTGCTTTGCCCCGAAAAGGAGTGTATCAGATGAAGAAAGAGCTTCCCAAGGTCTATGAACCCCAGGAGGTGGAGGGCCGCATCTACGAGATGTGGGAGAAGAACGGCTGCTTTGAGGGCCACCGTGATCCCGACAAAAAGCCCTTCACCATCGTTATGCCGCCCCCCAACGTCACCGGCCAGCTCCACATGGGCCACGCCATGGACTCCACCCTTCAGGACATCCTGACCCGCTTCAAGCGGATGCAGGGCTACGCCGCCCTGTGGGTGCCCGGCACCGACCACGCCGGTATCGCCACCCAGATCAAGGTGGAGGAGGAGCTGCGCAAGAACGAGGGCCTGACCCGCTACGACCTGGGCCGGGAGAAGTTCCTGGAGCGGGTGTGGGACTGGAAGAACAAGTACGGCAACCGCATCGTGGAGCAGCAGAAGAAGCTGGGCGCCTCCTGCGACTGGAGCCGCTCCCGGTTCACCATGGATGAGGGCCTGTCCAAGGCCGTCCGCCATGTGTTCGTCTCCCTCTACAAGAAGGGCCTCATTTACAAGGGCTCCCGCATCATCAACTGGTGCCCCAACTGCGTCACCGCTCTGTCCGACGCCGAGGTGGAGTACCAGGACAAGCCCGGCAACTTCTGGCACATCCGCTACCCCATCCAGGGCGAGGAGGGCCGGTATGTCATCGTGGCCACCACCCGGCCTGAGACCATGCTGGGCGACACCGGTGTGGCCGTCAACCCCAATGACGAGCGGTATCAGGACATCGTGGGCAAGAAGTGCATCCTGCCCCTGGTGGGCCGCGAGATGCCCATTGTGGCCGACGAGTACGTGGACATGGAGTTCGGCACCGGCTGCGTGAAGATGACCCCCGCCCACGACCCCAACGACTTCGAGGTGGGCCTGCGCCACAACCTGGAGACCATCCGCGTCCTGGACGACAACGGCAAGGTGGTGGAGGGCTACGGCAAGTACTCCGGCATGGACCGGTATGAGGCCCGGAAGGCCATCGTGGCCGACCTGGAGGAGCAGGGCTACCTGGTGAAGGTGGAGCCCCACCAGCACAACGTGGGCACCTGCTACCGCTGCCACAACGACGTGGAGCCCCTGATCTCCGCCCAGTGGTTCGTGAAGATG
>CALWXT010000127.1 GCA_944385575.1 uncultured Flavonifractor sp. | reverse complement strand
ACCTGGAGGCGGCCCTCCTTGGTGCGGGCCCGCTGGGCGAAGATGTCCAGGATCAGGGCCGCCCGGTCCAGCACCTGCACCTTCAGATCCTCCGACAGGGCACGCTGCTGGGAGGGGGACAGGGGGTTGTCCACGATCACCATGTCCGCCCCCATGGCCTCCACCAGCTCCTTCACCTCGGCCACCTTGCCCTCGCCGATAAAGGTGCGGGGGTCGGGGGCGTCCTTGTTCTGGAACACGGTGCCCACGCACTCCCCGCCGGCAGTCTCCAGCAGGTCGGCCAGTTCCTCCATGGAGGAGTCGTCGGCGTTTTCCTCCCGGGACAGGCAGTGGGCGTTGAGGCCCACCAGCACTGCCCGGTTGATGGCTTTTTTCTCTTGGTTTTCTGTCATTGGTTCCTCCGCGCCGGGCCTGTGGGCCCCGGCGTCATTTCTTTTTCAGCACCGTCTCGATCTCGCCGATAAAGATGCGGTGATAGTCCTTCTTGGGATAGTGTCTGCCGTCGATCTCGTCGTCTAGGAAGTGGGTGGGGTCCATGTCCTGCCAGTAGGCCTTCTTGCAAACCAGCACCAGGTCGGCCTCGGCAAAGTAGGGCGCGCCGTTCTCGGTCTCCACCGTAAAGTTGCATTCCTTTACCTTGTCGATGTCCCGGCCGCTCTTGGTGCCGCACAGGTTCAGGGCCTGACGATACTCCTCTCCAAAGAAGCAGAGGGTAAATCTATCTTCCCGCTCCACAAATTCCAGGGTATACCGCTGGGGGCGGATATATACCGTTGCTACCGGTTTGCCCCACAGGATTCCCAGGCCGCCCCAGCTGGCGGTCATGGTCTTGCACTTCTCGCGGGTTCCGGCGGTAATCAGCATCCACTGGTCGCCGATCATGGAAAATACATTCTGGTCCAGGCTCTTAGGGTCAATCTTTTCAAACATGGCGTTTCCCTCCTGTCAGGCTATTGTATGCGTGCCGGATGAAAAAGAGCCCGTACCGGCTCCGGTACGGGCTCTTTGACCAGCTTACTTCTTGTCCAGGCCGAACTTCTTGTTGAAGCGGCTGACACGTCCGCCAGTATCCACCATCTTCTGCTTGCCAGTAAAGAAGGGGTGACACTTGGAGCAGACTTCGACGCGGATATCCTTCTTGGTGGAGCCGGTCTCGATCACGTTGCCGCAGGCGCACTTGATCGTAGTCTGCTCATAGTTGGGATGGATGCCTTCCTTCATGTTGTGTTCACCTCTTTCTCGTTCCGGATGAAGCGGCGCAGCAAACCTCCACGCCTTATAAACGCTAGAATATGATAGCACAAAGAAACTCCGATTGCAAGCACTTTTTTAAATATTTTTACAGTTCCACCGCCCGGCCCAAATGAAAGAACCACAGCGCCCGGCGAACCACCGGTTTTCCGGTGATCTCAGCCAGGGCGTTGCTGTACGCCTCCAGCTGAGGCCGGTAGTTTTCAGCCCGCTCCCTGAGGGTTTTGTCCGTCACCCGGTCGGTCTTGAAGTCCACCACCGTGATGCCCTCCAGGGTCTCGAAGTAGCAGTCCACCACGCCCTGGAGGAGTACCTCCTCCCCTTCCGGGGCTGTGGGGATATATTGCCGGGCGGGTACCAGGATGGAGAATTTGAACTCCCGGCGGAGGGACACCGAGGCCATCAGCTCCCGCCCCAGCTCCGACTGGAAGAAGGCGGCGATGGGCGCCGGGTCGGCGGCCTCTCCCTGCTGGGGGGTGAGGAACTGCTGCTCCACCAGCCGGGAAATCTCCGCCGCCACCCCCTCCACAGTGCCCGCTTTCTCAAAGTCGATGTACTGCATCACCAGATGGAGAGCGGTACCCTTCTGGGCTGGGGTGAGGCCCCACTCCTCGGCGGCGAACCGAGGCCGGCCGAAGGTGAAGGTCCGGGGCGGCCGGGGCGCCTGCTCCGCCGCCTCCTCGTCCAGTCCCCGCCCCTTCAGCTGGGTGGCGGTGAGCTTGGAGGGCAGTGCCTCGCTGGCCACATAGGGGTAGCACCAGGCCAGTTTTTCCGTCAGTTCCGCCGCTTCGTGCTCCGGCTCTCCCTCCTCCGGTGTGGGGGCAGCGGCGGGATGTACCCGCTCCGGCCCATCCAGGAAGGGGGTACCGTCCACAAAGTTCACATCCCAGCCCGGGCCGAAGTCCGTGTCAGGCACCGGCACGTCGGTCTCCGCCGCACGCCGGAGGGCTCCGGTGTCCGGGCGGCACAGGGCGGAGAGCAGCACCCACTGGCCTACACTCTGGCAGGCCAGCAGCACCTGTGGGTCCACCGGGCAGCCCGCGTCTCCCGCCAGCTTGGCCAGATCCTTCCCTCCGCCGGTGAGGGCCACCGACAAAATCAGTTTCTCCTTGGCACGGGTCATGGCCACGTACAAAAGCCGCAGCTCCTCAGCCATCATCTCCCGTTCCAGCTGCCGGGCCACGGCGGTGCGGGCCAGGGTGGGGTACTCCACCCCCCGCTCCACATCCAGGCCCTTGGGGCCCACACCCAGCTGAGGGTGGAACAGGATGGGCCGACTCATGTCCTCCCGGTTGAGCCGCCGGGCCAGGCCGCACAGCAGCACCACCGGGAACTCCAGGCCCTTGGACTTGTGGATGCTCATGATGCGCACCCCGCCGCCGGTACGCCCCGCCCCAGGCAGGGCCAGCCTGGAGCCGTTCTCCCGCAGCCGGGTCAGATAAGTGAGGAAACGGAACAGGCCCTTGTGACCCGCCCCCTCGTACTGCCGGGCCAGCTCCGCCAGGGTGAGCAGGTTGCCCTGCCGGGTCTCCCCCTCCCCCATGGCGCCGAAAATGCCCAGCAGGTTGGTGCGGTCGTAGAGGTGCCAGATCAGCTCATGGCTGCTCATGTCCCCCGCGCCCAGCCGCAGCCTGGCCAGCTCGTCCAGGAAGGCCCGGCAGTCCTCGCCGCCGTCAGCCTCCAGGGCGGCGTACAGGTCGGTGTCCGGGGAGGCAGCCCGGAGCTGGGCCAGCCGGTCGGCGGAAAAGCCGTACACCGGGGAGCGAAGGGCTGACACCAGGGGCACGTCCTGCCGGGGGTTATCGATGATCTGCAGCAGGGACAGGGCCACATTCACCTCGATGGCGGCGAAGAAGTCCCCGCCTCCCTCCGCCTCCCACGGGATGTCCTGCTCTCCCAGGGCCAGGGCATAGTGCCGCAGCACCGTGTTGGGGGAGCGGAGGAGGATGACGATGTCGGAGGTGCGCACCGGCCGGGTACCACCCTCCCCGTCGGACACGGGAAAACGGGCGTCCAGTAACTCCCGGATGCGCCGGGCGGCAAAGCGGGCCTCCAGCAGATCCCGGGCCACCTTCTCCCCCTCGTCCTCCCCGGTGACTGAGGCGTCCAGCACGTCCAGCTCCACCTGATAGCTCTGGTCGGACCCATAGGGGGCGCCGGGATAGAGGGCCTGGTCGTCGGTATAGTCCATCTCGCCAAAGGGCACGGACATAAGGTTACGGAACAGGAAGTTGCACCCCTCCAGCACCTCAGGCCGGGAGCGGAAATTCTTTGACAAAATCACCCGCCGCTCCTCCCCCTCCTGGGCCTGCTCATAGGGGGTAAAGCGCCGGTATTTTTCCAGAAAGATGGTGGGGTCGGCCAGCCGGAAGCGATAGATGGACTGCTTCACGTCACCCACCAGAAAGAGATTTGTTCCGTCCTTGGACAGGGCGGAGAAAATGGCGTTCTGCACCTGGTTGGTGTCCTGGTACTCGTCCACCATGATCTCGTCGTACCGATTGCTCCACTGCCGGGCCAGAGGGGCGGGGCGTCCGTCCGCCCCCACCAGCAGGGCCACCGCCAGATGCTCCAGGTCGGAGAAGTCCAGCAGGCTCCGCCGCTTCTTCTCGGCGGTGTAGGCCGCCTCAAAGTCCTTCACCAGGGCGAACAGCCCCCGCACCGCCGGGTGTACCGCCCGCAGGCCGTCCAGCAGCTCCGCGCCGCCCTCGCAGAACCAGTCCTCCAGCTTCTCCATCCGCTTCTTGCAGGCAGTTCGGATGGCCTTCACCCGCTCGGCGGCGGCGGGGTCATCCACCATCTTCTTCCGCCCCACCGTGGGGAACGGAATGGGCAGGGCGGCGGCAGCGGCGTCCCAGCCGGTCTTGGTACCCGCCAAAAAGGCGTCCAGAGCGACGATGGTCTCCCCAATGCTGGGGGCGTAGTTGGCCTCCAGATTGGTGTCCCGCTCGCACAGCTCCAGGGCCTGACCCATCCGGCGCCGCCAGTAGGCCGCCTGCCCGGCGGCGTCGGCCAGCAGCAGCTCCCCCCAGGGGGTGTCGGCGGGGTCGGTCACCCCCTCCAGGGCAAAGGCACGCTCCTGTTCATCCAGCCATGCCGCCGGGTCCGGGTGGGCCTGGACCCGCCCCCGGATATCCAGCACGATCTGCACCAGCCGGGAGTCGTCCCGCCCGGCGGACATGGTGTCCACCAGGTTTGCAAAGTCGCTGCCCTCACTGATGTCCTCATAGCGGGCGTCCAGCACGTCGTTGAGGGCGCGGAGCATGAGGATGCCCGCCTCCCCCTCGTCGCACAGCCGGAAGTCCGGGTCCACATCGGCCTCCTGTCCCCGCTCCCGCAGCAGCTGGGCGCAGAAGGCGTGGATGGTGGAGATCTGGGTCTTGTACACCAGGGCGGCCTGACGGCGCAGATGGCCGTCGGTGGGCCGCCTGGACAGGCGGTCGGACAGCTCCTCCACGATCCTCCCCCGCAGCTCGGCGGCGGCAGCCTTGGTGTAGGTGATGACCAGGAAGCGGTCGATGTCCGCCCCCTCCTCCACCCGGGCCAACAGCCGCTCCACCAGCACCCGGGTCTTGCCCGATCCGGCGGCGGCGGATACCAGCAGCCCGCCGCCCCGGTTGTCTACCGCGGCCTGCTGTTCACTTGTGAGGGAAAAGGCCATGGCAGTTCCTCCTTACTGTTCCTCCCACTTACGGGCGTGGGCCTCGTCCCAGATGGAACGGTCGCCCACCTGGACCTCCTCCCAGCGGTAGACGGGGTTCTTCCCCGCCTTCTTCTGGGCCACGTAGTCATTGAGCACCTTGACGGCCTTGCCGCCCAGCAGCAGGATGGCCACCAGGTTCACCAGGGCCATGAGGCCCATCAGCACGTCGGCCAGATCCCACACCATGGAGAAATTCATCTGGGTGCCGATGAAGATGGCAGCCACACAGGTAAGGCGGAACACCAGCAGCAGGGGCTTGGAATCCTTGATGAACTTCAGGTTGGACTCGGTATAGTAGTAGTTGCCCACCAGGGAGCTGAAGGCAAACAGGAAGATGGACACGGTGATGAACACCGGGCCCGCGGGGCCCACCTGGGCGTGGACTGCCGCCTGGACGAAGTTCATGCCCTCCTTATAGGCGTCGATGGGCACCCCGGACAGCAGCAGCATGAAGGCGGTGGTGGAACAGATCACGATGGTGTCGATGAACACGGAGAGCATCTGCACCAGTCCCTGCTTCACCGGGTGGGACACGTCAGCGGCAGCGGCGGCGTTGGGGGCGGAACCCATGCCCGCCTCATTGGAGTAAAGGCCCCGCTTGATGCCCTGCATCACGCAGGAGGCGCCCACCCCGGCGAACATGGCCTTGGGGTCGAAGGCCTGGGAGACAATCAGGGAGATCATCTGGGGCACCTGGCCGATGTTCTTGATGGTGATGAACAGGCCCAGGGCGATATACACGGCGGCCATCACCGGCACGATGCCGGAGGTGATGGCGCTGATACGCTGCACCCCGCCGAAAATGCACACGCCGGTGAGGATAGCCAGCACCGCGCCCACCACGGCGGGCAGGATGCTCTCGGAATAGCCGGGCAGGTAGTACTGCAAAGCGGAACCGGCGTTATAGGCCTGAAGGGCGTTGAAGCCGTAGGCGAAGCAGGCGATAAGCAGCACAGCAAACACCACGCCGAACACCCGGCTGCCCAGGGCCTTCTGGATATAGTAGGCCGGGCCGCCCACCCAGTTCTCCCCGTGCTTTTCCTTATAGCACTGGGCCAGGGTGCTCTCCACGAAGGCGGAGGCGGCGCCGATGAG
>CALWXT010000126.1 GCA_944385575.1 uncultured Flavonifractor sp. | reverse complement strand
ACGCCTGCTTTTTTAGGTGACAGCATGCAGAAAATGCTCCTGTGCAATGAGCAAATGCCTGCGAAGATAAAGCTCCGCCAGCTCTCCGTCCCCAGCCGCCACCGCGTCGTATATTTGCTGGTGAGAGGCTTTGGAGCGGGTGAGGAAGGCCTGGGTGGAGGGGTAGCTGCCCGCCTGGTCGTGGAAGGAATGAAGCAGCTTCATTTTTTCCCGTACCTGCCGGATATAGTCCCACAACAGCTGATTACCGCAGGCCTGCGCCAATTGTATATGGAAGGTGAAGTTGGTATCTGCCGCACCGGCCACCGAGAGATCCTCTTGTTCCAAAATTTCCTTCAAACGGGCCAAGTCCTCCTCTGTGCGGACCTGGGCAGCCAGACGAACCGCCGCCGGCTCCAGCGCCAGAGCCACGGTGTAGAGCTCCCGGGCATCCTGAGCCCGGACATCGGGTACTACAAAGCCCTTGCGGGAGACGCTGCTCAAAAAACCCTCCCGTTCCAGCCGCAGCAGGCCCTCCCGGGCGGGCGTGCGGCTGATGGAGAAGTGACTGGCCACAAGAGTATCGGTGAAATGCTCCCCCGCAGGTAGGGCTCCGGACAGCACAGCCTCCTTAAGTGCGGTGTAGACTTGCTCGCTGATCGGGCTGAGGTGCTGATAGGGCGCCAGCGTAAGTTTGGACAGAGCAGACATAGCAAATCGCCTTTCTTTTTGGACTGATTCCATTATAAAGGAAACAGCACAAAGAAGCAATGGCATATCAGAATACAGATAAAATTGAGAGTAGTATAATATATATAAATATAGCGTTAAAAATTTGATAATATGCACATTGATTTCTGTTTTTCTTTAGATTATATTTTTATATGAATTCAGATAAAAGAAAGGGAGCGCGTATCATGAAGTTTGCCACCGTCAAGTACCTCGGACGGCGCTATGTGGGTTTGGTACGGGGCGAGGAATTTGTCCCGCTGGAGTACATTTCCAGAGGATTGCCTGACGATATGCTCCGGCTCATTGAAGAGTATGACAGGTATGAGCCTGTTCTGAAGGCGGGCCTGGGAGAAGCGGAGGCGCTTTGCTCCATGTCTCAGGTAGAATATTTGCCGCCGCTGCCGAATCCCCGTTCTTTCCGGGATTTTATGGGCTTTGCCGAGCATTTTGAAAACTGTAAGCGGCAGTATGGGCTTACGGTACCCCCCAAATACTATGAGATTCCCGTATTTTATTTTTCCAATCACCAGGCGCTCCGTGGCTCGGGGGAGGTCGTGCCCGCGCAGCCTTCTTCTCATAATCGGGACTTCGAATTTGAGATCGGCTTCGTTATCGGCACCGGAGGAAAAAATATCCCCGCCGAAAAGGCTTTGGAACATATTTTTGGCTTTACCGTACTCAATGACTGGAGCGCCCGGGACATCCAGATGGAGGAGCAGAGCGTGGGCCTGGGGCCCGCCAAAGGAAAGGACTATGCCACCTCTATCGGCCCGGTGCTGGTGACCCGGGATGAGCTGATGAGCCATCTTTGCCCTGACGATCCCCAGCGTTTTGATCTAAAGACAAAACTGACCCTCAACGGTAAAGTGATGCGGGAGAACAACACAAAGAGCATTCTCCACACGTTTGGTGCGATGATTCAGCGGGCATCTACTGATGTTGAGCTGTTCCCGGGCGAGCTGTTCGGCTCGGGCACACTGGGGGGCGGTACCCTCATGGAATACAGTCGGACAGAATATCCCTTCCTCCAGCCGGGCGACCGTATTGAAATGGAAGTCGAGGGAATCGGCACCCTCGTAAGTCTGGTGGGCTGAGCAAAAAAAGCGGTGGTCTCCTTATCGGGAGACCACCGCTTTTTTTATTGGGAAAGATCTTCGGGCTTATCCACATCGGACAGCTCCCGTGTGGAAAACGCCTCCACCAAAAGCAGTCTGTCCGGGTGGCGGCGGATCACCGCCCCGCCTCCCACGTCGCCTGTGAGGGCGGCCAGCTCCCCGAACAGGTCCCGGGGAAAAATCACCGGATTGCCTCGCTGTCCCTTCCAGGACAGGGCACAGATGGCGGCTTTTGATTCCTGAAAGGAATTTATCAGATCGATAATACTTTTTGTGGTCAGATATGGCTGGTCGCACACGGCGAACAGCACCCCGTCCAGGTCCTCCATGGCGGACAGACCCAGCCGGACAGAGGCGGAGATCCCCTCCGCGGCATGCTCGTTGCGCAGGGGGAGAAAGCCGGAGTTTTCCCCAGCCGCCAGGATCTCGGTGTAAGGGGAGCACACCGCCAGCCGGTGCAGCCCCGCTTTTCCCAGGGTGTCCATGGCCCGGAGGTAGAGGGGAACGCCCTCCACCTGTGCCAGCAGCTTATTGGAGCCGAACCGCCTGCCCTGGCCGGAGGCCAGCAGGACGCCGCCGACCCTCAACGCCAGAACTGGCTGGGACCCCGGTGGACGTACCGGCCCAGGCCCTCGGCCACCACCTTGCCGCCCTCCACGGCCACCTGGCCGCTGAGGAGTACGGTGTCGGTGCATCCGGCCATCTCCATCCCCTCGTAGGGGGTGTAGTCCACCCGCTGGTATTGATTTTCAGCGGTAATGCGCCAGGTATGATCGGGGTCAAAGATCACGATGTCGGCGTCGGCCCCCACCTGCAAGGCCCCCTTCTGGGGGAACATGCCGAAGAGCTGGGCGGGGTGCTGAGCCAGAGCCAGCATCATCTGATGGGGGGTGATGCGGCCGGACTTTACGCCATAGGTGTACATCAGGGCAGGCCGGTGCTCGGTGCCCGGGATGCCGCCGGGGATGGCGGAGAAGTCGTCCTTGCCTAGCATCTTGGTGGGCTCATAGTTGAAGGAGCAGTGGTCGGTGCCGATGGTGTCGATCTCGCCGTTCTCCAGGGCCTCCCACAGGGCGTCCACGTCGGACTGGGGCCGCAGGGGAGGGGCACAGACGTACTTGGCGCTCTCAAACCCGGGTAGATGGTACTTCTCCTCGGTCATGGTGAAATACTGGGGGCAGGATTCCAGGTAGACCTTCTGGCCCCTGGCTCTGGCCTGCCGGGCGGCCTCCAGGCCGCGCTGGGTGGACAGATGCACCACATTCACCGGGTACCCAGCCTGCTCCGCCAGGGCCAGCCAGCGGTCCACAGCCTCCGCTTCCATCACGGCGGTATGGGACAGGGGGTGGCTGGCGGGGGAGAGCTTGCCTGCGGCTTTCAGCTCGGCAATGGCGGCGTCGATGAGGTCGCCGTTCTCGCAGTGGCAGCCCACGATGCCGCCCTCTTTGCCCACGGCCTTAATGACCTCGTAGGCCACGCCGTCGGGTACCCGGATGTTGGCGTAGGCCAGATAGACCTTGTAGGAGGTGACGCCCTGGGCGGTCATCTGGGGAATTTCCGCCAGGATGCGGCTGTCCCAGTCCTTGATGGTCATGTGGAAGCCGTAGTGGCAGGAGGCGTGGCCGTCGGCCCGGCTGTGCCACTCCTCCAGAGCGGACTGGAGGGAGGCCCCCCGCTGGGTCTCGGCAAAGTCAAGCACGCAGGTGGTGCCGCCGGCCAGGGCGGCTTTGGTGCCGCTCTCCCAGTTGTCGGCGGTCTCCCGGATGGTGCCCTTGTTCATCTCAAAGTGGGTATGGGTGTCAATAAAGCCGGGGAAAACCAGCTTGCCGGCGGCGTCGATCACCTGACTGTCCCCAACGGGGAGGTTGGGTCCGATTTCCGCAATGTGCTCCCCGTCCACCCGCAGGTCGGCCTTTACCGGCCCCTCGGGACAGAGCAGGGTACCGTTTTGAATGAGGATGGACATAGAAACTGCCTCCTTATTTTATCCGCTCAGAACTGAACCAGGATCACAGGCACCGCCAGCTTGATGGCGCCCACCGCCATGGTCATGAAGAACAGCAGCAGCAGGGCCTTGCCCCGGCTCTCAAAGGTGTCCTCCCACCGGTCCAGCATCCGGGTAAAGTTGGCAATCCGCTGCTGGGGGCCGATCAGGTCGGCAATGCTCTTGATGACCGAAAACACGGTATAGGCCATCCACAGGGGCAGACCGGCAATGGCGATGGTCCCCATACCGGTGGTGGTGATGTAGAAGATGATGGTGGTGGCAAAGCTGGCCAGCGTAAAGAGCATGTAGAACCAGACCCCCACCTTGGCGGCGCGCACGTTCATAGCGTTAATTCCTTTCCTCTGGTGTAATATGATGCTCCGCGAACGCGGAGAGGAGAGCGTCCATGTCCGGTTTCACCAGCATGGGCTCCCCGGCGGCCCTGATGCCGTTCTGTACATCCTTCAGGCCGTTGCCGGTGACGATGCTTACCACTGTGGAGTCGGGGGAGATGAGCCCCAGCTCCAGGGCCTTCTTTACCCCGGCGGTGCCGGTAACGCCGGCGGGCTCCCCAAACACCCCCTGGGTGCGGCCCAGCAGGCGCATGGCGGCCAGGATCTCCTCGTCAGAGACATTTACCGCCACGCCGCCCGACTCCCGGATGGCATTGAGAGCCTTGTCCGGGTTCCGGGGCACCCCCACGGCGATGGAGTCGGCCAGGGTGTTTTCCTCCATGGGCTCCCAGGGCTTGCCTGTCTGGATGGCCCGGTTCAGGGGGTAGCAGCCCTCCGCCTGGACGGCGATGAGCCGGGGCAGGCGGTCGATAAAACCGGCGGCGTGGAGGTCTTTCAGGCCCTTCCACGCCCCGGCGATGGTGCAGCCGTCCCCCACCGACAGGGCGATAAAGTCGGGCACCTGCCAATGCAGCTGCTCCATGATTTCCAGGGTCACCGTCTTCTTGCCCTCCGACAGGTAGGGGTTGATGGCGGCGTTGCGGTTGTACCAGCCCCAGCGTTCGATGGCGGCCTTACTCAGCTCAAAGGTGTCCTCATAGGAGCCGTCCACGCTGATGACGGTGGCGCCGAAGATGCGCAGCTGTGCCACCTTGCCCTTGGGGGCCCGGCTGGGCACGAAGATGTAAGTCTCAAATCCCGCGGCGGCGGCGTTGCCCGCCAGGGAGGAGGCGGCGTTGCCGGTGGAGGAGCAGGCGATGGTGCGTGCCCCCGCCTCCTTGGCCTTGGCCACCGCCATGGCGGAGGCCCGGTCCTTGAGGGAGGCGGTGGGGTTCAAACCGTCGTCCTTGACGTACACCTTTTTCAGCCCCAGCTCCTTGGCCAGCCGGTCGGCTTGGTACAGGGGAGACCAGCCCACCCGCAGTGGGGGCGGTGTGGTGGTCTCCTCCACCGGCAGGAAGGGCCGGTACCGCCACATGGACCAGTCGTTATTTTGCTCCAGCTCCCGGGGGGAGAAGTCCCGGCGAATGGCGGCGTAGTCGTATTGGATGTCCAGGATGCCCCCGCAGGCGCAGGTGGTGAGGTTGGGGCCGGCGGGATATTCCTTCCCGCATTTGACGCACTTGGCGCTCAGGACATATTTCATGGAGGGACCTCCTTTTTACAGGCTCTTGAGCACGCCCGTCTCCTCGTTGAAGGCGTTAATGAGCTCGTCAAGCTGGGCAGCCTGGCCGTGGATGCCCTTCCAGGTCTTGTCCTCGTCATACCACAGGTCGTTCAGGTCGTGCATGTCCTTGCCCTGCTGCTCCACCCAGGTGTAATACTTCAGGTTGTGGATGCGCTTGCGGTCGTAGTAGCCCAGCTCGGCCATGTGGTCGGTACGCAGGCCCAGCAGGTGGAGGGCGTGATCCACCGCGGCGGCCTTGTCGGAGTAAGCGCCGTTGGCCTCCTCCAGCTCGGCAATGCGGGAGCGGTACATATCGGCGGAGTCGGTGAGGACGGTGCACACCACGTCCCGCTCGGTGAGCTCATAATACTTGGCCAGCTTCACGCAGCACAGCACGTTGGCAATGCCGCTGATACCCAGCAGGGAGAGCTGCTCCAGAGTCTCCTCCGGTACGCCCGCCTCCTTCAGGTAGGCCCGGCCGGCGGGGTCGTTGAACAGCCGCAGCAGCCGCTGGGAGTCCTCATCATCAATGGCGATGACCATGTCGGTGTTCTTCACGTTGTGGATCCAGGGGATGTGCTTGTCGCCGATGCCCTCGATCCGGTGGTCGCCGAAGCCGTTTTCCAGGATGGTGGG
>CALWXT010000125.1 GCA_944385575.1 uncultured Flavonifractor sp. | reverse complement strand
GATCAAACCCGGGACCTATGCCGAGGATCTCACAATCAGCAAGAAGATCACGCTGCTTGGCAGCGGCGCGGGCGAAGCCGGCACGATCCTGACGGGAACGGTCAGTGTTGCCGCGGATGGCGTCACGCTGGATGGCATCTGGTTCCAGCAGACCTATTCTGGGCAGGACTCTAATGACCAGGGCGCCTGCAAATTAAAAACCACGGAAACGGGAACGAATCTCACCATCCAAAACTGCATTGTTCAGAGGATGACCGGCACTGCAATTCCCTATGGCGCCATTGTTCATTACGGCGCCGGCTCAGGAACCTTGACTCTGAAAAAGACGGAATTGATCGCCCCTGTTGCGGGGACCGCAGACGAAATCAACAGTGCGTCTCCTTCTGTGATCGGCGTTGCTGCTTGGGCGCAAACCGGTGAGAATATCGACGAAGCGTGGAATCTGGTTGTAACAGACTGTACCATCCGTACCAACGGATTTGCGGTGTTTGACCGTTGGAACAACGCCACCTATACCAATACGACCTTCACCGGACTGGAAGGCGTGGAGGGACTCGATGACATCGAGGTCAAAACGTGCTACATGGCGCTCAATAATCCCCATGCAAATGATGTGACATACGATCATTGCACCTTCCAGAACATGCGCAGCTGGGGAATGCTGGTTGCGGGCGAGGAGCTCACGGTGACAAACTGCACCTTTGATGGGACAAACCAGTCCCGTGCGATCTCTGTAGCCTATGGTACAATCGACAAGTGCACGATTACGGGGAACACCTTTGATCTGAGCGGCAGCGGAAGCGGAATTATGTTCAGCGACGCGGTGACCAAAACCTCCACCATCACGGTTGCGGATAACACATTCAAAAACTGCAACCAGGAGGGCGGATACTGTGTCAATAATACCGGCAAGGTGGAAGGAGAGCAGGTTGCTCCGATCACGGTCACAGGATCCACCTTTATCGACTGCACGAACAAGTATCTGAACCAGGTAAATGTGGAAGAAGCCGCAGCCTCTGATGCCGCTTATGTGGTGTCCGGAAACACAGAGACGTACTACGAGACGCTGGCAGAGGCGATCTCCGCCGCGCCCAGCGGTTCGGCTGTATATCTGCTGAAGGATATCAGTGAAACGGTTTCCGTCTCCAAGAACATCTCTATTTACACAAACGGCCATGCTTTCAGTGCGGCGAATATCCAGTGTGCCGCAAACTACTATGTGCGGCAGATCTCGGGAGGGTATGAGGTTTATTATTCTGCCCCATCCACCGGCTCCGGCGGCGACAGCGATCCCAGTTACTCCCCCATCCTGGATGTCGGCAACGGCGGCAGCGTGAAGGTGAATCCCCGGACTCCCGAGGAGGGCGACAAGGTGACCATCACCCCGGATCCCGACAGCGGCTATGAGGTGGACGAGGTCATCGTCACCGACCGGAATGGCCGGGAGATCGACGTCACCGCCAATCGGGACGGCACTTACACCTTTGAGCAGCCCCGCGGCCGGGTGACCATCGAAGTCACCTTCGCCCGCACCGGAGAGAGCGCCTTCTTTACCGATGTGCCGGAGACCTTCTGGGCCTACGATGAGATCGCCTGGGCCTATGACAACGGCTACGTCAACGGCACCACGGCCACGACGTTCAGCCCCAATGGCAGCATCACCCGCCAGCAGGTGTGGATGATCCTGGCGCGGCTCAGCGGACAGTCTCCCGCCAACATGGCAGAGGCGCGCACCTGGGCCATGGACAACGGCATCTCCGACGGCACCAATCCCGGCGCGGCGGTGACCCGGCAGCAGCTGGTGGCCCTGCTGTACCGCTTTGCGGAACTGCGGAATTATGCCAACGACCAGCGGGCTGATCTGAGCGCCTACCCGGATGCCGGCAGCGTGGCGGACTACGCAGTGGAACCCCTGCAGTGGTCCGTGGCCAACGGCATCGTGGGCGGCACCAGCGCGGGAACGCTGAACCCCGCTGGAACCGCCACCCGCGCCCAGTTCGCGGTGATCCTTTATCGCTTCTGGAATCAGGCGGCCTGAGACAAATCAAAATAAGACAGCAGGGCGGATTTCTCTGCCCTGCTGTTTTTTTGGAGATTTTGCACTACGGATTTCCGCCCTTTGGGAGCGGCAGGCAACTGTCCGAAAGGAGCAGACGCAGTTCGTAAGGAGAGTTTCTGGGGTCGTACAGGCTGCTCAGGTATTCGCAGGCCAGAACCAGGGAGGGACGGAACTGATGCTCCCGGCAGTAGGCAATCAACGGATCGACATTCCAATGGTTGGAAAGGATACATGCTTTACAGCAGAGATAGCGCCCCGCGGGAGCGGTAAAGATATAAGGCGAGTCATCAGGGGCATCTCGCACACAGACCGTTGAGGCGGAGGGATACATCTCATTTTTCAAAAGATGGTCAAAATCCAGGATATATCCATAGGGATTCAGAATCTGGCAGCTGCGGAATTCCGGAGAGACTGTGATCCGGCGCAGCTCCATGTCCATGGCGTACATGGAATCATCGCCCTGACAGGGGACACAGATCATCGTCATGGCCGGAAATTCCTTGATGGAGATGTCGTTTTCCACGGCAAGCCCCTTTGAGTAGGCAAAAAAATCCGCCAGCCACTGCACATCCTGCCGCTTTTCCTGAAGCAGCCGCTCCTCCTCGTCCAGCATCTGCTTCTGCTCTTCCAAAAAGGCGGCCAGGCGGCTCAGGTCCTGGCTCTGAAAGAGATCCCGAAGCTCCTTCAGCGACATGCCGATATTTTTATAACGCTTGATCTTGTCGATGAAGGAAAACTGGCTGTAACAGTAATAGCGATAGCCGGTCTCCGGGTCGATGTACCGCGGCTTTAAAAGCCCGATTTCATCATAGTGACGCAGGCTCTTGATGGAGACGTCATTCAGTTTTGCCGTTTCCCCGATCGAGTACAGTTCTTCCATGTCGGCCTCCTTTAATTCGGCAAAGTGCACAAAAAAGAGCTGCGAATTTAAAGGTTGACTCTCCCCCAGTGGGATAGTTTAGGATGTTCCTGGAGAAAGTCAATTGCTAAATTTTAATCAATGCTGACTTTTATTATAGGGGAGGAAGCAAGGAATGTCAAAAGGAAGTCTGAAAGATATGGCGCTGGAGACGCTGCTGGTCCACGGCGGACACAAGCCGGATCCCGCCACCCGGTCTCTGGCCGTGCCCATTTACCAGACGGCTACATACGGATTTGACACAGTGGATGAGATGAACGCCTCGTGGGACCGGACAGGCCTGGTCTATTCGCGGGAGGGAAGCCCCACCGTATATGCCCTGGAGGAGAAGCTGGCGCTTCTGGAGGGCGGCGAGGCGGCGCTCTGTGCCGGCTCCGGCATGGGAGCCATCTGCTCCGCGCTCCTGTCCGTGCTGAAGCGGGGAGAGCACCTGCTTTGCTCGGAGGAGGTCTTCTCTCATACAGGGGTCTTTGTCAAGGAATTTCTGGTGGACAAAATGGGTGTCGACGTCAGCTACGCGGACTTCCGCGATGTGGAGAACGTCATGCAGAACATCCGGTCCAACACGGCGGTGCTGTATACGGAGACGCCCTCCAATCCCTCTCTGGGGCTGGTGAACATCCAGGCCATCTCCCGGATCGCAAAGGAGAATGACTGCCTGTTTATCGTGGACAGCACCTTCGCGCCTCCGCCGATCCAAAGGCCCCTGGAGCTGGGAGCGGATCTGGTAATCCACAGCCTGACCAAGTACATCAACGGCCACGGCGACACACTGGGCGGCGCCATCATCGGACCCAAGTCCATCATAGAGAATATCCATTTCCCGGGGATGCCCTGCTTCACCGGCGCCTGCCTCTCTCCGTTCAATGCCTGGCTGATCATGCGGGGCATGATGACGCTGGATATGCGGATCCAGCGCCACTGTGAAAACGCCCTGGCCATCGCCTCCTTCCTGGAGCAACATCCGCTGGTGGATCTGGTCAACTATCCCGCGCTGCCCAGCCATCCCCAGTATGCCCTGTGCCAGAGCCAGATGCACGGCATGGGCGGCGGCATCGTCTCCTTCTGGCTGAAAAAGAAGATCGGCGGCCTGGAACTGGCAGAGGCCAACAAAAAGCTGCTGGACAGCACCCGCCTGATGACGATTGCCACCTCTCTGGGCGAGGGCTGCACCCTCATTCAGATCGAACACAGCGGCATGATCCGGATTGCCGTCGGCCTGGAAAACAAGGACGATCTGCTGCGGGACCTCTCCCAGGCGCTGGACAGCCTGGCCGGCTGAGGCATGGACCATGACAGAGAAAGGAACAAGGAATCATGAAGAAGAAATTTGACTGGAAAAAATACCTGATTATCTTCATCATCGCCAGCGGCACGACGGTCATGTACAGTCTGCCCTATCTGAAATCCACCTTCTACGATCCCATGCGGGAGGCGCTGGGGCTGGATCATCAGCAGCTGGGCAATCTGATCAGTGTCTACGGCATCCTGGCCACGATCCTGTATTTCCCCGGAGGGTTTCTGGCCGACAAGTTCTCCGCGAAAAAGCTGCTGTCCTTCTCCCTGATCTCCTCAGGCGCGCTGGGACTCTATTTCGCCACCTTCCCGCCCTATGGGATGCTGCTGGTGATCTTCGCCGCCTGGGGCGTCACCTGCATCCTGACCTTCTGGGCGGCCTCCATGAAGGTCATCCGGATGCTGGGCGACAAATCCGAACAGGGCAAGCTGTTCGGATTCAATGAGGGCCTTTCCGGCATTGCAGGCGTCGTGGTCTCCTTCATCGGCCTCTACCTGTTTGAGACCTTCGCCGATGTGACGGTCGGCTTCCGCTATGTGGTCTGCCTGTACTCCGGCCTGTCCATCCTGTGCGGCGTGATCCTGTTCTTCCTCATCAAGGAAAAGAATGTGGAGGGCGTGGACAAGATCTCCTTCCGGGATATCGCCAGCGCGGTGACCATGCCCAAGGCCTGGCTGATCGGCGGCATCATTTTCGCAACCTACATGGTGTTCTCCTCTTTGACCTATCTGAATCCCTATCTCAGCGACGTGTTCAAGATTTCCTCCGCTCTGGTGGGAACTCTGGCGATCCTGCGGACCTATGCCATCAAGATGGGCGCATCTCCGCTGGCGGGAATCATTGTGGACAAGGTCGGCTCCTCCATCAAGGTGCTGACCGTCGGCTTTATCGGAATTGCGATCTGCGAGGCGGCCTATCTGCTGCTGCCCCAGACGCCCTCTCTGATGTATCTGGCTGTGATTCTGATGGTCATTCTGAGCGTCCTGCTGTTCGGCTTCCGCGGCATCTATTTCGCCACAGTTGCAGAGTCCAACATCCCGGTTGCCAAGACCGGCGCCGTCATCGGCCTGGCCTCCTTTGTGGGGTTCTGCCCGGATGCATTCTTCTATACGCTGGTGGGCGGCTGGCTTGACAAGGGACCTTCCGGCTATACGATGCTGTTTGCACTCTGCCTGGCCTGTTCCATTCTGGGCTTTATCTGCTGCATCGTTCTGGGGCGGATGAACGCCCGTGACAATGTGGAGGTCCAGAGCAGCCGCACCTGACATCCATACGACCATCTGCACTGTGCGGCATGGCTGGCGGCCATGCCGCACAGTGCGGGTGGATGGCGGAAGAGAAGCCGCCAAAAACAGAGAGAGAGGGAATACACCTTGAAGATTGCAGACCTTTTGGGCGTTGTGGCTGTTTTTGCCATCATCGGATATGTGGGATACCGCTCTTCCCGGCAGGTTCAGTCTGTAAAGGACTTCACGCTGGCGGGCAACCGGCTGGGGCGGATCCAGGTCGGCTTCAGCATGGCGGCCACAGAGTTTGGCGGCAGCAGCCTGATCGGAGCCATGGCCTATTGCTACGCCATCGGCGTTGCGGGCGCATGGTGGGACTGGGCCGCGGTTCCGGCCATGATTCTCCTGGGGATCTTTTTTGCGGGAAAAATCAAGCTTCCGCAAATGGTCACGGTTACGGAGTTCTTTGAATGGCGCTATAACCGGGCGATGCGGACGCTTGCGACAATCATGCATCTGCTGGCAACTGCTACGCAGCTGTCCACGCAGTTTATGGTAGGCGCGGTGGCCCTGGAAGGCGTTCTGGGAATTCCCAAAATGGTGGGCCTTTTGATCAGTGTGGCCATCGTTCTGCTGTACACGATGGGGGGCGGCCTCATCGCGGTGGCAAACACAGATGTCGTGCAGTTCATCATCATTGTCGCATCCCTCTTTGTGGCCCTGCCCATCACCCTGTATTATGCGGGCGGGATCAGCGGACTGAGTGAACTGCTTCCGGCGGAATTCCTGAGCTTTGGGAACATCCCGACGTCCACGGTGATTTCCTGGTGCCTGTTCTGCTTTTTCACCTACGCGACGAACCAGCACTATAT
>CALWXT010000124.1 GCA_944385575.1 uncultured Flavonifractor sp. | reverse complement strand
ATGGCGATGGTGCAGTTGAGGGGAAATTCCCGGCTGTGTCCGGCCGGGGAGCGGTCCTGATACCAGTACCAGCCCTGGGCGGGCACCGTGTAATCCAGCCCATCGTCCTCCAGCAGGGGGATGATGGATTCCATCACCGCGGCGGACGGGTCACCCAGAGGCAGAGCCTGCCAGTCCGTCCGCCCGGCCAGCTCCTCGGCCAGAGCCTCCCCGTTCTCCGGCGTGAAGGCCAGGACGACACAGGATTCTCCGTCTCCGTGGAAGCCCCCGTGGGTGTCAATGTTGGTAAGTACGTCCCCTGCCGGAAGGTCCAGATTCAGAACCTGGGACGCCTCTTTGACCGGCGAGGCGGTACAGGATGCCAGCAAAAGCACCGGCAGGAGCAGCAGCAGTCGTTTCAGCATGGGCAAAGCCCCCTTTCTGCCCAACAGGATACCACAGTCTATATTATAAATCAATGAAAATTTATCGAAAAACAATATAATGAGCGCGAGCGGAATTCGTTTTGTAACAATTGAGCGTCATGCGCGTCATATAGGCGGAAAGAGAGGTGGTGTGGATGGATTTTGACCAGCTGTATGAGGAGCAATTCCCCATGGTGTACCGCTATCTGATGGGACTCTGCGGGAACCGGGCGCTGGCGGAGGAACTGGCCCAGGAGACCTTTTGCCGTGCCATTGAACACAGCGACTCCTTTCAGGGAAAATGCAGACTGTCGGTCTGGTTATGCCAGATCGGGAAAAACTGCTGGCTTTCCTATCTGCGAAAGAGCAAAAAGCAGGCAGGGGAGGGGGCGCTGGAGGGAGTGTCGTCGACCCAGAACGTGGAGGAGGACCTGCTGGTCCGGGAAAGTACCCGGCAGATCCATCAGCGGCTCCACGCCCTGCCGGAGCCCTACCGTGAGGTATTTACCCTGCGGGTCTTTGCGGAGCTGCCCTTTGGGCAGATTGGGGAGCTGTTCGGAAAGTCGGAAAACTGGGCCAGAGTGACCTATTACCGTGCCAAACAGAAAATCAAGGAGGGATTAGGATGAAGTGTGAGATCATTCGGGACCTGCTGCCCCTGTACTGCGATGGGCTGTGCAGCGAGGCCAGCAGGCAGGAGATCGAGGCCCATACGGCGCAATGTGAGGGGTGCCGCACCTGTCTGACGGAAATGAAGGGGGAGGACGTCCCGGTATCTCTGCCCGACCTGGAGCAGGGGACGGAGGTACGCGTGCTGCGGGGCGTGAAAAAGAAGTTTTCTCACCGGCGCCGTCGGGCGGTCCTGCTGACTGCGGTAGTTATGCTGCTCTTTTCCTTTGTTTTGGTAGGTGCCGCCGATGTGCAGCAGCCGGTGCCCTATACCGATGGCCTGGTGACGGCGGAGCTGGCGGTGGATGAGGTGATCGACCTCTATTATCATGGGGGAAACTACCACATCTTCCACGGCTTCAGCCGGGATGTGGACGGGCGGAACGCGGTTTTCCTGTATTTTGACCGCACCATCCTCTCCAACGTGACGCCGCCTGGGGAGAACCATTTGTGCATCGGAAACGGGCTGCTGACCGACTTCAAAACGGCCTGCTATCAGGTAGACCGGGAGGTAGACGCGGTCTACTATCTGGTGGGAGACTATGTAGAGCTGCCAGGACTGAGCCAGGCGGAGTTTGCACAGGTGATGGAGGGCGCGGTGCTCCTGTGGGAGCGCTGACACGCTCAAAGGCAAGAAAAAGGGTACGGCCGCGGCCGTACCCTTTTTTGAAGGGTTATAAATTAGTTGGAAGCGGTGTCCAGATCCTTGTCGCCGCCCCAGATCATGTTCTTGCGCAGCTCCTCGCCCACGATCTCCATCTGGTGCTTCTTCAGCTGAGCACGCTTGGAGTTGAAGAAGGTGCGGCCGTTCTTGTTCTCGGCGATCCACTTGCCGGCAAAGGTGCCGTCCTGGATGTCGGAGAGCACAGCCTTCATGTTCTTCTTGGTCTCCTCATAGGGGAGGACGCGGGGGCCGGAGACATACTCGCCGTACTCAGCGGTGTCGGAGATGGAGTAGTTCATGGCAGCCACGCCGCCCTTGTTGATCAGGTCGATGATGAGCTTCATCTCGTGGATGCACTCGAAGTAGGCGTTCTCGGGCTCGTAGCCGGCCTCCACCAGAGTCTCGAAGCCGCAGCGCATCAGGTCCACCACGCCGCCGCACAGAACAGCCTGCTCGCCGAACAGGTCGGTCTCGGTCTCGTCGTGGAAGGTGGTCTCCATCACGCCGGCCCGAGCGCCGCCGATGCCGGCAATGTAGGCCAGAGCGATCTTATAGGCGTTGCCGGTGGCGTTCTGCTCCACGGCAACCAGGCAGGGCACGCCCTTGCCGGCCACGTAGGTGGAGCGGACGGTGTGGCCGGGGCCCTTGGGGGCAGCCATGAACACGTCCACGCCGGCGGGAGGCACGATCTGCTGATAGCGGATGTTGAAGCCGTGAGCGAAGGCCAGAGCCTTGCCCTCGGTCATGTAGGGGGCGATATCCTTCTTATAGACCTCGGCCTGGACCTCGTCGTTGATGAGCATCATCACGATGTCGCCCCACTGAGCGGCCTCGGGCACAGTCTTGACCTGCAGGCCGGCCTGCTCGGCCTCAGCCCAGCGCTTGGAGCCCTGGCGCAGGCCGACGCACACCTCGCAGCCGGAGTCCTTCAGGTTCAGGGCGTGGGCGTGGCCCTGGGAGCCGTAGCCGATAATGGCGATCTTCTTGCCGTTCAGGTAGGACAGGTCGCAGTCCTTCTCGTAATACATCTTAGCCATGGTGATACACTCCTTTTTCTTCTTGATGGTATGGGGAAATTTTATGTTTATAATAGCATAGTTTTCAGAAAAAGAATGATAACTGTGATACAATCCGCTGCGGACGCGGCATGAGAAGCAAATCAATCAAGCACTCGTTCCAGCTCGATCTCATCTTCGTCCGCCCGGCCAGTGGCAGAGAAGTGCAATGTCTGGTACAAATGGCAGGCAGCGGAGTTCTCCGGGCTGACGGTCAGCCGGACAATGCTGGAATCTCCAAAGGGTTTGGAACGGATATAGGCAAGCGCTGCTTCCATGGCCGCCCTCCCATAGCCCCTGCCCTGATACTGGACATCAATCATCAAATGCCAGATGAAGTAGGCTTCTTCGTCATAGTCATAGATGACCATAAGATATCCGATCACCTGACCGGAGCGGCAGACCGCAAAAGGCGTACACTGCTTGCAGTATACATACGCCTGGGCCAGACTTCGGGTGGGGTGGGATACGAATTTTTCCTGTTTAGCATCTAATTTCAGGGAAAAGCAGTCAAGAAAATTGGATTCACCAACTTTTTGTAAGGTAATACAATCCATACTTCCTCCTTCGTGTCTGGAGGGCTAACGGATGAAAACCCTCCCTCTGGTTGATCGGAACATGTTTTGATACAGCTTCATACATGCTCTCCCCCTTTCTTAAAAACAGCATTTCTGATTTATATAAAACACAGAGGCCTCTGTGGAATTTGCCAAGGCCAAATTCTGCGTGCCGGGAATCAGAGTTTTTACAGGAAATTCTTGCCCAGGTTAAACTCGGCCTGTTCTTTATTTTCGTCGCTGATGGTGTAGGCGCCTCTTTCGAGAGCCACCATGCCGGTGCGCACCAGCTCCAGGATGCCGAAGGCCTCCAGCAGCTTCTGCATGGCCTCCGCCTTGCTCTCGTCACCGATGAGGGCCAGGGTAAGAGACTTGAGAGACACGTCGATGATAGAGGCCCGGAAGATATTGGCGATCTGGATGACCTCGTTGCGGATGTCGTGGGTCTCGGCCTTCACCTTGAACATGACCAGCTCCCGGCGGATGGAGCGCTCGGGCTTGAGCTCCTGCACCGAATAGACGGGGAACTGCTTGCGCAGCTGGTTCATGATCTGCTCGATCATGGGGGCGTCAGCCATGACCTCGATGGTGATACGGGACACGGTGGGGTCATCGGTAGTGCCCACTGCCAGGGATTCGATGTTGTAGCCCTTCCGGGAGAACAGCCGGGAGACCTGGCTCAGCACGCCGGCGGAGTTTTCCACCAGCACCGAGAGGGTGCGGCGGGTCACATTGGTTTCACTCATGTTCCACGCCCTCCTTTAATCCAAAATGAAGTCGGTGACCGGCGTACCGGCGGACACCATGGGGTGGACCATGGCGTCCTTGTCGATGGCGCACTCGATCACATAGGGCTTGCCGGCGGCCACGGCCCGGCGGAAAGCGGCCTCAAACTCCTGCTGGGTGGCCGCCCGCTCACCCTGAATGCCGTAAGCCTCAGCCAGCTTCACGAAGTCGGGGCCCCGGTCCAGGTCGGTCTGGGAGAAGCGCTTGTTGTAGATCAGGTTCTGCCACTGGCGCACCATGCCCAGGGTGCGGTTATTGAAAATGACGGTGATAACGGGAATATTGTAGTGCTCGGCGGTGCACAGCTCATGGCAGTTCATGCGGAAGCAGCCGTCTCCGGTACACTGGACCACCACCTTGCCCGGGTTGCCCACGGCGGAGCCCATGGCGGCGCCCAGGCCGAAGCCCATGGTGCCGAAGCCGCCGGAGGTGATGAACTGGCCGGGGCGGGAGAAGTGGTAGTACTGGGCGCACCACATCTGATGCTGGCCCACGTCGGTGGCGATGATGGCGTCGCCGTCGGTGACGGCCTGGATGGTCTCCAGGATCTCGTGGGGGTGGAGGATCTCGTCCTTCTTCAGGGGGATCTCCTTCTGGGAGAACACCCACTGCTTCCACTCCGGGTAGTCGTGGGCGGGCAGCTTGGCGTTGAGCAGCTCCAGCACCCGGCGGGCGTCGCCGATGATGTGGTGGTCGGTGACCACGTTCTTGTCGATCTCCGCCCGGTCAATATCAATATGTACGATCTTGGCGTTGGGGGCAAAGGTGGCCGGATCAGTGGCCACACGGTCGGAGAACCGGCAGCCAATGGCGATCAGCAGGTCGCACTGGTCGCTGGCGTGGTTGGAGGCGTGGGAGCCGTGCATGCCGATCATGCCGGTGAACAGAGGATGATTGCCCGGGCAGGCGCCGCCGCCCATGATGGTGGAGGCCACGGGAGCGTTCAGTGTTTCGATAAACTTGCGGAACTCGGGCACCGCGCCCTTGGAGCGGATCACACCGCCGCCCACCAGCACCAGGGGGCGACGGGCCTCCTCAATCATGCTCAGCAGGGTCTGGATGTCCCCGGCGTCGGGCTCGGGCGCCTTCAGATCGTGGCTGGCCCGGCGAAGCATGGCGCCCAGACGGCCGTGGTTGGCATGCTCAGACAGGGGGAGCGGCTCATAGTCGGCCTCGGCGGCGGTGACGTTCTTGGCGATATCCACCAGAACCGGACCGGGACGGCCGGAGCGGGCGATGGCAAAAGCCTCCCGGAGCACGTCGGCTAGCTGGTTGGGGTCCTTCACCAGATAGTTGCACTTGGTGATGGGCATGGTGATGCCGGTGATGTCCACCTCCTGGAAGGAGTCCTTACCGATCAGGTTCTCACTGACGTTGCAGGTGATGAACACAACGGGGGAGGAGTCGTAGTAGGCGGTGGCGATGCCGGTGGTCAGATTGGTGGCGCCGGGGCCGGAGGTGGCAAAGCACACGCCTACCTTGCCAGTGGAGCGGGCATAGCCGTCGGCGGCGTGAGAGGCGCCCTGCTCGTGGGCGGTGAGGATGTGGCGGATCTTCTGCTTATATCCGTGAAGCTCAAACTCGTCGTATACATTTAATATAGTGCCGCCGGGGTAGCCGAATACCGTGTCCACCCCCTGCTCCAGCAGGCACTCCATCAGGATCTGGGCTGTTTTCATTCTCATGGGTTGGTAGACCTCCTTTGAATGGAATAAAAAACATGGCGGCTTCGTCCCTGATAGGGCGAAGCCGCCATGCGCTCCGTGGTACCACCTAACTTCGCGGGCCAGGCCCGCGCACTCTTGCCCTGATAACGGGGGGTGACCGTTTCCGCCTACCCGTGTTCGGCGGAACTGCTCCCGGGTGACCTTCCGGCCGGCCTCACGGGAGCTTACACCAGCCGCTCCCTCTCTGCGCTTGCGCGCCGCCCGTACTGTCCCGGTCATCGCCTTTGACACTCGCGATACTCGCGAAAGGTTGATTTACAGAATATGATAGCGTTCCGAAATTCGTTTGTCAATCCAATCCCGTTCGGTTTTTGAACTTCTACATTTTAAACAAGTAAAGTAAACCGGCGGCCGGAAAAATTTCTGCATTGGATAAAAACTAAACTGCAAAGTTTGAGCATGCGGGAGGGGCTTATTTATGCAAAAAAGCAAAAAATAAAATAAAACTGATGGGTTCAAAGAAAAAACGAAAGAAAAATGTTAGATTTGGCTAGACATTTTCGAGTGATTGCGATATGATTATTCTGTTTGAAATACCGGTCAAACGACTCAGAAAAATGACCCGTGTGTGGGTCAGATTTGCGAGGTGGACCTATGAAGCAAAGCTTTTACGGCGGCGTGCACCCCCATGACCGGAA
>CALWXT010000123.1 GCA_944385575.1 uncultured Flavonifractor sp. | reverse complement strand
GATTCTGTCTACGCCGCTTCTGTCAGCTAACTAATTTTTACCGTGCGGGTGTCCAACTTGCACTTGCAATTTGCGTCAGATTTTTGGTACTAACGGCGACATCCAAATATGTCATGCCGTCCTTCTCGTCATAGTAGGTATAAAAAGACTCAGGGTTGGGCGGCTTGACCTCTTTTTTGAGATCCGCATAGTTGATGGTAAACTCGCACAGATCAGGAATGGTGATTGTCTCACCCAGAGATAGGGCTTGAACCTCATCCTCCTGGACTCCGGTAGGGGCCGGATCTTCGCCTGTTGGATTGACCTCAATGCCTGCATTTTCAAGCTGGGCCTTCAGATCTGCGTTCTCCTGCTCCAGTGTCTGAATCTTCTGCTCCAACGCAGCTACTTGCCCGTTGTCCGCCGAACATCCGCACATTGTCAGGGCTAGAGCGCAAGCTATTACGATGCTCACCGTTCTCTTTTTCATATCAAGTCTCCTCTCTACACAATCACATACATGGAAAACACAACATTAAACACAGTTATATAGGCTGTCCATAAAGACTATCTCCCTTGCACCTATTCAGTGTGCCTATACCGAGCGGGGCTATTTTTATATAATCTGGCCTAGAAGCTTGTCCTTGATGGCCTGAAATTCCGTATCAGACAATACGCCTTGATCCACCAGGGATTTGAACTTGGAGAGTTCGTCGGCCACAGAAGTTGCCGGAATCGCCTGCGCGTTCTGACTTTCCGGCTCTGGTTCAGGCTCAGAGAAACAGATCTTTGACAGGGAGGAAAGCGCAGCCGGAAATGGCTTGTATACCCGTATTTCAGTGCCTCCGTTCTTACTACTGATAAGAATGGAGGCATACTGAACACCGGGAGCCATGCGAGTCTCTGATGTTGTGTGAGCAGCACCCACCACGGCGCCAGCAGGGCCAAATAGGGCCCCGCCCACAATAGCCTTGCCCAGGCTCGGCTTTGTCTTGGTAACCATCTGACCAGCTTCGTTTTTATATCGAACCTCGGACAGGTCAGCAAAATCATAAATGATTTTCTTGGCCCGGGAAGCTGCATCCTTAAAATAGAACCATCTGTTTTTTTCATCATAATGCACGGTTGTTATTTTTGAGACTGCAAAGGACCCAGACTCTTCAAACAGTGTTGCCTTCTCGTCATTCTCACGCCACATTTCCTGAATAACGTGGAGAAGCGGCGGTTGGGAAGAACCATAAATCCGGGCACAGTATGTGCATATTGGCACATTATCTGGTGCCGGAAGCTTAACCTTCATACCCATTGGAATAGAGTAGTTGCAAACAGAGCATTTTGCCACGTTTCTCTCTCCTCTCTATTTTTGCCGCCGTTCGGCGGCTGAAATACGGAATCAATCACGCCTCTTTCTGGCCCAGCTCAGCCGCACAAGGTTTTTTAAACCTGCCCCCGGCGGCCAGATCTTCCGCATACTCCACCACACGTTCCCGACCCTCTTCGTTTAACTGATCCATTGCGGCGGAGATTCGGGACAATTCTTCTTTGGTAAGCACCCCTGCATCATCTGCGGATGATGTGGGGGTGTTTTTCATTTCCTCTAGGCCAAGAAGAAAATCTACAGTAACACCACAAATCCTTGAAATATCCGCTAAAAGATTTGATTTTGGATCGTGCTTTCCGCTTTCGTAACCGTGAAATGTGTTTGGGGCAACGCCTATTTTTTCTGCAAGTTCCTTCTGTGACATTCCTGCCATTTCACGCGCTTCTTTAATTCTAAAATGCAACATATCACCCCCATTTCCATTTTGTTATTACAAGCCAATATTAGCACTTGACTTCTTTGCAGTCAACAAAAACTTCTATTTACTAGAATTATTTTACCCGCAAGCTATTGACAAAATCGAGTTATTAGATTATTCTTGATTTGTAGTTCTAGAAACTAGAATTTGGAGGTGAATGTAATGAGAGTCAACATCGAAGCTGAACGCGGCCGACTCCAGCTGTCTAAGGAGGATATGTCTAAGGAACTGGGTATTACCTCTAAGACTTACCTGTCCTATGTGCGGGGGACTACCCCTATTCCTTCAGATGTACTTATCAAGATGGCTAAGAGGTTTGGCTGCACTACGGACTACCTGCTTGGGCTCCAGACCGACAACGCCAGCTGAGAGGGGGTGATTTTTGTGTTCCAGACAAAGGAGCCAACCATCAAAGTCGGAGACACCTGGGTGTTCACCGGTGAGTGGACAATGGAGCAGATGCAGGCGCTCATGCAGCTGCATGAGAACAACAAGCACCGGGCCTATCTGTGCTACGGGCTTACGGCAGTATCCTTACTTCTGTCACTTGCGGCGCTTGTGATAGCAGCAATGTGATTATGCTGAGAATCAGCGCCACCCCAGCTATCACATTCGGGATGACCCACTGGAGCCATTCCCGGCGGCGGCGCTGAATCAGTTCGGTCGTGTTTGGCGTTGCCCAAAACCTATCGTCATCAGACACACGGAAGTCTCCGTTCTCGAAGCGTGTCGGAATTTCACCGGGCCGTGTGCACAAGAGATAGTCTGTAAGCGCCAGACAAACCAAGTCCATAAAATCAATGTCCGGGAACTTAGCTTTAATTTCTGAAAAAGTACAATTTTGATGGGCATGGATGAACTTCAAAATCTTCATGGTGCTATTGGTGATAGGCATTCCCATAAAGACGCCTCCCTTCGAGGCCATTGTACCAGAACTACCTTACCCGGACAACCTGCTTGGGCTCCAGACCGACAACGCCAGCTGATGCCCATCCATACGCAGAGAAGGGGGTGAACAAAACGGAGCTCGAATATAAGCGTGTTGGCGATGTAGAGGACTTGACTGCAAGAGGGACACCCAAAGAAATGGCCGCCCTTGTACTGGAACTACAAGGGCGGCGCAAGGCGAGCAGGAAAGCTATTCGTGAGACCATTGATGATATTCTCGCAGAACAGTTAAGAGTAGAGCCCATACGGCGGAAAGCTGCTCCGGACTCAGACGCCCAGCAGCAGCATCAGTCAGCCGATTCTTGAACTCTTCGCTCTGAGAATATTCAGCGAGAAATTCATTGAAATCCTTCATTTGCATCACATCCCTTCCGCCTCAGTTTATCACGGCGGGAGGGATGGGGGCAAGGGACTGGGGAGTTGTTCCCACAGACCGACAACGCCAGCTGAGAGGGGGTGAGTAAGGTGATAGGAATCAGAACGGCCCAGAAAAGGCAGAACCATATCACAATCATGGTCCCCACGGCCCTGAGTGATACGGTATATGCCCTAAAGGATGCATTGACCAGGGAAAACAGGCTTCGGGTCAAGGAAGGTAAGGAGCGGTTTTCCTATAAGATCAAAATCTCCGGTCTGGGGTCCAGGCCGGAGATGTAAATCAATTTTCCACAGCCTACCATACCGGGTCAAGTTGGCATAACAAGAAAGGAGGAAGCATGTATGTTACCGATTTACCGGGACATCCGCGCCAAGCAGGAGATTATGCGGGACCGCTATGGTGGCATGATGACTATCGAAAACATCATGACGGAACTGGGTTACAAATCCCGTAAGTCTGCGGTCAACGCAGTCAAGGAGTTGGACATCCCTGCCACCAGGGTGGGGAAAATGAAGAAGTATGAGACTGATGTTGTTGCCAAGCGGCTGGTTGAGCTGCGGGGCATGTGCTGAGGAGGCAAGATCATGTACATCTATCAGGGTAAAAGAGTCACCCGCGAGGAGAAGCGCCGGCAGCAGCGGGTCCGGGCCAACTTGGTTGGCATTGGGCTGATGGCGCTGCTGGTTTTGGCCGGGGTGATCCTGGGGGCAGCCGGGGCGGTGAGTATCTTATGAGGAGACAGGCACAGACCAGCGGGCCGGTCATGCGGTATGAGGTGCGCCACCCGGAGTATGGGCAGTTGGAAGTCAACTCCCTGAGCCCGGAGAGCGCAGTGTGGGCGGCCGTGAGGCGCTGGGGCGCGGATTGGCGGACTGAGGCCTGCAACTGCATGGTCAAGAAACTGGGCACGGCGGCCAAGCCCCGGTGCCGCCGCTGCGGTAAGGAGTTCGGCCGGCCGGGAGACTATACCGCCTTCTGCCCGGACTGCGAGCGGGTCAATGAGCTGTACCGGCGGGAGTGTGCCAGCAGGGCCAAAGCCGACAGACGAGCGGGGATGCGGAAATGATCGTCCACAAGGGAGATCCCTATGGGGCCCGGCAGGTTGTAAAGCCGGGACACGCCCTGCGGAAGGGCGGGAAGGTTCCACGGATCGAGACGATGGACAAGCTGGAGAATATCCGCCGGTGCCAGGCGTGCGATGTTCCGCGGAAACGGTGTCGGGGCGTGTGCCGCTCGGATGAGGATCAGGCCCGGGCACGGGGCAGAGTCAAAGAGAAGGAGGCTGGCTGATATGAACGAGATCAGCACCAGAGAAAGCCCTCCGGCCAGGTCGGTGGAGACCGTCACGCTGGAGATCCGCACGTTGCAGCATCAGGCCCAGCAGATGCTGCTGAGCTATGCCATCGAGATCGGCCGCCGGTTGGTGGAGGTCAAGTCTCTCCTGCCCCATGGGCAGTGGGGGGACTACATCAAGGAGCAGGTGGGGTATTCCCAGTCCACCGCCAACAACCTGATGCGGGTGTTCGAGGAGTATGGCGCCCCCCAGCAGTCCATGTTTGGCGCCGGGGTAAATTCCCAAGCGCTTGGGAATTTGAGTTACACCAAGGCCATGCGGCTGCTGGCCATCCCCGCGGACGAGCGGGAGGCCTTTGCCGAGGAGCACCATGTGGAGGAACTGTCCACCCGCCAGCTGGAGCAGGCCATCAAGGAACGGGACGCGGCCAGGGCTGCCGCCCAGCGGGCGGAGGCCGATAAGCGCACCGCCGAACAGGCCCGGGCCAAGATGGCGGAGGATATGGGGCTGCTCAACACCTGTCTGGCCTCCGCGCAGGATGCCCGGGAACAGGCCATGCAGGATGTGGCCCGTTTGGAGGCTGAACTGGCTGACCTGAAAGCCCAGCCGGTGGACGTGGCGGTGGAGACGGTGGTGGATCAGGCCGCCATTGAGAAGGCCCGGGCCGAGGCCATCGCCGGGATGCAGGCCAAGCTGGATAAGGCCAGGGAGAAGCAGAAGAAGGCCGAAGCCCAGCGGCAGGAGGCTCAGGACCAGCTGGAAGCGGCCCAGCGCAAGCTGGAAGATCAGGCCAAGGCGGAAAAGCGGGCCAACCTGCCCGGGGACAAGGAATGGGCTCAGTTTGAACTGATCTTCAACCAGGCCAAGGATCACGCCAACCAGATGCTGAAACTACTCTTCCATGCGCGGGGCCGGGAGGACCAGGACACTGCCCAGATCATGGAAAAGGCTCTAATGGCTCTGTCTGAGCAAATTGGGAGGTGTGCGAAGTGAGTACCTGGTATAAGCAGGCGGAACACCGGCTGAAGGAGGAATACAAGGCCGTCACCGGACACAAAGAGTCCGCCATGAAAAGCGCCGTGCGGGACGCCCTGCTGGAGTTCTGCCGCCAGAATGAGGAATTTGCCCAGGCGGTGGCCCAGGGCGGCTCCTTCCAGGACTGCATGAAGGCGGTGGCCCAGGGGGTGGGGAACTGCATCTCCGATCTGGAGGCCTACCGCCGGGCGGCGGCCTTCTACTTCGACGGGGCAAAGGTCCAGTTCTCCATGACCATCCAGCTGGAGCCGGCGGAGACCGGGCCGGACCGGAAGGGCATCCTGCTGGACCTGTCCGACTTCTTCTGAGGGGGTGGGCAGGATGTCAGAATATACGGACCGGGAACGGGGACTGCTGGACGGCTGGCCCACCGTGACGGCGGAAGATCTCACGCGGATGAATGACCTGTTCCCCCACTACCTGTTTTTCCGGCGGGAGGGGGACCTGATGGGCCTGGGCGGGGTGAAGCTGTACACCTCCTGCTGCGGCCATAAGGAGCACCGGCCCTATCTGGTCCGGACCGAGACACCGGAGCACCGGGAGCTTCTGGACCACCTGAAACACAAAGAATCCTGGACCTGTCCCTGGTGCGGCCGGACCGTGACCGTCATCGACCTGTCCAAGGCCAGAAAGCGGAAGGCCCTGCGCCGGGTGGAGCTGACGGTACTCCTCCATGTGCAGGACGGCGCCCTCTACGCCGACGCTCTGGCCCTGCGGAAGGACTACGCCGATGAGGCGGACCTCACTGCCCGCCCCGACGTTTGGTGCTCCAGCGGCTACCGGTTTACCCAGGGGGAGGTGATGCAGGTGGATCACCAGTGGGATGACAGACACCCTTATATCACCTACGAGCGGGACAAGCTGGGGCGGCGGAAGCTGGTCAGCGAACCCTTTAAGGAGGGCCCCACCTATTGGTACCACTATGAGCCCTATTCCATCCTCAACCGGGAGGCCCTGGAGGGGCACCCGCTGTTCCGGTACTGCGGCTATTTTGACCTTTGGCAGTACCGGCCAATGGGGCCCCGAGGATATGCCGCCCGCTTCCACGACTTCATCTCCTACCTGACCGCCTACGCCATCTACCCCAGGCAGGTGGAGATG
>CALWXT010000122.1 GCA_944385575.1 uncultured Flavonifractor sp. | reverse complement strand
CCACCACCGTGCTGGCCTGCAACTGCCCCAAGCTGGCCGCCCCGGCCATGAACACCAAAATGTACGAAAACCCGGTGACTCAGGACAACCTGAACATTCTGCGCAGATACGGCTGGGAGATCATTGAGCCCGCCAGCGGCCGGCTGGCCTGCGGCGCGGTGGGGAAGGGGAAGATGCCCGAGCCGGAGGATCTGCTGGAGTATGTGGAGCACGCTGTGAGCCATGAAAAGGACATGGCTGGTCTGCGGCTGCTGGTCACCGCCGGGCCTACGCAGGAGGCCCTGGACCCGGTGCGCTACCTGACCAACCACTCCACCGGAAAAATGGGATATGCCATCGCCAGGGCCGCCGCCGCCCGGGGGGCTCAGGTCACCCTGGTGTCCGGTCCCACCGACCTGAAAAAACCCCTGTGTGTGGATACGGTGGACATTGTGTCCGCTCAGGATATGTTTGAGGCGGTCACCAGCCGGGCTCCGGAACAGGATATCATCATCAAGGCCGCCGCCGTGGCCGATTACCGGCCTGCCAGCGTGGCGGAGGACAAGATCAAAAAAAGCGGCACCGACGCGGACCTGTCTCTCCCTCTGGCCCGCACCCGGGACATTCTGGCCTGGCTGGGTGAGCACAAGACCCCCGGTCAGTTCCTGTGCGGCTTTTCCATGGAGACCCGGGACATGGTGGAAAACTCCCGCAAAAAGCTGGAGAAGAAGCACCTGGATCTCATTGCCGCCAACAACCTGAAGGAGCCGGGGGCGGGCTTTGGGGTGTCCACCAATGTGCTTACGCTCATCAGCCCCGACGACATGGTGGAGTTTCCCCTCATGAGCAAGGAGGAGGCGGCCCACGCCCTGCTGGATCACATTCTTTCCCGCCGGGGATAACAAAAAACCGCGGAAGCAATTGCTTCCGCGGTTTTTGTTTTGTCAGCTCAGATAGGAACGGGGATTCACCGGGGTACCGTTGATCTGCATCTCAAAGTGGCAGTGGTTGCCGCTGGAGCGGCCGGTGGAACCCACCTTGGCAATGGCCTGACCCTGGTACACGTGGTCGCCGGTGGAGACCAGCAGGCTGGAACAGTGGGCGTAAATGGTGCGCACGCCGTTGCCGTGGTCAATGACCACGTACTTGCCAAAGCTCCAGTAGCCGCCGGTGCCGGTACCCGACCACACCACCGTGCCGCCGTCGGAGGCCTTGATGGTGGTGCCGTAGGGGGCGGCGATATCCAGACCGTCATGGTAGCTGTAAGAGCCGAAGACGGAGCGATAGCCGAAAGAGGAAGTGATGGTGCCGTAGACCGGCCAGATGTAAGAGCCGGTGGGGTACCAGCTGGGCCGTACCTTGGTGCCTACGGCCACAACCTTGTTGGTAGCCTCACGGGTCACTTCGGTGGAGAGGATGGTCCGCTCCTGCTCCACGCCGTTGAGGTAGGCGATGTCGGCGTTTACCACCTGCTCGCCGGGAGTGCCGGCATCCAGAACCTTGGTCTGGCCCTGGTACATGGTGTCGTCCTCCACCTCCACCACCGGGCAGTCAATGGACTCAGTGTAGGTCACGTTGTCCACCGTCTTGACCGACAGGAAGGGGATCTCCTCCTTGACGTTGAGGAGCTGGCCAATGTAGATCTTATTGATGTCCACACCGGGGTTGAGGGCCTCCATCTCGGACACGGTCATGCCGTTGTCCATGGCGATCTGCATAAAGGTGTCGCCCTTCTGCACCTCATACACCGTCTGACCGTTGGTGTTGGCGGTCAGGGCGGTGAACATGGCAGTGGTGTCCTGATTCACGTCGGAGGCGGTGTACTCGTGGGAGATGGACACCGTACCCACAAACTCGGAGGAGACGGTGTTCTCGGTGACATAAGCTGCCTTCACCTGCTCCAGCACGCCGTCCAGCACCGCGCGGTCCTGAGCCGCACCGATAAACTGGCCGTCCACCGTGAGCACGTAGTTCTTCATCACCTCACCGATCTGATCAAACAGATAGGTTTCAAACTGAGCAGTGGGGGTGATGTTCTCCGGCTCGGTGAGGGCAAACTCGTAATTGAGGTCTCCCTCCATGGTGTACTCATAGCCCAGAATCTCGCTGGCCCGGGCCTCTACCCGGTCCACCGCCTGCTCAAACACCTGGGGGTCGGACACCGTGCCCAGCACGATGCCGTCCATTTCCACCACGTAGGCGGGGGTGTAGACAGTGGCCACAATGGCGGCCACGCCGATAACGGCGGCGGCTGCGAAGAAGTTCAGCGGGCTGATGAGCCGCTGCTCACCCGCAGTGGCGGCGTCCAGCCGGTGCTGCATGAGCTCCAGCCGCTGCTGGAGCTGGAGCCGCTGCTGGAACTGCCCCAGCTTGGCCCGCATACCGGCCCCGTCCCAGCGGGGCAGATGAAGGATTGATTCCATGTGGGGGATACCCTCCCGTTCTAGTAAAATGTATCATATGGTTACAGCCCGATGGCTGATTGTAACAGTTCCGTAAGAATGGTTACAAATTGTTACAAGCCGTATCATACACGCTTTTCACGGAAAAGTCAAGGGTTAGGCGCAAAAAAGACAATTTCTGGCGATTTTAGGGGGCGCGAAATAGGAAAATACGATATGTTGTGGTTTGACCACAAAAGAAAACAGGAGCATCCCCGGAGGGATGCTCCTGTCTTTTGGACATTGCTTAGGCCAGGGCTGCGGTAATGATGGCCATGGAATAGAGCCCCGCAGGCCAAGAGCCTGCGGGGACCCCAAAGGATTTGATCTGCTCGGGGCAAGTAAATTGCCCCGGCATCAAGGTTTTGCGCCTTTGGCGCAAAACGCTTGGCGGCGCGTGGCGCCGAGCCCCCGATGGGGACGAGGTCTATTCCATGGCCATATAAAAACTGGAGCACCCATAAAAGGTGCTCCAGTTTTTCAGACATTGCTTAGGCCAGGGCTGCGGTAATAATGGCCATGGAATAGACCTCCTGGGCGTTGCAGCCGCGGGACAGGTCGTTGATGGGGGCGTTCAGGCCCAGCAGGATGGGGCCGTAGGCGGCAAAGTTGCCCAGACGCTGGGCAATCTTGTAGCCGATATTGCCGGCGTTGATGTTGGGGAAAATAAAGGTGTTGGCATAGCCGGCCACAGGGGAGCCGGGGAACTTCAGCTGGCCAACGGTGGGGGAGACAGCAGCGTCAAACTGCATCTCGCCGTCGATCGCCAGCTCGGGAGCGGCAGCCTTGGCCTTGGCGCAGGCGTTGCGCATCTTGTCTACGGTGTCGCCCTTGCCGGAACCCTTGGTGGAGTAGCTCAGGTAGGCCACCTTGGGGTCAATGCCGAAGGTCCGGGCGCACTTGGCGCACTCCAGGCCGATCTCCACCAGCTCGTCCTCGGTGGGGTCGATGTTGATGGCGCAGTCGCCCATGGCGAGCACGGTGTTGTCGCCCACGCCCTCACGGACCATGATGAAGCAGGAGGAGACGATCTTGTTGCCCGGCTTGGTCTTGATCAGCTGCAGGGCGGGACGGACGGTGTCGGCGGTGGAATAAGTAGCGCCGCCCAGCAGGCAGTCGGCCACGCCCATCTTCACCAGCATGGTGCCGAAGTAGTTGCCCTTCTTCAGAGCAGCGCGGCACTCGTCGGGGGTCATCTTGCCCTTGCGCAGCTCCACCATGGTCTCCACCATCTTGTCCATGTCGGGGTAGGTCTCGGGATCAATGATCTCGGCGCCCCGGATGTTGAAGCCGGCCTCCTCGGCGGCGGCCTTCACCTCGGACTCCTTGCCGATGAGGATGGGGGCCAGCCAGGTACCGGCCAGCAGGCGAGCACTGGCCTCCAGAATGCGGGCGTCGGTGCCCTCGGTGAACACGATGCGCTTGGGGCTCTTCTTCAGACTGTCGATGAGCTGCTGAAACATATGAATAGCCATTGGTATCATCCTCCGTTATCATGCTTGCAGATCAGATTTGCCGTCTGTGCGGCGGTACAAATATTATACACCTATCAGTCTACAAACTACAATGCCGAAAAGGGACAAGATTGTGAAAAAATGCACTTTACTTTTTGTATTTGCCCATATATACTATACCTACTGTTTTTAGACGAGGTGTGCTATGAGTTCTGATTTTTCCCGCTGTCTGTCCCTGCTGCGGCAGGAGAAAGGCATTTCTCAGAGAGCGGCAGCCAAGGATCTGGGGATCAGCCAGGCGCTGCTGTCCCACTACGAAAACGGCGTGCGCGAGCCCGGTCTGGCCTTCGTGACCAAGGCCTGCGATTATTATAATGTATCGGCGGACTTTCTGCTGGGCCGCACATTGAGCCGCGACGGCACCACCATCGCCGCTGAGGAGCTGTATGATTACTCAGCGGAGAAGGACAACGTGCTCCACGGTTCCATCCTGGCCACCCTGAACAAGAAGCTGCTGGTGAACTCCATCGGCGTGCTCTTTGACCTGTTGGGCAAGACCGGGAAGAAGGAGGCCATCAACGCCGCCGCCGACTACCTGGGTACTGCCGTTTATAAGATGTTCCGCCACCTCTACCGGGCGGACGGCACCCAGAACGAGGACTTTTTCTCCGTGCCCGCCCGGCAGTTTGTGACGGGCATCCCTTCGGCGGACATGATCTGCACCGAGGCGGAGTATGTGGAGGCTCTGGCCTGCCATGTCAAGGAGAAGGGGAAGTTCCCGCCCATGAACAACGACGCGCTGATGGAAAACTACCCCGGCCTGTACCAGTCCCTGCTTCAGATTATCCACACCACCGGGGAGCGGGTGAACTGCCGGGGCAGAGGCCGGAAGGAAAAGAACTGATACCGGAGCAGCCACGGAGGTTTTTTATCTATGACAGACCAGAGTAAGATTCGTAATTTTTCGATCATTGCCCATATTGACCACGGAAAGTCTACCCTGTCCGACCGGCTGATCGAGCAGTGCAACGCCGTCACCGCCCGGGAGATGGAGTCCCAGCTGCTGGACAACATGGACCTGGAGCGGGAGCGGGGCATCACCATTAAGGCCCGGGCCGTCCGGCTGAACTACCAGGCGGAGGACGGGGAGACTTACGAGCTCAACCTCATCGACACTCCGGGCCACGTGGACTTCAACTACGAGGTGAGCCGCTCTCTGGCCGCCTGTGAGGGTGCGGTGCTGGTGGTGGACGCCGCCCAGGGCATCGAGGCCCAGACCCTGGCCAACACTTACCTGGCCATGGAGCACGACCTGGAGATCCTGCCGGTGCTCAACAAGATTGACCTGCCTGCCGCCGACCCCCAGCGGGTGAAGGATGAGATCGAGAACATCATCGGCATTCCTGCTCAGGACGCGCCCGAGATCTCCGCCAAGGTGGGTCTGAATATCCCCGCTGTGCTGGAGGATATCGTCAAAAACGTCCCCGCCCCCAAGGGTGATCCCAAGGCGCCTCTGAAGGCCCTGATCTTTGACAGCCAGTACGACGCCTACCGGGGCGTTATCGTCTATTTCCGGGTGATGGAGGGTACCATCAAGGCCGGCATGAGCGTAAAGCTGATGGCTTCCGGCGCCACCTATCAGGTGCTGGAGTGCGGTCACCTGCTGCCGCTGGGCATGGAGCCTTGCAAAGAGCTGATCGCCGGCGAGGTGGGCTACTTCACCGCCTCCATCAAGAACGTGAAGGACACCCAGGTGGGCGACACCATCACCGGGGCTGAGCAGCCTGCCGCCGAGCCGCTGCCCGGCTACCGCCCCGCCCGGGCCATGGTGTACTGCGGTATCTATACCGAGGACGGCTCCAAGTACCCCGACCTGCGGGATGCCCTGGAAAAGCTGCAGCTCAACGACGCCTCCCTGTCTTTCGAGCCGGAATCCTCCGTGGCTCTGGGCTTCGGCTTCCGCTGCGGATTTTTGGGCATGCTCCATATGGAGATCATCCAGGAGCGGCTGGAGCGAGAGTTTGACCTGGATCTCATCACCACCCTGCCCTCGGTGATCTACCGCATCACCAAGACCGATGGCACCGTGGTCATGGTGGATAACCCCCACAACTACCCCGACCCGGCCAACATTCAGATGGCGGAGGAGCCCTACGCCAAGGTGTCCATCGTGACCCCGCCCGACTACGTGGGCAATATCATGCCTATGTGTCAGGAGCGCCGGGGCGAGTACAAGGATATGCAGTATCTGGACACCAACCTGGTGGAACTGCACTACTCCATGCCTCTGGGCGAGATCATCTACGATTTCTTTGATACCCTGAAGGCCCGCACCAAGGGTTACGCCTCCCTGGACTACGAGATGGATAAGTATGTCCCCTCCGAGCTGGTGAAGGTGGATATGCTGCTCAACGGCGACCAGGTGGACGCCCTGAGCTTTATTGCCCACAAGGACAAGGCCTATCCCCGGGCCCGGCGCCTGTGTGAGAAGCTGAAGGAGAACATTCCCCGCCAGCTCTTTGAGGTGCCCGTCCAGGCGGCCATCGGCGGTAAGATCATTGCCCGGGAAACCGTCAAGGCCATGCGCAAGGACGTGCTTGCCAAGTGCTACGGCGGCGATATCACCCGGAAGAAGAAGCTGCTGGAAAAGCAGAAAGAGGGCAA
>CALWXT010000121.1 GCA_944385575.1 uncultured Flavonifractor sp. | reverse complement strand
TGCCCGATGATGCCACTGTCTACGTGGTACCCACCCAGTTCTATGGCGAGTCCGGCGTGTGGAAGGGTACCCCTGTGGCCCTGAAGAACGGCCGCAACTACATCACCGTGGAACGGATCGGCAGCCTCAGCGACACCCGGGGCGGCGCGCTCTACCTGACTTACGCCGGCAGCCACCCCGAGCAGATCAAGATCCAGGTCCGCGGGGACAGCAACGTGTTCTCCATGCCGGTACTGGAGCTGTCCAACTGGTACAATCTGAATGAGACCCAGCGAAAGGACGCCATCCGCACCTATGTCCAGGATCTGACCGCCCTGGTTGAAACCCTCTCCCAGTCCGGCGTTTCCGGTGAGGGCTGGAAGGTCACCATCCGCAACGCCACCGAGATCTCCACCCCCAGCGTGCTTCTCTCCCTCCCCGCCGACCAGGTGCTCTCCGGCCTGAAGGGCGTGGGCAACAGCCAGGAGGAAATGGTGGAAGTCATGTATCAGAACGTCCTGGCCTGGGAGGAAGAACTGTTCGTCGCCAACAAGGTTCAGGGCATCATTGATGTGGACACCGATCTGGCCGATTACCGGTATCCCATGACCACCCGTCAGAACATCCGTTACATGCGCATGTTTGCCGGCGCCTTTATGTACGCCGCCGGTGAGCACATCGGCGTGGAGTACGGCTCCACCTCCGCTCTGGTTCAGGGTAAGCCCACCTCCGCTACCGGCGCAGGCAAGGCCAACGGCCTGTTCGGCTGGGGCATTGCCCACGAGATCGGCCATAACATGGACAAGCTGGGCAAGGCCGAGATCACCAACAACATTTACTCCCTGGCCCTCCAGGCCTGGGACGGCGGTTCCATGCATCTGGACACCCGCCTCACTGAGGATGGCCGCTGGACGGAGATCTTCGACAAGATGGCCCAGGGCCGCCCCGGCACCGCCAACAACGTGTTCGTGCAGCTGGGCATGTACTGGCAGCTCCACCTGGCCTACGACAATGCCGGCCAGCCTCTGGCCTTCTACAACGCCTTCTTTAAGGCCTGGAAGTCCGGCGAATACAGCGGCTACTCCTACGACGAGCGGGTGGCCCTCATTGCCTCCAAGGTGGCAGACCGCAACCTGACCGAGTTCTTTACCCGCTGGGGCATGACCCTCAGCTCCGCCGTCCAGGATATTCTGGATGACTACCCCGCTGAGGAGCGCGCTGTCTGGTATCTGACCGATGCTTCCCGCACCCATCGCGTCAACAGCGGCGATGCCGCCGAGGGTTCCGCCAGCGTTACCGCCGCTGTGGACGGCTCCAAGGTGACCCTCTCCATCAGCCACACCGACCGGGAAAACATCCTGGGCTATGAGATCCGCCGCAACGGCAAGGCTATCGCCTTTACCACTCAGGACACCTATGTGGACGACCTGGGTGCGGCCAACAATCTGACGTACACCTACTCTGTGATGCCCGTGGACAAGCTGGGTAACCAGGGTGAGGCCGCCGAGAGTCACGAGATCCTGATCGCCTACGACAAGACCATCAGCTCCGACCTCTACACCCTGGATCGCGACCACGACACTGTGACTATCACCATGAAGGACGGTTCCGCCATCCCCGTCACCGGCATCAAGGTGACCGGCTCCGGCCTGACCGGCGGCTACACCGTGCGCCTGAAGGCAGACGCTGAGGCTGAGGACTGGACCTCCGCCAAAACCGGCGAGCTGTCCGGCAGCCAGGTGGTGGCCTACTTCAACAAGCCCGGCGCCGCCCCTTCCGATACCCGCATCTGGACCTATGATGCGGCGGTGCTGGAGATCACCGGCATTCCTGAAGACGCCCAGCTGGAGCTGCTGGACTACCCCGGTGACCGGGTGGACTTCTATGCGGACGCCGCCGTGGGCGTTCTGAAGGACGATTACCGCTATGGCGAGGACGAGGATCAGGTGATCCCTGCCGACACCCTGGTAATCCTGGGTACCTACCGCGGCGATCCTGCCTACAACTATGTTTCCATCGAGGCAGAGTACAATACCACCGCCGAAGCCTGGGAGGACCAGGAGGTCACTACCATCACCCGGGACATGAATGGCTACGGCCTGATGTTCGCCGAGATCCCCGCCGACGGCGCGGTCAGCGACACCAGCGACGGCTTTTTCATCTTCGTGCCCGATCTGGATGCTGAGGCCGACCTCAACGCCAAGGACGGCGTGACCGACGCCTATCCCCTGTCCATCCGCGCCGTGCTCTACCGCACCGATAAAACCACCAGCGCCGACAGCCAGCGAGTTACCAGCCAGACCCTTTGGATCAGCTTCCCCGAGAGCGGGGAGAACGGATCTGACTTCCCCATCATCGAGCTGACCGGCAACACAGCTGAAAAGTGAGGTATTCTGTGAAACGACCCATTCTATCCCTGATTTCCGCCCTGGTCCTGGCGACCGGCCTGCTGTTCACTACAGCGGCCGCCGCCGGCCCCCAGCTGGTGACCTCCCAGACGGAGGCCACCAGCCAGGAGGTGTCCATGACCGGCATCTCCCCCGACTGCCAGAGCATGCAGGTAACCCTGCTTCTCTCTAAAGACAGCGCCACCTACACCTATGAGCCCGACGCAGGCCTGAACCGCAACGGCATTTACACCACCAGCAAGCAGAACGGCAGCCAGGTAACCCTTTACATCACCGCCAAAAACGGCGTGCTGGCCTCCGACGGAACCTTGGCGCTGGGCACCCTGTCCGCATCAGACGATACTGCTTTCACCATCACCGGTTTCTCCGGCCTGCTCATGACGGACTCCGCCTCTGGGGGAATCTCCGCTCCGGATAGCGGCGGCGTGGCCGGCGGCAACACGGGAGGCACCCCCGGCGGTGGTGGGAGCAGCTCCGGCGGCAGCACGGGAGGCAGCACAGGCAGCGGCACGGAAGGCGGCTCCGACGGTTCCGAACCCCAGCCTCTTCCCTTCTCCGACGTGGCTGAGGGCAGCTGGTACGCCGACGCCGTCAGCTATGTGTATCAGCACGGCCTCATGACCGGCACCAGTGAGAACCGCTTTTCTCCTGACGTGACCACCAGCCGGGCCATGATCGTCACCATGCTCTACCGTCTGGAAGGCAGCCCTGCCGTTTCCGGCGCTGCCGCCTTCCCCGACGTGGCCGCCGGACAGTGGTATGCCGATGCAGTGGCCTGGGCCAGCGCCAATGGCATCGTCACCGGCTACGACAATGGCAATTTCGGTCCCGAGGATACTATCACCCGGGAGCAGCTGGCCGTCATCTTCTATCGCTATGCCGCATACAGGGGCTATGACAAGACCTCCGCGGCCTCCCTGGACGGCTACACTGACGCCGCTAAGGTCTCCCCTTACGCGACCCAGGCTATGGGCTGGGCCATCAGCACCGGTCTGATCACCGGTACCAGCGATACCACCCTCTCCCCCGGCGGCTTCGCTACCCGTGCTCAGGCCGCCGTGATCCTGACCCGTTTCTGCCAGAACCTGGCCGACTGATTCCATGAAAAGACCCCCGGCAGGAGGAACTCCTCCTGCCGGGGGTTTTTCTGCAAAAGAAAAAATCCGGATTCCTCCGGATTTCCTTAAAAAGCTGTTGACTTTTCCAGCAAATACATGGTATACTTAAACGCTCTTATGTCCAAACCGCGTTTTCCCGCTGTTCTCCCATGTTGTGCTCAATATAACACAGCGCTTTGGAAATCGCAAGAGGATATTTCTATATTTTATCCACGCACCCGGGTGTGTAGCATCCGGTTTGAACCGTCCGTTTCGTGCGGTTCGACGAAAAGCAGCCGACGGAAACCGGGGATAGCTGCCGCCCAGCTGTTCCCAGACAAAGAAAACGAGGTGTTTTTTCTACGATGGTCAAGGACGTCTACTACGGCAAAACCCTCCGCAAGAGCTTTGCCCGCCATGAGGAGATCCTGGACATGCCCAACCTCCTGGAGGTGCAGAAGAACTCCTACCAGTGGTTCCTGGACACAGGACTGCGGGAGGTCTTTAAGGATGTAGCCTCCATCACCGACTACGCGGGCAATCTGGAGCTCTCCTTCATCGACTACTCCATGGATGAGCCTCCCAAGTACAACGTGGAGGAGTGCAAGGCCCGGGACGCCACGTACGCCGCTCCCATCAAGGTGCGGGTGCGCCTGCGCAACAAGGAGACCGAGGAGATCAAGGAGCAGGAGATCTTCATGGGCGACTTCCCTCTGATGACCAAGGCCGGTACCTTTGTCATCAACGGCGCCGAGCGCGTCATCGTCTCCCAGATCGTCCGCTCCCCCGGCATTTACTATTCCCGCACCGAGGATAAGGCCGGCACTGTCACCTACGCCACCACCGTCATTCCCTACCGCGGCGCCTGGCTGGAGTATGAGACCGACCTCTCTGACATCTTCTATGTCCGCATCGACAAGAACCGCAAGCTGCCCATCACCTGCCTGATCCGGGCGGTGGGCCCCAAGACCGACGCTGAGATCCTGGAGCTGTTTGGCGAGGACCCCCGCATTGTGGCCACTCTGGAGAAGGACGCCTGCAAGACCTACGAGGACGCCCTGCTGGAGATCTACCGCAAGCTGCGTCCCGGCGAGCCCCCCACGGTGGACTCTGCCGAGAGCCTGCTCAACGCGCTGTTCTTTGACCCCCGCCGGTACGATCTGTCCGCCGTGGGCCGCTACAAGTTCAACAAGAAGCTGGCCATCTGGTCCCGCCTGAACGGCCAGAAGCTGGCTATGCCCGTGGTGGACCCCTCCACCGGCGAGATCCTGGCTGAGCCCGGCGAGCTGCTCACCCGTGAGCGTGCTCACGAGCTGGAGAACAAGGGCGTCAACGAGGCGATCCTTGATCTGGACGGCACTCAGATCAAGGTGTTCTCCAACAACATGGTGGACATGAAGAACTTCGTGGACTTTGATCCCGCTGAGTGCGGCATCACTGAGAAGGTCCGTTTCACCGTCCTCCAGGAGCTGCTGGCCAATTACTCCGGCGAGGAGCTGAAGGATGCTGTCAAGGAGCGCATCGACGATCTGATCCCCAAGCACATCATCGTGGATGACATCATGGCCTCCATCAACTACCTCAACTGCCTGGCCCATGGCGTGGGCACTGCCGACGATATCGACCACCTGGGCAACCGCCGCCTGCGCTGCGTGGGTGAGCTGCTGCAGAACCAGTTCCGCATCGGCTTCTCCCGTATGGAGCGCGTCATCCGGGAGCGCATGACCATCCAGGATCTGGACATCGTCACGCCCCAGTCCCTCATCAACATCCGTCCTGTCACCGCCGCCATCAAGGAGTTCTTTGGCAGCAGCCCCCTGAGCCAGTTCATGGACCAGACCAACCCTCTGGCCGAGCTGACCCACAAGCGCCGTATGTCCGCTCTGGGCCCCGGCGGTCTGTCCCGTGACCGTGCCTCCTTCGATGTGCGAGACGTTCACTACTCCCACTACGGCCGTCTGTGCCCCATTGAGACCCCCGAAGGTCCCAACATCGGCCTGATCTCCTACCTGGCCTCCTACGCCCGCATCAACCGGTACGGCTTTATCGAAGCGCCCTACCGCAAGGTGGACCGGGCTACCGGCTTTGTTACCGATCAGGTGGACTACATGACCGCCGACATGGAGGACGAGTTCACCATCGCCCAGGCCACCGAGCCTCTGGACGAGAACGGCTGCCTGAAGAACGCCCGTATTACCTGCCGTCACCGCAACGAGATCATCGATGTGGACCGGGATCAGGTGGACTATATCGACGTCTCCCCCAAGATGATGTTCTCCATCGCTACCGCTCAGATCCCCTTCCTGGAGAACGACGACGCCAACCGCGCCCTGATGGGCGCCAACATGCAGCGGCAGGCCGTGCCTCTGCTCACCACCCAGGCTCCCATCGTGGCTACCGGCCAGGAGCACAAGAACTGTATCGACTCCGAGATCGCCATTCTGGCTGAGGAGGACGGTGTGGTTTCAAAGGTGTCCGCCGATTCCGTCTCCGTCCGTTACGACAGCGGCCGGGTTGAGGACTACAAGCTGACCAAGTACCTGCGCTCCAACCACGGCACCTGCATCAACCAGCGGCCCATCGTGGATGCCGGCCAGCGCGTGGAGAAGGGCGAGGTCATCGTAGATGGCCCCTCCACCTCCAACGGCGAGATCGCCCTGGGCAAGAACATCCTCATGGGCTTCATGACCTGGGAAGGCTACAACTACGAGGACGCCATCCTGCTCAACGAGCGCATGGTGAAGGACGACGTCTTTACCTCCATCCACATCGAGGAGTACGAGACCGAGACCCGGGACACCAAGCTGGGCCCCGAGGAGATCACCCGCGACATCCCCAACGTGGGCGAGGACGCCCTGAAGGACCTGGACGAGCGGGGCATCATCCGCGTGGGCGCCGAGGTCCGTGCCGGCGACATCCTGGTGGGCAAGGTCACCCCCAAGGGCGAGACCGACCTCACCGCCGAGGAGCGGCTGCTCCGCGCCATCTTCGGTGAGAAGGCCCGGGAGGTCCGCGACACCTCCCTGAAGGTGCCCCACGGCGAGAGCGGCATCATCGTGGATGTGAAGGTCTTCACCCGTGAGGCCGGCGACGAGCTCTCCCCCGGCGTCAACGAGGTGGTCCGGGTCTACATCGCCCAGAAGCGTAAGATCTCCGTGGGCGACAAGATGGCCGGCCGCCACGGCAACAAGGGTGTCGTGTCCCGCAT
>CALWXT010000120.1 GCA_944385575.1 uncultured Flavonifractor sp. | reverse complement strand
GTGGCTTCCTACGGTATCGTGGGCGACCTGTACAAGGTCACTCCCATGCTCATCGAGGCCATCCGTGCCGCCAAGGCCGACAAGTAAATCAGACTACCGGAACGCCCCGGTCATTGCACATTGGTGCAATGGCCGGGGCGTTATGCTTTTATGCGCCTGGGTAAAACTATAGAAAAATGCTATCGCTGTAGATTGGAAAATAGTATTGGACTGGGTTGAATAAAATAGCTATAATTTATGAAAAGAAAGGATGTAAAAGAGTAAAAAGTGCACAAAAAGCAATGGAAAATCAAAACTATACTTTAGCGTATAGGGAGGAAAAAGTACCGAAAAGAAGGCAATCACGTACAAAAAGATGCAACAGATAAAGAGATAAGGGGGAACGTCAATGCTCAAAAAGCTATCGTTTTTGCTGGCAGTTGTCTTTTGCGTATTTCACTGCTGGACGGCAATGTTCGGCGCGGCGCCCGGCATTGCGCAGAAGGCACTGCACCTGGGAATCATTCTCATCATTTTCTTCCTTGACTATCTGGCAAAGGAAGACAGGAAATGGTATCTCAAAGTAATCGATCTGATCCTCCTTGTGGCTGTGGCAGGGAGCATGATTTATATCATTTCCATCGACAAGACCATCGACCTGCGCAGCGGCCTCATTTACACCTACGATATCATCTTCGGCGTGCTGCTGATCATTGCGCTGATCGAGGCGACCAGAAGATCGGTAGGTCTCTCGTTGTCCATCGTAGTGCTGTGCTTCATCGCCTACGCCTTCTTTGGCCCCTACATGCCCGGCTTCCTGGTCCATGCCGGCATGGACCTGTCCAGACTGACCAGCATTGTCTACCTGAGCACCGACGGCATTTATGGCACTGCCATCTATGCTTCGGCCAGCTACATCGTTTTGTTTGTAATTTTGGGAGCCGTGTTTAACGAGACCGGCGTGGGTGATTACTTCACCAAGCTGGCCTCCCGGGCCTTCGGCCGGTTCCGGGGCGGCCCCGCCAAGATCGCCGTGGTGGCCAGCGGCCTGTTCGGCTCCATCAGCGGCAGCGCCATCGCCAACGTCATTGGCACCGGCACCTTTACCATTCCCATGATGAAGAAGTGCGGCTTTGAGGATGACTACGCCGCCGCAGTTGAGGCTTCCGCCTCCACCGGCGGACAGATCATGCCTCCCGTTATGGGCGCTACAGCCTTCCTGATCGCTGAATACCTGGGCATCCCTTACTTTGACCTGGTTGTGGCAGCTCTGATCCCGGCGGTGCTGTTCTATGTGGCGATTCTGATGACGGTGGACCTCTATGCCAGAAAGCACAACATCAAGGGTGTGCCGGAGGAGGAGCTTCCCACCTGGAAGGAACTGGCCAAAAACGTCTACCTGATTCTGCCCCTGATTTACCTCATCCTGGCCATGAGCGTGCTGAAGATGACCGTTACCAAGGCAGGCATCACCTCCATTATCGTTACGATCATCTGCACTCTCTTTTCTTCCAAGAACCGCATCAACCTCACCAAGCTGAAGAAAATCGTCAGAGCCTCTGTGGAAGGGGCCAAGCCGGTGGCCATTGCCTGCGGCGTAGTGGGCATCATCATCGGCGTGGTTATGGGCTCCGGCCTGGGCATCCGGATGTCTGCGGTGCTCATCGAAGTGGCCGGCGGTCACCTGTGGCTGCTGCTCATCCTGACCATGGTGGTCTCCCTGATCCTGGGCATGGGCGTGCCTACCACGGCGGCCTATCTGATGCTGGCTCTGCTGGTGGTGCCTGCTCTGAAGGAAATGAATGTGCTTCCTCTGGCGGCCCATCTGTTTATCTTCTACTTCGGTATCATTTCCAACGTGACGCCTCCTGTGGCGCTGGCAGCCTATGCGGCGGCAGGCGTGGCCAGGAGCAACCCCACCAAGACGGGCTTCTTTGCCTTTAAGCTCTCTCTGTCCGGCTTCATCCTGCCCTTTATGTTTGTCTACAACCCGGTCCTGCTAATGCAGGGTGGACCGCTGGAAATCATCCAGTCTCTGATTACCGCGCTGCTGGGTATTTACAGCCTGTCGGCGGCACTGGAAAAGTTCGTGTTCAAGTGGTCGATCAACCAGTTTGAGCGGCTGATCCTGTTCGTCTCCGCCCTGCTGCTGATCGTACCCGGCACTATCACAGACCTGATCGGTCTGGCGGTGCTGGTAGGCATGTTCTTCCTGAAATTCTTTGAGGATAAACGCGGAATGTTGCAGAAAGCGTAAAAATAAAAAGAAAAGGAGTAAGGATCATGAAAAGAAACACATTGGCACGGTTAATAGGTATCGGCTTGGCGGTTGTAATGGCGGTTTCTTTTGCCGGATGCTCCAATCAGCCGGTCAATGCCGGCGGCAATGAACAGTCCTCCAACACCGGCGACGGCGGCACCGTGACCATCCGCTTCGGCGGCGGCCCCAGCTCCAGCGCCAACTACACCACCTTTGCCGGCATCGGCAACCTGATTACCCAGGACCACCCCAACTATCTGTGCAACACCGAGATCTCCACCGGTTCCCAGGAGAATATCCGCATGATCCAGAACGGAACAGTCCAGTTCGGCGTGGCCATGAGTGACGTAGAGGAAGCCGCCTTCAAGGGTGAGCGGGAATTTGAGGGCAGCCCGGTGGATATCCGCCATGTAATGGGCGGCTACACCACGGTCATCCACATGTTTGTGGCGGAAGATTCCGACATCAACTCCATTGCCGACCTGAAGGGCAAGAAGCTGGCGGTGAGCAAGGGCGCCATGGCTCAGTACTATATGCCCATCCTGCTGGAGGCCTATGGCCTGACCACCGACGATGTGACCATCACCGAGACCGCGCTCCAGGATATCTGTGACGCGGTGAACGACGGCAACGCTGACTTCGGCGTACATATCACTCCCTACACCAGCTCCCCCATCGCCGACCTGGCGGCCACCAAGGGCATCAAGCTGCTCTCCGTGGATCAGGAGCACATTGACAAGATTACCAGCGAGTATCCCTACTTCTACGCCTACACCATCCCTGCCGGCGTCTACACCGGTGTGGATGAGGACGTGGTCTCCATCGCCACCAGAAACAACCTGGTGTGCGCTGCCGACGTGGACGATGAGATCGTCTACAACGTGGTCAAGTGCATCATCGAGCATCAGGATGATCTGGCGGACATCTATCCCCAGGCCGTGGAGTTTAACACCGAGAACGCCATCGAAGGTGCCCTCATCGACATCCATCCCGGCGCTGCCAAGTACTATCAGGAAATCGGCATTATGGAGTAATATTTGGGAGAGATCAGCATGGTAACAGTATTTGATCATGTGGTACAGGCGGGACAGCGGGCGTACTTTACCGTTCCCGCCGGGGAGCTGGCCCACAAGGCCGTGATCCAGCTGCCCGTTATCGCTCTGGCCGGCGAGAAGGAAGGCCCTACCCTGTGGATCAACGGCACGGTGCACGGCGATGAGCTCAACGGCTCCTATGCCGCATGGGAGCTCTCCCGGGAACTGGACCTGTCCCAGCTGGCGGGCAATCTGGTGGTTACCCCCATCTGCAATCCCATGGCTTTTGAGTGCCGGAACAAGATCTCCGCGGTGGACAGCATGGACATGGACACTGCGTTCCCCGGAGATGACAGCGGCATGCTGACCCAGCGGATCGCGGCGCTTATTTATCGGGAGATCAAGCGCACCGCCAACGCCCTGATCAGCTTCCACACCATGGCTACGCCCTATAAGGCCGAGCCCTATTCGGTGCGCAAGCTGGTGCCCGGCGTGTCGGAAGAGGTCAACCAGGTGGCCGAGCGGATGCAGCGCTCCTTCGGTGTGGTGACCAACTGCCTGGTGAATCTGTGCGGGTCAACCAACGAGCTGCCCGGCGTTACCAGCGGCGCGCTGGATATCACCTGCCTGAAGGACGGCATCCCTGCCTTTATGGGCGAGATGGGCCAGGGCGGCAAAATCGAGCGGCGTTATGTGGAGGCCGGCAAGACCGGCATCCGCAACGTGATGATAACCCTGGGTATGCTGGAAGGAGAGGTGCAGAAGCCCCAGCGGCAGGTGCTCATTACCAAGCGGCGCTTCCTGCGCAGCAATGAAGGCGGCTTTATCACCATGAATGTAGCGCCTGGAGATGAGGTGAAGGCAGGGGAGAGCCTGCTGGACATCCACTACTACGGGGATGAGATCGGCAGCTATCCCGCACCCGCAGACTGCTACATCATCGGGACCCGGGAAAACCCGGTGGTGAGCACCGGCGACCGCATTGCCTTTGTGGGAACCGAATGGAAAACGTGGCAATAAAACTATTTTCCGATAAGGGGGCCTGAGCACCGGGGCGCGGGCGGCGAAGCAGCCGTTCGCGCCCCGTGCAGATTGATGATGGAACAGATACATAATTTTGACGAGCCCGTGCTCCGGCGCGGGAGTGACTGCAAGAAATATGACGCGGCCGTATGCGGCCCCGACATGCTGCCCATGTGGATCGCCGACACGGATTTCAAGGCGCCGCAGCCTGTGATTGACGCCCTGATGCAGCGGATGAGCGACGGGGTGTATGGTTATCCCGTAGTCAGCAAGGAGTTTCGGGCAGCGGTGGCCTACTGGGAGAAGACCCGCTTCCACTGGGATATCCCGGAGAGCGCGGTAGAGTTCGTCCCCGGCGTCATCCCCGGCGTCATCTGCGCCGTCCGGGCGCTGAGCCATCCCGGCGATCAGGTGGTCATCCACACTCCCTGCTATCCGCCCTTCCGCGACATGGCCAGCCACAATGGCCGCATCCTGCTGCGCAATGAGCTGAAGGTGAAGAACGGGCAGTATCAGATCGACTTTGAGGACCTGGAGCAGAAGCTGTCCGACGTACGCACCAAGCTGTTTATCCTGTGCAACCCCCAGAACCCCACCGGCCGGGTCTTCACCCGGGAGGAGCTGGAGAAGATCGGCGAGCTGTGTCTGCGCCACCACGTCTTCGTCCTGTCGGATGAGATCCATGGGGACCTGACTTATCGTGGGCACACGCATATCCCCTTCGGGAGCATCTCCAAGGAATTGGCGGAGAACAGCGTCACCTTCGTCAATCCCAGCAAGACCTTCAATACAGCCGGCTTCCGGACAGCGGCCTTTGTGGCCCTGAACCCCCAGATCAAGGCGGCGGTGCATGAGGCGGTGCTGGATAATAAGGGCATTGGTGAGAACCTGTGCGGTACCGTGGCTACCATCGCGGCCTACCGTCACGGCGCCTATTACGCCGACCAGATGATGGAATATCTGGAGGGCAACCTGGATATCGTATGTGCCGCCCTGGAGAAGACAGATAAGATCAAAATAGTCCGCCCGGAAGGCACCTATCTGCTGTGGCTGGACTGCCGGGGCCTGAACATGACCCAGAGCCAGCTGAAGGCGTTCTTTGAGCAGAAAGCCAAGCTGCTGCTCAATGACGGCCTGACCTTCGGCCCCGAGGGCGAAGGATTCATGCGTATGAACATCGCTACCCAGCGGTGCAATGTGGAGGAGGCCATGCGCCGCCTGCTCCGCGCTGTGGAAGAAATTTAAGTGTATAAAAATGCGGCGGCGGGAACCTGGAAAAGGTTCCCGCCGCCGTATTTTCATTGCCCCGCTCCGTTTTGCTGGAGGCCAGGGGTTTTGGAGACCAGATTGATAAATTCCACTGCCGTATTGGAAAACACAGTGTCTTCCCGGTAGGCGATGGCCAGTGTCCAGTTGACTACCGGCGAGCCGAAGGAGAAAAACAGCGGCGGCTGAGGAACGCTGGGGATCTTGATGACGCTTTCCGGGATCACCGCGCACCCAAGCCCCACTTCGGCCAGCCGGAATACCGACTCCACACTTTTGACCCGCAGGATGGTGGCGGGCACCACATGGTTTTCCTCAAAGATCTCCCGGGTCCGGATGGCAATGGACTGCTCGCCGTTGAGCGCGATATACGGCTGATTGTGCAGCTGCCGAATGTCGATCCAGGGATATTTGCACTCCGGACGCTCGATCCCCTTAAAGGTGAGGGACTGGGACTGAGGCACAGCCACCAGCAGCTCCTCCTCGAAAAAGGGAATGTATTTCAGATGGGGGACGTTGCGCGGGTTGATGATAGCCAGATCCAGCTCCCCCCGGAGCAGCATGTCCTCCAGACCCTTTGTGGTGTAGTTTTCGTACAGCTGCAGCTCCACATTGGGGTATTTGTTGACAAAGGCCTTCAATATGGTGGGCATATTGTAAGACATGCGGAGCATTGCGCAGCCGATCTTCAGACGCCCGTACAGCTCCTCGTGAATATCTGAGAGGTCTTTTTCCAGTGTGTTATATAAATCGGTGATCTTTTTTGCCGTTTCCACATACTTCTCACCGGCATAGGTGAGGACAAAACGATTGTTGATCCGCTGAAACAATTGCACGCCCAAGCGATTTTCCAGATCTTTTATGTACCGGCTCAGGGAGGGCTGCGATATAAAAAGCGCCTCCGCCGCTCGGGACACATTTCCCTTTTCCGCCACCGCCAGCACATATGACAATTCTTTCAGCATAGGGTACCTCCATTTTCCCAGCGCGTTCAGGTTCGTAACATGATTACTATACGGTTTAAATGGAGTTGTGTCAATGCAGCCGGGTGCTCAGACCCGGGCAATCCCCTGCTCCCGGGCGGTGTCGGCTACCGCCTTTGCCACGGTGTCTGCCACGCTCTTGTCCAGGGCGGAAGGCAG
>CALWXT010000119.1 GCA_944385575.1 uncultured Flavonifractor sp. | reverse complement strand
GCGATGGTGGTCATGGGCGTCTTGAGCTCATGGGAGATATTGGCCACGAATTCCGAGCGCCGCTCCTCACTCTTGGCGATGGAGTCGGCCATGGCATTGAAAGCCTCTGCCAGCTCGCCCACCTCGTCCTTCCGGTCCTCATAGCCCCTGACCCGCACATCATACTCGCCGTGGCCGAATTTCCGGGCGGTCTCAGCGATCTCTTTCAGAGGCTTGGTCTGCTTCAGAGAGGTCACAGAGCTGGTAAGGAAGGCGATGCACAGCACCACGATGGCGGTAAAGATAAAGATGGATGTGAAGGCCCGCCACAGCTCGGTCAGGCTGGATGCCTCTGCCGCCACATAGGCCACACCCACCAGGTTCTGCTTGGTCTGGCCGCTGGTCAGATCCACCGTCTTGACCGTGATGGGCGTACCCGCCACATAGCGTTTTTCCGCAAAGAAGCCCCCCAGATCGCTCATACCGGTATAACTGCCGGTCTGGGCCACCTGATCGGACACCGACCGGGGCAGATAGCTGCCAGCCAGCTCCTGATAACCCTTTACCGTGATCCCGTCGGTGGAGACTACCATCTCCCCGTCGGCTTCGGTGATCAGCACCACTGCGTCGGAGATCTGGGCGATGGTGGCGATCATGGCGATGTAGACATCGTCCTCCACACCCACCCCCAGGGAGCGGGACTTGGAGGTAAAGTTGGCCACATAATTGGCGTTGCGCTCCATGGCGTCCCGGGTCTGACGGATGGTGTACTGATAGGACAGGGTGAAAAAGGCGGTGCCCAGCAGGGCAAAGGAGATGAGGATCATCCCCGCCGTCAGGGCAAACTGCCGCTTATACAGGCTCCTCATCCGCCGTTCACAACCTCAAACTTATAGCCCACGCCCCACACGGTCTTCAACGACCACTGGGCGGAGACGCCCTCCAGCTTCTCCCGCAGGCGCTTGATGTGGACGTCCACTGTCCGGGAGTCGCCGAAATAGTCAAAGCCCCACACCTCATCCAGCAGCTGGTTGCGGGTGAATACCCGGTTGGGGGAGGCGGCCAGGTGGTAGAGCAGCTCCAGCTCCTTGGGGGGCGTGTCGATCCGCTTGCCGTCCACCAGCAGCTCATAGGAATCCAGATTGATGACCAGCTTGTCAAAGGACAGCTTCTTCTCGCCGCCCCCGTTCTCGTCTCCGCCGAAGCGGCGCAGCACCGCGTGGATGCGGGCCAGCACCTCCTTCATTTCAAAGGGCTTGACGATATAGTCGTCGGCGCCGCCTTCCAGGCCGGCCACCTTGTCCTGGGTCTCGCCCTTGGCGGTCAGCATGATGACGGGGGTCTTGTCGTTTTCCCGGATCTTCTTCAGCACCGACCAGCCGTCCATGACGGGCAGCATGATGTCCAGCAGCACCAGGTCCGGATGAAAGGAACGGAACAACTCCACGCCCTTTCCGCCGTCGCCGGCCACTGCCGTCTCAAATCCCTCTTTCTCCAGATACAGGTGGAGCAGTTCCGCGATATTGGACTCATCTTCCACAATGAGGACTTTCTTGGCCATAACACACCGTCCTTTTCCTGCTTATATGCAGAACACAATTCAATTTATTATAATCCAACCCTGTCCATTTAGGGTGAATATTTTGTAAATGTACGCCTATACGTAAGCCCGGTCCAGCTGAAGCACGGCGTAATAGGCCGGGTCCAGTTTCTGTATCCGCTCCGTGATCTGCCGGACGATCTCCTCATCGGTCAGTTTGCACCGGTGGGGGACCAGCACATCAAAAATCAGGTTGGTGTGGAAGGGTCCCTTTGTCACCCGGAAGTCGTGGATGGTCATTTCCCCGTCCACTTCCTTCACCAGCTCCCGCACCTGCTCCCGCAGGCGGTTGACCTCCTCGTCCTCGGTGGCGATGGGGTCCATGTGGGCGGTGGTCTCCACCCCGTACTTCTCCATGATCTCCCGCTCGATATGGTCAATGGCGTCATGGGCCTCCATGATGTCGGCGTTCTGGGGTACCTCGGCATGGAAGGAGCACATCCGCCGGCCGGGACCGTAGTCGTGGATCACCAGGTCATGCATTCCCACTACCTGCTTGTGGCTCATCACCAGCTCCTGGATGCCCTTTACAAGGGCAGGGTCGGGCGCTGTGCCCAGCAGGGGGTCGATGGTGTCCTTGGCCGCGCCCCAGCCGGCCCGCAGAATGAATACAGCCACCACCGCGCCGATCCAGCCGTCAATGCTCACACCGGTGAGCCCGCCCACCAGGGTACCTGCCAGCACCGCGGAGGTGGCCACCACGTCGGACAGGGAGTCGGTGGCGGTGGCCTCCATAGCCGCCGAGCCAATGCGCCGCCCCAGCTTCCGGTTGAACAGGCACATCCACAGCTTCACCAGGATGGAGGCCGCCAGAATGATGACCGACAGCATGGAAAAATCCACTGCCTCGGGATGAAAGATCTTTTCAATGGAGCTCTTACCCAGCTCCACACCCACCATCAGGATGAGCAGGGACACCAGCAGGCCCGCCAGGTACTCGATCCGCCCGTGGCCGAAGGGATGACCGTCATCCGCCTTCTGCCCGGCCAGCTTGAAGCCCACCAGGGTGACCACCGAGGAGCCCGCATCGGACAGGTTGTTGAAGGCGTCGGCCGTCACGGCGATGGAGCCGGTCAGCAAACCCGCCAGCATCTTTCCCGCCGACAGCAGCAGGTTGAGGAAAATACCCACCGCGCCCGACAGCAGACCGTACCGCTCCCGGACCGCAGGGTCCCCCACGTTCTCCCAGTCCGGGATAAAGCGCCGGACCAACCGCTCAGTCATATGACAAGACCTCCCAAAAATAACTTATCTTAAATTATCTCACGCCCACACTCCAACGTCAAGCAACCTTACCCCCGCCGCGGGTCTTTCAAAAAACTTTTGTTGTCTTTCCCCATCCATGCTATAATGTTTTCCACAGATTCTGTAGAATAAGGGGGCTTCACTCATGGATGACACCCGCAGCGCCGATCCCTGTCAGGCCGAGCTCACTCAGGCCGACTTCCGCGAGATCTGCGAAAACCTGTACGACGGCATCCATGTCACCGACGGCACGGGCAAGATCCTGTTTATCAACCAGGCCTATACCCGCACCACCGGCATCCGCCCGGAGGATCTGCTGGGCCGCAGGGTCTGCGACGTGGAGAAGGAGGGCAAGCTCTACAAGGGCTCCGTCACCGACACCGTGCTGGCCAAGCGCACCCGCATCAACTCCGTGGCCACCATCTTTCCGCTGAATAAAGAGGTACTGGTCACCGGCACCCCGGTATTCGACGGGGATGGAAATATCAAAATGGTGGTGACCAACACCCGGGACTTTCCTGAACTCAAGCGGCTGGAGCAGCAGCTGCACACCCTGACGGAGGAGCGGCGGAAGGCGGACGAGGAGCTGGCATATCTGCGCCAGCAGCAGGCCGGCGTCAAGCAGATGTACTACCGCAGCCAGTCTATGCGCAGCGTGGTGGAACTCATCCACACCGTGGCCCCCACCGACGTCACGGTACTCATCACCGGTGAGTCGGGCACCGGCAAGGAGCTGATCGCCAACGAGATCTACCAGAACAGCTCCCGAAAGGGCAAGCCCTTTATCAAGGTCAACTGCGCCGCCATCCCCGCCGAGCTGCTGGAATCGGAGCTGTTTGGCTACGAGGAAGGGGCCTTTACCGGCGCCCGCCGCTCCGGAAAAGCCGGCATGTTTGAGCTGGCCAACAGCGGCGTCATCCTGCTGGACGAGATCGGCGATATGCCCCTTCCCCTCCAGGCCAAGCTGCTGCGGGTCCTGCAGCAGCGCGAAATCATGCGCATCGGCGGAAGCAGGAACATCAAGCTGGACCTGCGGGTCATCGCCTCCACCAACCTGGACCTGCAGGAGGAGGCCCGCCAGGGCCGCTTCCGGGAGGATCTGTACTACCGGCTCAACGTGGTCCCCATCGAGCTCAAGCCTCTGCGGGAGCGAAAGGAGGACATTCCCTACCTGGTAGACCGCTTCTGCGAGGATTTCAGCAAAAAATACGGCAAGGACACTCACATCAGCGCCGCCGGTCTGGACCTGCTCCAGAGTTACCGCTGGCCGGGCAACATCCGGGAGCTGGAAAACCTGCTGGAACGCATCGTGGTCACCAATCCCAGCGGTATCATTACCCGGGATGTGGTCTACGCCGCCCTCAACCCCGACGGCGGCAACTCTCACCTGTCTTCCCGTACCACCGGTACCCTCCGGGAACAGGTGGCCGAGTTCGAGCGGGAGATCATCCTCCGAGCCATCGAGCGGGAGGGTTCCCTCCGCAAAGCCGCCAAGGCGCTGGGGGTGGATCACTCCACCCTGGTTAAAAAATACCAGCGGCTCCACCCCGAGCCCGCCGAGCCGTCAGAACGGTGAATTTTATCACCATATGCGGTGATTTTTTTCACCATCTGTTGTTCCGCTTGATTTTACAGGGTTTTTACCATGTAAGGCCGTTCAGCTCTTCCATTCTCGCCCTCTTTTTTCTAAAATTTACCGGTGATTTTTTTCACCGGTAAATTTTTTTGCCTCTCCTCCCTTCCATACAGCATTTCCTTTACCGCCCAATGGTTTCCAGCTTTTTTACGAGGCGATTCCCATTTTGGCACGCTGGTTGCAATTAGAAAGGGCGAACAGAAGCAGGAACGGCACGCTGCCAACGTCCGCTCCATGCATGAAAAGGAGATGTGTTTGAATCATGGATAAAACCATCATTACCGTGGCGACCACCGGCGCCTGGCCCACCAAGGCCAACAACCCCAACGTGCCCATGACCCCCGCCGAGATCGCGGAAGACGTCTATGCCTGCTGGAAGGCCGGCGCTGCCGTGGCTCACCTGCACATGCGGGACGATGAGGGCAAGGGCACCATGGACAAGAACCGCTTTGCCAGGACCGTGGAGCTGCTGCGCACCAACCACCCCGACTGCGACATCATCCTGAACATGACTACCTCCGGCGACCTGAACGCCACTGAGGAGACCCGCCAGATCCACCTGAAAGAGCTGCACCCCGAGATGGGCTCCTACGACTGCGGCTCCATGAACTGGCTGCACACCTCCCTGTTCCTCAATCCCCCCAAGTTCCTGGAGGAGCTGGGCCAGAACATGCAGGCCTGGGGCGTCAAGCCTGAGATCGAGGCCTTTGATCCCGGCATGATCGCCAACGCCGCCTACTACCTGAAGAAGGGCGTGCTGAAGGCTCCCCTCCACTTCCAGTTCTGCATGGGCTGCGCCAACGGCATCCCCGGCACCATGAAGAACCTGATCTTCATGAAGGAGACCATGGAGTCCCTGTGCCCCGGCTCCACCTGGAGCTGCTTCGGCGTGGGCCACTCCGCCATGGAGATGCTCTACGGCGCCGTTGCCCTGGGCGGCCACATCCGCGTGGGCATGGAGGACAATGTCATGTACTCCAAGGGCGTGCTGGCTGAGAGCAACGTTCAGTTCGTGGAGCGCGCCCGCCGCGTGATCGAGGAGTACGGCAAGAAGGTCGCCACCCCCGACGAGGCCCGCGAGATCCTCAGCCTGAAGAAATAAGGGGAGGCACAGCGCAATGAAGACCACTCAGAATATCAAGAACATCCTGATCTGCGGCGCGGGTATGATGGGCAAAAACATCGGTTTCGTGTTTGCCTCCAACCCCGACTATCAGATCGGCATGTATGACCTCTACCCCACCGATGTGGAGGCCGGCATCCGTACCAGCACCAAGCAGCTGGTGGACAAGGGCGTGATGACCGAGGCGGACGTGACCGACCGGCTCTCCCGCATTCACTTCACCAACGACATTGACAGCGACCTGGTCAAGAACGCCGACCTCGTCATTGAGGCCGTGTTCGAGGACATGAACATCAAGCGCGAGACCTTCGCCAAGCTGGAGGCCCGCTGCGCCGAGGACACCATCTTCTGCACCAACTCCTCCGTCATGAGCCCCAGCGAGATCAGCCGCGACCTGAAGCACCGTGAGCGCTTCGTGGGCACCCACTTCTGGAACCCCGGCCACCTGATCCCCCTGGTGGAGGTGGTCAAGTCCGACGCCTCCTCTGAGGAGACCGCCCAGACCGTCATGGAAGTCCTGCGCTCCGTGGGCAAGAAGCCCGTGCTGTGCAAGAAGGACGTGCCCGGCTTTATCTCCAACCGTATGCAGCACGCCCTGTGGCGTGAGGCCATCTCCATCGTGGAGCACGGCATCGCCGACGCCGCCACCGTGGACGAGGCCGTGAAGTACTCCTTCGGTCTCCGTCTGCCCCAGCTGGGCCCCATGGAGAACGCCGACATGGTGGGCACCGACCTGACCTACAACATCCACGATTACATCCTTCAGGATCTGGAGGACTCCCACGAGCCCTCCCCCCTGCTCAAGCAGCTGCGCGATGAGGGCAAGATCGGCTTCAAGACCGGCGAGGGCTTCCAGAAGTGGACGCCCGAGCAGGTGGCCAAGTCCAACGCCGATCTGAACGAGTACCTCATCCGCATGCTCTACGGCAAATAATCTTCCCCCGCGCTTACCGTTCCGCCGGAACGAGGGCATATAGATGAGAGAAGTTTGAGAGAAAGGAAGCGATCCCATGTCCCAACAGCCTCAAGCCAAGGTGATGAAAGGCACGCCCCTGTGGCGCATCAGCAAGAAGTTCAACTTCGCAGCCGAGAAAATCATCCCTGATTCTTTCGTATTCTGCGTCATTCTGATGATCGTCGTGTTCGTCCTGTCCCTAATTATCGGCAAGGGACCCGTGGAGCTGCTCCAGGCCTGGTGGGGCGGCCTGAGCAGCCAGTTCACTCTGGCCTTCCAGATGGGCATTATGGTCTGCGTGTGCGCCACCTGCGCCCGCAGCCCCCAGGTCAGCAAGCTGCTCAACGCCATGGCCAGCCACGTGCA
>CALWXT010000118.1 GCA_944385575.1 uncultured Flavonifractor sp. | reverse complement strand
TACGGACTCAATGGGGCGGCGCCCATGACCCAGCGGGAAATCGCGACCCGCTGCGGCATCTCACGCAGTTATGTATCCCGCATAGAAAAAAAGGCCCTCCAAAAGCTGGAGACAGCCATGGAGAGCCGGACATAGAAAATAAAAAACAGGAGTAAGCGTTATAAACGCTTACTCCTGTTTGGCGCAGAAGGAGGGATTTGAACCCTCGCGACGGTTTCCCGCCCTACTCCCTTAGCAGGGGAGCCCCTTCGGCCACTTGGGTACTTCTGCATACACAACATGCCGCCGAATCAGCAAAATATTAAAATGGCGGAGAGAGTGGGATTCGAACCCACGGATGCTTGCACATCGCCGGTTTTCAAGACCGGTTCCTTCAACCACTCGGACATCTCTCCACGTCCGGGCTCCGGCCAAATGCAAAAGAAATTATACAACACTTCCCTGGACTTGTCAATGAGAAGAAGAAAATTATTTTATATTGCTGTATCTGGAAATCTGACAGCCGGTATGCTATAGTAAAAAAGTCTGCGGCACGATAAAAAAGCCGCGGGAATACTTATGGTATGGCGAATGGTGAATGGAATGAACGATTATCGTGCGCAGTATGAGGAAAAGCTGACCACGCCTGAGGGGGCGGCGGCACAGATTGAAAATGGGGCGTGCATATTTTCAGATATTGCGCTCTCCCAGCCCAAAGCGATTTTGGATGCGCTTGAAGCGCGGGCGCGGCGGGGTGAGGTGTCCGATGTGACGTTGAGCTCCCTGCTGGACATCTATCCCCTGGAATGCTACCAGCCGGACCCGCCAGCCGGGCTGCACCCGGTCTCTCTGTTTTGCGGCACAGGCGCCCGGCAGGGGGTCAACGGGGGGCGGTGTGATGTCCTGCCGGGATATTATCGGGATTTTCCGCGGATCATCCGGGAGAACAGAACGGTGGACGTATTCTGCGCCGCGGTATCGCCCATGGATAGAAACGGCTATTTCAGCCTGGGTATGACTGCCTCTGTCAGCCAGACGCTGATTGACAAGGCGGACAAGCTGATTTTGGAAGTGAATGAGCACATCCCTTATTCCCTTAGCGCTCCGGTCATCCACATTTCTCAGGTCACGGCGCTGTGTGAGCATGATATGCCTCTGGTGGAACTGAGCCCGGCGCCGCTGGACGAGGTAAGCCTGAAGATCGGCGGGCTGATTGCTGACGAGGTGCGGGATGGATCTACCCTTCAGCTGGGGATCGGGGCGATCCCGGACGCGGTGGGCATGGCTCTGCGGGAAAAGCGGAATCTGGGCATCCACACCGAAATGTTCACCGACAGCATGGTGGAACTGATCCAGTGCGGAGCGGTGGACAACAGCAGAAAACCCATCCACCGCGGACGCTCTGTGGCCACCTTCGGGTTTGGTTCCAAGCGGATCTATGATTATATCGACCACAATCGGGCCATAGAACTGCTGCCGGTGGAGTATGTGAACGACCCCGCCGTGATTGCCCGGCACCCGGATTTTGTCTCGGTAAACGCCGCACTGGAAGTGGACTTTTTCGGCCAGGTATGCGCCGAATCCATCGGTACCTATGTGGTGTCTGGTACCGGCGGACAGGTGGACTATGTGCGGGGCGCGGTGCTCTCTCCCGGCGGTCAGAGCTTCATTGCCTTCCCCTCCACCGCCAAGGGCGGCACGGTGAGCCGAATTGTGCCCATCCTGACGCCGGGAGCCATTGTGACTACCGGCAAGAACGATGTGGATAACATCGTAACGGAGTACGGCATCGCCCGCCTGCGGGGCCGCACGCTGCGGGAGCGGACGGAAAACCTGATCGCCATTGCTCATCCGAAATTCCGGGATGAGCTGCGGTATGAGGCCAAGAAGCGCAATATCCTGATCTGAAAAGCGGGACCCGTGGTGGGTCCCGCTTTTTCTAATTTAGTGCCCAGACGCCAAAGTTGAGGTAAGCAGCAAAGCTGACCCACAGAAGATAGGGTATTTGCAGCAAAGCCGCCCATTTGTCCACTTTACGGAAGGCCAGGATCATCCACAGGATCAGGACCCACAGTACGGCCAGCCAGATCAGGGCCAGCCCAAAGGCCTGGGCGTTGAAGAAGATGATGCTCCAGAAGAAGTTGAAGGCCAGCTGGACCGAGAACAGGGTCAGGCCGCGGGTGCGGTCGGCTGACGGCGGCGCCTGCCAGACCCGGGCTGCGCCAATGCCCATCAGGGCGAACAGGCCGCTCCATACGATGAGGAAAACGATGCTGGGCGGGGAGAGGGGCGGCTTAGAGACGGAGCGGGCATAGAGGTCTGCGCCCTTCCGGGTCAGCCAGCCGGAGAGGCCGCCCACGGCTTCCGTGCCGAGAATCCAGAGTGCATAGGTTTTCCATGTGTTTGTTTTCATGTGCCATCACCCGGGAATAGGATATGCATGGCTGTCCCGGTTTTATGCGGCGGCATGTCTGGAAGAACGTGGATGGGGCTTTACGGCAGAGAAGGAGAAAGCTATAATAAAAAAGAAAGTGCGGTGCAATAAAACGCGCTTTTCGTGCATTATACAGACGCAGAGGAATGGAGAGCGGGACTATGCTGATCTTATTGGAGACGATGGCGGAGGAGAGCCGGGGCCTTACCGCACCGGAGCTGCTGGAGCCTCTGCTGCTCAAATTGGCCCAGGGCGATCAGGATGCCCTGGGAGAACTGTATCACAGGGCCAGAGCCGCCGTCTATGGTTTGGCGCTGTCCTACCTAAAGCATGCCCATGACGCGGAGGATGTGACCCAGGACACCTTTGTGCGCATCTGGGAGAATGCCCCACGCTACCGGCCTCAAGGCACACCTCTGGCCTGGATCCTGGCGGTAGCACGCAACCTGTCGCTGATGAAGCTGCGGGAGCGGGGAAAGACCCAGGACATGGAGCCGGAGGAGTGGGACCGGCTGGCTGCGGACAACCCGCTGGTGACGTCGGAGGACCGGCAGGTGCTCCAGGCGGCCCTGGATGGCCTGTCCGACGAGGAGCGGCGGGTAGTGATCCTCCACGCGGTGACCGGGTGGAAGCACCGGGAGATCGCCCAGCTGCTGGAGATACCGCTGGCCACGGTGCTGTCCAAGTACCGCCGGGCTTTGCAGAAGTTAAAGAATACGCTGGAAGGGGGGGAACATATATGAACGAGCGGGACGTGGAAAAACGTCTGCTTACGGCGCTGGAGCATGCCGCGCCCAATGATCTGGAGGCTGTCCGGGCCCGCTGCGGCTCCCAGCACAGTGGGGATGTGGTTCCCATGCCCAGGCGGAAGCAGCCCATGCGCCGGGCGGCGCCCTGGCTGGCGGCGGCCTGTCTGCTGCTGGTGATTGCCGGGGGCGTGATGGGCACGCGGTACCAGAAGGCATCGGCAGTGGCCTCCCTGGTCTCTCTGGATGTGAACCCCAGCGTACTGCTGGAGGTGAACGAGGCGGAGAAGGTCCTCTCCGCCCAGCCCATCAATGACGACGCCGGGAACATTTTGGACGGCATGGACCTGACGGGGACCGACCTGAATGTGGCAGTCAACGCCATTGTGGGTTCTCTGCTCAAGCACGGTTATGTGGATGAGCTGGCCAATTCGGTGCTGGTGTCGGTGGAGGACAGCGACGCCGCCCGGGGGGCGGCCCTGGAGGAAAAGCTGACCGGCGAGATCTCCCAGGTGCTGGAGTCCGCGTCGGTCCACGGGGCCATTTTGTCCCAGAGCTTTTCCAGTGACGACGCCCTGCGCCAAAAGGCGGAGGAGTACGGCATTTCCATGGGCAAGGCGGCTCTGATCCAGAGCCTGGTGGACAGCAGTACCCATCTGACCTTTGAATCTCTGGCCGGCCTGTCCATCAATGAGCTCAACCTGCTGGTCAATTCTACCACCGTGCAGGACCAGCCCAGCCAGGCGGGTGAGACGGTGGCGGATCAGGGTACCATTACCTCCACCGGTACGGCCAGCCAGAGCGGCTATATCGGTCTGGAAGCCGCACAGAGCGCGGCGCTGACCCATGCCGGTCTGGATGCTTCCGCCGTGACCTGGAAAGAGGCCGACTATGACTACGAGGACGGCCGTATGGTGTATGAGATGGAGTTCTTCGCCAACGGTGTGGAGTATGAGTATGATGTGGACGCCTCCACCGGCGAGATCCTGAAGGTGGAAAAGGAGGGGGCGGAATGGAGCGAGCCCTCCGGTGGACAGAGCGGCACCCAGACAGGGAATCAGGGCGGCGGCCAGTCCGGCGCCATCGGCCGGGAAGCTGCCCGTGACATTGCCCTGACCAGCGCGGGTGTGTCTCAGTCCCAGGTGTATGAGCTGGAAGTAGAGGACGAGCTGGACGAGGGCCAGCCCCACTACAAGGTGGAGTTCAAAGCCGGCGGCTATGACTATGAGTATGAGATTGACGCCCTTACCGGCTCGGTGCTGAAAAGCGAGCGGGAGCGGGATGACTAATGCTTTTGAAAAGAGGGACGCTTTGCGTCCCTCTTTTTTTCTTGACAGAGAAATATTAAAGTGATATTATTTTGATATCAAAAAAGAGCGGAGGTGCTCTCATGGAAGAGAAGATCATAAAAGGTCATAAAAACGGAATGGCCATGCTGCTGCTGATCCTGGCGCTGTATGTTGTGGCGGTAGTGGGTGTTGTGTGGGGCGCCATCCGGGAGGAGGCTGCAGAAGCCGCCTGGTTTGGCGGGCCGGACCCGCTGGCCATCGCTGTTATCGTCGTGTGTGCCGCCTGGCTGGCCCTGGGATGGATCTTCCTGTGCGGGCTGAAGGTGCTCAAGCCCCAGGAGGCCCTGGTGCTCACCCTGTTCGGCAAGTATGTGGGCACCCTGAAGGGTGAGGGCTTCTACTATGTCAACCCCTTCTGCGCAGGCGTGAACCCCGCTGCCAAAACTAAGCTCAACCAGAGCGGCGATGTGGACGGCGGCGGCAAGGGCGTGTCCCTGAAGGTGGACGCAGAGACCGTGGGCAAGCGGATCTCCCTGAAAATCATGACCCTGAACAACAACCGACAGAAGATCAACGACTGCCTGGGCAATCCGGTGGAGATCGGCATCGCCGTCATGTGGCGGGTGGTGGACACCGCCAAGGCGGTGTTCGATGTGGATAACTACAAGGAATACCTGTCCCTCCAGTGTGACAGCGCCCTGCGCAACATCGTGCGCATCTATCCCTACGACGTGGCCCCCAATGTGGACACCACCGGGGACGGCATCGCTGACGAGGGCAGCCTGCGTGGCTCCAGCGAGGTGGTGGCATCCCGCATCAAGGACGAGATCCAGAGCAAGGTGGCTCAGGCGGGGCTGGAGATCATCGAGGCCCGCATCACCTACCTGGCCTACGCCCCTGAGATCGCCGCTGTGATGCTCCAGCGGCAGCAGGCCAGCGCCATCATCGACGCCCGCAAGATGATCGTGGACGGGGCCGTGGGCATGGTGGAAATGGCTCTGGAGCGGCTGAGCGAAAAGCAGGTGGTGGAACTGGACGAGGAGCGGAAGGCCGCCATGGTGTCCAACCTGCTGGTGGTGCTCTGCGGCAACCGGGACGCCCAGCCGGTGGTCAATTCCGGGAGCCTGTACTGATATGGCGGCGGACGGCAAGAAGCAGATCCCGCTGCGGCTCTCTCCCAAGCTGTATGCCGCCATTGCCGCCTGGGCGGAGGATGACTTCCGCTCGGTGAACGGCCAGATCGAGTACCTGCTCACCGAGTGTGTCCGGCAGCGGAAGAAGAACGGCAAGTATGTCTCCGACCAGATCGACGTGCCCCCGGAGCTGGATATCGAATAAAAAGAGCCCGACCGGAGTTCCGGTCGGGCTCTTTTTGGCTTTGTTCAGGGCGTCTCCGCCGTGCCCAGGCTGATCTCGGGCATCAGTTCCTTGCTGATGATGGAGAGCATTTCCTCCAGCTTAGCGCACTCCTCCGGCGTGAACCGTTGCCGCATCCGTTCGGTGACCACATGGACATAGTCGTTGCTGATGTTGTAGTATTCCTTGTACTTCTGGGTCACCTGCAAATGGTATTCCCGCTTGTCCTGAGCGGACTGGATTTTCTGCACATACCCCTTGCGGATGAGGCTGTTGATCTTGTAGGCCGCGTTGGGGGGCGAGATGCGCATAAAGGAGGCAAACTCGTTCACCGTGGGGGAGCCCAGGGCCTGGATAGCCTCCATGGCGAAGGTCTCCACCGTGGTGAGACTGGCCTCCCGGTTCTGGAAGCGTTCAAAGATCTCCTGATAGAAATGCAGTTTAAATTTCGTATACACGGTTTCAAATCTCTGTTCCAGCATGCCGCAGCCTCCGCAATTTCGATCATTTTCTTCATTATAGCAAACGGCGGAGGAAAGGGCAATCAGGAATCCTTGCCCAGGGCAAAGGTGAGCTCCGCCGTGGCCGCCACCTGTCCGTTGACGGTGGCCTTGGCCTCTCCGATCCCCACCGGCCCTTTCTGTTTGATGAGGGTGCACTCCAGCTCCAGCACATCGCCGGGTGTGACCTGGCGGCGGAACCGGGCGTTCTTGATGCCGCCGAAGAAGGCGATCTTGCCCCGGTTCTCCGGCATGGACAGCAGGGCTACCGCGCCCACCTGAGCCAGAGCTTCCAGAATCAGCACGCCGGGCATCACATGGTACTGGGGAAAGTGTCCCTGGAAGAAGGGCTCGTTGACGGTGACGCACTTGATGCCCTTGGCCCACTTGCCCTCCTCGCCATCCACGATGCGGTCCACCAGGGCGAAGGGGTAGCGGTGGGGGATGATCTGAGCGATCTCGTTGGAATTATACTGCATAGTGTCTCAGCCCTCCCACTTCTTGAACAGAACACAGGCATTGTGGCCGCCGAAGCCCAGAGAGTTGGACAGGGCATATTCCACCTGAGCCTGACGGCCCACGTTAGGCACATAGTCCAGGTCGCAGGCCGGGTCGGGCACCTGGTAGTTGATGGTGGCGGGCAG
>CALWXT010000117.1 GCA_944385575.1 uncultured Flavonifractor sp. | reverse complement strand
GCCACCGCCGCCAGCGCCAGCTTTGGCAGGGGGGAAACCCGGCGCAGCCGGGACTGATAGGCGTAGCGGTCGGTGCCCATGGTCACTTCTCTCCCTTGTTTTTATCGGATTTGGTCATTCGTCCCAGGACAAAGCCCACCACGCCCGCGCCGATGGCGGCCTGAAGGGCAAAGAGCAGGGACTCCACCTCGCCGCTGGCGGGCTCCAGAATGGGCTCGAACCAGGGCTCGTAGTCGGGATTCAGCTCGGTGATGGCTTCCTCCGCCTGTCCGTCTGCCCCGCCGAACTCAGCGTTGGGCAGCAGCCACAGGGGCACGGCGGCCAGGGCGATCACCAGAAGAATGAGGATCAAATTTTTCTGCCAAACTTTCATATCCATTCCCTCCTCACAGCACCCGCAGTTCCTGCAGCTCGGCCTTGCTGTACTTCTCCAGCACGTTGAAGATCACCACGGTGAGCAGGCCCTCAGCGATGGCCAGCGGCACCTGGGTGACGGCAAAGATGGTGAGGAACTTCACCATACCGCCGTTGACGATCCCCAGCTGGAGGGAGGTGATGACGTACGTAAACAGATCTCCCAGAGCGGCGGCGGCAAACACCGCCACAGCGGCGGGGGCGTTGGCCTTCCGCAGCAGCTTGTAGACCACCCAGGACAGAATAGGTCCGGCAATGGCCATGGAGAAGGTATTGGCCCCCAGGGTGGTAAGGCCGCCGTGGGCCAGCAGCAGAGCCTGGAACAGCAGCACGATCAGGCCCAGCACCGCCATGGTCAGGGGCCCAAACAGGATAGCACCCAGGCCCACGCCGGTGGGGTGGGAACAGGAGCCGTTGAAGGAGGGGAGCTTGAGGGCGGAGAGCACGAATGCAAAGGCGCCGCACATGGCCAGCAGGATCTTGGCGCGGGGCGCCTGGTCAATCCGTCTCTTGATGGAGAAGAAGCCCGCCACCACAAAGGGGACACATACCGCGCCCCACAGCAGGCACCAGTTCACCGGCAGATAGCCCTCGGCAATGTGCATGGCCCCGGCATTCACGGTGAGCAGCCCCACCAGTGCCGCCAGCACCCCTCCCGTCAGGAGGATCTGGTTTCGTTTGGATTGTCTCATAGTCATACATCCTTTCCTATCACTCGTAGGTGTTTGGATCTCCGGACCGGGCAAGGTCTTCCGGCTCGAGCCTCTCTGCCGCCCCGCGTCTTCCCAGGTCTCCCCAGTGACATGGTGCGTGGCGGCTCTTCTCTTACGGCAGCGGGACTGCGCGGGAATTGCACCCGACTTCCCTTTTCCCGGCCCCATCTATATCAACAGGCTTACGCCTGGGCCTGTCTGGCGTGTTCCACGAACATGGCCCGGATCTGGGGATATTCTCCCAGACCGGTGAGCACGCAGCTGGTGCGGTAACCCATGCCCTCCAGGACGTTTTTCCAGGAGTCCTCCTCCTCGCCGGCCAGGTCGTTTTTGGCGTGGTCGCCAGCCACCGTCATCAGGGGCCGCAGCTCCACCTCTTTTACCTGGGGGCGCTCCTTCAGCCGCCGGATGGCGGCGTCAAAGTTGGGGTAGCCCTCCACGGTGCCCACGATGACGTCATCCCGGCCCAGGTCATGGAAGGCATACTCCATCAGGGCATAGGCGGAATTGGCCTGGTGTTCCGAGCCGTGGCCCATGTAGAGCACCGCCCGCTCCTCCCTCTTGGGGGGGAGAATTTCCATCAGGGCACAGCCCAGGTCCAGGTAGTCCTCCGCCGCCGTCAGCAGGGGCACCCCCACCGTCAGCTTGTCAAACCGACTCCGGAACCCCTCCGCCTGGTCAGCCAGCTTGTGGTACTCCTCCCCGTTCATCACGTGGGTGGGCTGGATCAGGATGTCGGCATACCCTTCTCCCGCCAGCCGCTCCAGAGCGGCGGGCACATCGTCGATCTCCACGCCCCGCTCCCGCTTCCAGCGGCGCAAAATCATGCCGCTGGTAAAGGCCCGGCGGAGGGTGCGCTCCGGGAAGGCAGCAGCCAGGTCCCGCTCGATGGCCGCGATATTTTTCTCCAACGTATCTTCATAGCTGGTGCCGAAGGACACCGCCAGCAGGGCTTTTCCTTCCATGGTACTTCCTCCTGTGTTCATTCCCGTGCATTGTTGCTGGCCTGGTAGAGCAGGGCGTTGCAGATGGCAGCGGCGATGTTGCTGCCGCCCTTGCGGCCCCGGGCCACAATGTGGGGGGTGTCCATGGTGAGGAGCAGCTCCTTGCTCTCCACCACGTTGACGAAGCCCACCGGCACGCCGATGATCAGGGCGGGAGCCCACTTGCCCTCCTCAATGAGCTCGCAGGCCCGCACCAGGGCGGTGGGGGCGTTACCCACGGCCAGGATCACAGGACCCTCCAGCGCCGCCGCCCGCTCCATGGACACGGTAGCCCGGGTTTCTCCCCGGGCCTTGGCCTCAGCTGCCACGTCGGGGTCGGACATGAAGCACACCGCTTTTCCGCCGAACTTCTCCAGCACCTTCTTGTTGACGCCGGAGAAGGCCATCTGGGTATCGGTGACGATGGTGCAGCCGCCCTTGATGGCGGCGATGCCCTTTTCCACCGCACCGTCGGAAAATACCAGGTTGTCGGCATAGTCGAAGTCTGCGCTGGTGTGGATGGCCCGCTTGATGACGGGCAGCTGATCGGCGGGGAACACCCGGTCGCCCAGTTCCTGGCCGATGATCTCCATGCTTCGGGCCTCAATATCAGCGGGAGCTACCCGCTGCAATTCTACTTTTTTCATATTATCTCTCTCCGTTCAGGATGCGGTAAATCTGTTCCATGTCCAGGCTGGCCCGGAGGCCCTCCGCCAGCTTGTCGTACTGAAGCTGGGTGTAGGCCTGCCAGTCCACGCTGGCCGCCTGCCGGTCCAGCCCCTTGGCCTTCAGCAGGCAATTCACCAGGGCAGCGGCACACTCGGCCTTGTCAAAGATGCCGTGGACGTAGCAGCCCCACACGTTCCCGGCGGTGAGGCCGTCGGTGTGGGCCGCCCCGGTCTGGTCGGTAAAGCCCACCAGAGGCTGGGCGGTGCTGCTGGTGCGGCCCATGTGGATCTCATAACCCTCGAAGGGGACGCCGCTCAGGTCCGCAAAGACACCCTCCAGGCCCTTGAAGGAGCCGGTGACACGGGTGCGGGTCTTCTCGCCCTGGAAAATGGTCTCGGCAGGCAGCAGGCCCAGGCCCTTGAGGGTGCCGCCGCTCTCCACCCCGTCGGGATCGGAGACATTCTGGCCCAGCATCTGATAGCCGCCGCAGATGCCCACCACCGCGCCGCCCTTGGCGGCGTGCTTGAGGATGGCTCCCTCCAGGCCGCTCTGCCGCAGCCAGCGCAGGTCGTCCATGGTGTTCTTGGTGCCGGGGAGGATGATGAGGTCGGGGTTCCCCAGCTCCTTCACGCTGCCCACGTACCGGAGGGTGACTTCCTCCATCCGCTCCAGGGGGTTGAAGTCGGTAAAATTACTGAGCCGGGGCAGGCGGATGACGGCGATATCCACCAGACCCACTTTGCCGCTCTTGGACAGGCGGGTGGACAGGGAGTCCTCGTCGTCCACATCCACGTCCAGCATGGGCACCACGCCCAGCACCGGCTTGCCGGTCAGCTCCTCCAGCTGGCCCAGGCCGGGGCGGAGAATTTCCACATCTCCCCGGAATTTGTTGATAATCAGACCCTTTATCAGTTCCTGCTCGTCGCTCTCCAGCAGCTTCACCGTGCCGTAGAGGGAGGCGAACACGCCGCCCCGGTCGATATCGCCGCACAGCAGCACCGGGGCTTTTGCCCGCTTGGCCATGCCCATGTTGACGATGTCATCCTGTTTCAAATTGATCTCCGCCGGGCTGCCCGCACCCTCGATGACGATGATATCGTACTCCGCTGAAAGGGACTCATAGGCGGCCATCACCTCGGGAATGAGGGTCTTGCGGTAGTGGAAGTACTCTCCCGCCGGCATGGTGCCCCGGGGCACACCGTTGACAATGACCTGGGAGCCCACATTGCTGGTGGGCTTGAGCAGGATGGGATTCATCCGGGCGTCGGGGGCCACCCCGGCGGCCTCGGCCTGCACCACCTGGGCCCGGCCCATCTCCAGGCCGTCGGGGGTGATGGCGGAGTTGAGGGCCATGTTCTGGGACTTGAAGGGGGCCACCTTATAGCCGTCCTGCTTGAAGATGCGGCACAGGCCTGCCGCCAGCAGGGACTTGCCCGCGTTAGAGGCGGTACCCTGGAGCATGATCGCCTTTGCCATTACAGCACCTCTTTCAGGGCGGCCAGCAGCCGCCGGTTTTCTTCCCCGCCTTTGACGCACACCCGGTACCAGTCAGGGCCCAGGTTGTGGTAATTGGCGCAGGAGCGAATCAAAATGCCCTTTTGGAGCAGTTTTTCCTTTAAATCAGGGTCGTTTTTCGTCTGGAACAGCAGATAGTTTGCCTGGGAGGGCACCACGGCGCACCCCAGCTCTGTCAGCCCTACTGCCAGGATGGGCCGCTCCCGTGCCACCAAGGCCCGGGCTCTCTCCGGCCAGTTTGGGCAGAGGGTGAAGGCTGCCGTTCCCGCCGCCTGGGCGGGGGCGGACACGCTCCAGGGCTGGGCAAAGCCGCTCAGCCGTTCCAACAAATCACAATCTGCCGACAGGCCGTAGCCCAGCCGCAGCCCGGCCATGGCGTAGCTCTTGGTGAAGGCCCGCAGGAGGAACATATGGGGGAATTCCGCCAGGTAAGGTGCCAGCCCTTTTCCGCCTTCGTCGGTCAGGGGGAGAAAGCACTCGTCCACCACCAGTCGGGCACCCACAGCCTCACACTTCCGGGCAATTTCCACCAGCAGATCGGTGGAAATGAGCCGCCCGGTGGGGTTATTGGGGGTACACAGGAAGACCAGCTCTATCCCGGGGATGATGGTCTCCAGGACCCCTTCGTCCAGGTCGAAGTCCCGGGCGCTGTCCAGGGCGTACCGCTCCACCTGACAGCCTACGCAGGTAAGTGCTCCCTCATACTCGGAAAAGGTGGGGGCGGTGAGCAGCGCCTTTTGAGGCTGAAGAGCGAAGGCCAGCCGGAAAATCAGGTCGGCTGCTCCGTTGCCGCAGATCACCTGCTCCGCCTCCACCCCGTCGTGGGCGGCGATGGCCTGCCGCAGCTGACGGCACAGGGCGTCGGGATAGGCGGAACCATCCGCCCCGGCGGCGGCCTGAGCCGCCTGGGTGGGCATCCCCAATGGATTTAAATTTGTGGAAAAGTCCAGCACCGCGCCGCCGTAACGGCTCCGGGCGGTGAGCACGTCCCCGCCGTGGGTGTATTCAGCCATGGTTTGTTCCTCCTTTACGGGAACAGCAAAATCAGCAGCGGCACGCCGCAGAACAGAAGCAGGGCGAAAAAGGCGGTGGCGTACAGAATGCGCCCCGAGCGCAGGATATCCAGCGCCTCAATGGGCCGCTGGTCGTCCCCGATATAGGGCTTCTCCACCAGCTTGCCGAAGTAGAAGTTGGGCCCCGCCAGCCGCAGCTGGAGGGCGCCGGCACAGGCGGCCTCAGTGTGGGCGGAGTTGGGGGACTTGTGTTTTTTCCGATCCCGCTTGAATACCCGCCAGGCGTTTTTCCCGTCATACCCGGCAGCGGTGCTCCCCAGGCACATGAGCACCCCGGCAATGCGGGCGGGGAAAAAGTTCAGAATATCGTCGAATCTGGCCGCGGCCCGGCCAAAGTACAGATATTTGTCGTTCTTGTAGCCCACCATGGAGTCCATGGTGTTGGCCGCCTTATAGAACATACCCAGGGGTGCCCCGCCGATGGCCAGGAAAATAAGGGGGGCGATGACCCCGTCGGAGGCGTTCTCCGCCACTGTCTCCACCGCGGCACGGGCCACCCCCGCCTCGTCCAGAGAGGCGGTGTCCCGGCCCACGATCATGGACACGGCGTACCGGGCCTTGTCCAGATCCCCGGTTTTCAGAGCATCGTACACCTTGCGGCTCTCGGCAGCTAGGGACTTGGTGGCCAGCAGCTGATAGCTCAGCAGGCTCTCCACCGCCAGGGCCAGCCAGGGGTTCACCAGCCTGCAGGCCCACAGCAGCAGCACGGTAAGCCCGGTAGGGATGGCCAGGGTGAGCACCACCAGCACCACGCCGCCTGTCAGCTCCCCGGCGGGTGACTTGGGAAAGAGCCTGCGCAGCCCCTTTTCCAGACCGGCAATCAAGGCCCCGATGGCCCGCACCGGGTGGGGCGCCCAGTGGGGATCACCCAGTAAGAGATCCAGGCAGAAGCCGATCAGCAGGGCCAGCAGATGACCAACTCCCCAACTCATCCCTTATACTCCTCCAGCACGGTCAGCTCCAGGGTGTCGGGGTTGAGCGACATGCGGAAGCCGCCGCAGTTGGGGCACATCCAGCCATAGTACTCCCGCACCGGACGGCCGTACTTGCTCAAAAGGCCCATGAGGGCACCGCCGTGGGACACCACGCCCACCCGCTCATAGCCGTGGGCGGCGGCGTCCGCCGCCAGCTTTGCAAGACCGATGGACACCCGCTCCACCACTTGCTCCGCCGTCTCACCCACCGGCATGGCGGCAAAATTCAGATGGTCGCCGGACTGGCCGATCCAGGCCTGGTACAGTGGGTCGTCCTTCAGCTCCTCATGGTTCTTCCCCTCAAAGGGCCCGAAGTCGCTCTCCCGCAGCTCGTCGATCACCGTCATCCCGGTACCCGGCCACAGCAGCTCCGCCGTCTGGCGGCAGCGCATCAGCGGGGAGCGATAGATATGCTCCACCCGGGGCAGGGTGGGCCCCACCTTACGGGCCAGCTCCTCCCCCTGAGGGGCCAGAGGCATGTCCAGGGTGCCCACGAACCGCTTTTCCAGGTTGCCCTGGGTGGTACCGTGCCGAATGAGGATCAGTTCCATTGTGAAGAATCTCCTTTCAGGGTCATGGGCAGGCCGCAGAAAATGCGCTCCACCCGCTCCGCCCGCTT
>CALWXT010000116.1 GCA_944385575.1 uncultured Flavonifractor sp. | reverse complement strand
ACCGCCGACGTCACCGTGGTGCCCTATGCCGAGTGCGTCAAGCTGGCCCATGAGGCCGACGTGCTGCTGGTGGGCTCCCCCACCATCAACCGGGCTGCACCCAAGGCGGTGTGGGACGTGCTCACCTCCATCGACCCCATCAACCTGAAGGGCAAGGCTGCCGGCGCCTTCGGCGCCTACGGCTGGAGCGGCGAGGCTGCCCCCATGTTCCACACCTTCCTGAAGGGTCTGCGCTACGCCGCCCCTGAGGCGCCCTTCCGTGTGCTGTTCACCCCCACTGAGGCCGACCTGGAGGCCATGGCAGACTACGCCCGCAGCGTGGCCGCCCTGTGCACCGTGCCGGTGGATGCCCCGGAGGAAAAGAGCGCCGGCGGCAAGTTCGTCTGCGCTCTGTGCGGCTACATCTATGATCCCGCCGAGGGCGACCCCGCCCACGGTGTGGCACCCGGCACTCCCTTTGATGCCATTCCCTCCTCCTGGTCCTGCCCCCTGTGCGGCGTGGACAAGGGCATGTTCAAGCCTGTGGAATAAAATGAGTAATAAAAAATCCCCCGGCCAACGGCCGGGGGATTTTTTATGGAATTCAGTCAACCTTCACAACGGGGAAGCGGTCGGGCAGCTTGATGCCGGCCCGGTCATAAATGGCGGCGCCGCGGGCGCAGGCCTCCTTCAGGATAGCCTCCTCGTCCAGCACCAGGATCTTCCGGTCCCGCATGAGCCACTTGCCGTCGCACATAGTGGACTGCACATTGGCAGAGTGCATGGCGGTAACCAGAGCGGCAATCTTGTCGTTCACCGGCATCATGGACGGGCCGTGGGGGTCGATGACGATAAGGTCGGCCTTCTTACCGGCCTCCAGGGAGCCGTACAGCTTTTCGTCCATCAGGGCACGGGCGCCCCACTTGGTGGCCATCCGCAGGATGTCCTGAGCGGGCACCACGGTGGGGTCCAGCCGCCAGCCCTTGTGGATCAGGGAGGTGAGCCACATCTCGTCCACCATGTCCATGTGGTTGGAGGAGGAGGCGCCGTCGGTGCCGATGGACACGCAGATGCCCATGTTCAGCATCTTGGGGATGCGGGCGAAGCCCAGCACCCGCATGGCGGAGGCGGGGTTGTGGGAAACCTTCACGTCCCGCTTCTTGAAGAGCTCCAGCTCCTCGTCGTTGAGCCATACGGTGTGGACGGCCAGCAGGTTCTTGTCCAGCACGCCCAGGTTTTCCAGGTGCTTGACGGTGCCCTCGCCCCAGCGGGCATAGGTGTACTCCTTCTCCTCCTTGGCCTCGGCCACGTGCATGTGGATGCCTACGCCGTACTTGTCGGCCAGCTCCTTGGTGCGCACGCACAGCTCATCGGTGTTGTTGAAGATGGTGCGCAGGCCGAACCACACCTGGACACGGCCGTCAGCGGTGTTGTGATATTTCTCCAGGTCGACCACCTGCTGCTCCAGCTCCTGCTCCATGGTGCGCTGCCAGATCTTGGGCAGACCCTCGCCGCAGTCCATGACGGATTTGGCCAGCTTGCCCCGCAGGCCGGACTCCTTGGTGGCCCGGGCCATGCCGGAGACGAACTGTCCGCCGGGCTCGGCGAAGGAGGTGACGCCGGAGCGGATCAGCTCCAGGGAGGTCATCAGGGTGGAGACGTAGGAGTCCTCCTCGGTCATATTGCTCTCATAGGGCCACATCCGGTCGTGGAGCCAGGTGATGAAGTCCACATCGTCGCCCACGCCCCGGCTGATCTGCTGGGAGGTGTGGACGTGGGTGTTGACAAAGCCGGGCAGGACGTACTTGCCGTTCAGCTCAATAACCTCCGCGTCGGGTTTCACCAGAGCGGGGTCCACCTTGCCTACGGCGACGATCTTGTCATCCTCCACCAGCACGCCGCCGCCGTCATAGACGGTGTCATTGGCGTCCATGGAGAGAACATAGCCGTTTTTCAGATAAGTCTGTGCCATTGCCGCTGCCTCCTTACTCCACCGAAATGACGGGGTCGATGATCTGGAACTTGCTCACGTCGAACAGACCCTGGTCGGAGATAGCCAGCGCGGGAATGAAGATCAGGGTGATGAAGGACAGGGTGACGTTGGGGGAGGGCACGGTGCAGCCGCGCTGGGCCATGGCGGCGATGACGGCCCGCAGCTTCTCAGCGATGACCTCGCCGGGCTCGTTGGCCAGCAGACCGCAGATGGGCAGGGCGATCTCCTCGATGACCTTGCCGCCGTCCACGAACACCAGGCCGCCCTGGAGCTCCTGGATGCGGTTGACGGCCAGAGCCATGTCGTCGGGGTTGGAGCCCACCACGCTGACGTTGTGGTGGTCGTGGCCCACGGAGATGGCGATGGCGCCGGACTTCAGACCAAAATTCTTGATGAAGGCGCGGCCGATGGAGCCGTTCTTGCCGTAGCGCTCCACGCAGGCAATGCGCAGGATGTCGTTTTCCACGTCAGGCTGCACCACGCCGTCCACCACCGGCAGGGTGACGGTGAGGTCATCGGTGAGCAGGGACACGGGGGAGGCGCCGATGACGTGGACGGTGGCCTTGGAGGCCTTGGGGTCCACCTTCAGCACCAGGTCGTCCCCGGTGACGTGGTTCATATGTACGGTGCCCAGCAGCTTGTCGCTGTAAGCGGGAGCCTTCAGCTCCCGGGTGAGGGCGCCGTTGTCCACGATGAGCTCGCCCTTGGACACCACCTGCTCCACCTTGCACTGCTCCAGGGAGGACAGCAGCACCACGTCGGCGTACTTGCCGGGGGTGATGGAGCCGCACTCGTTGTCGATGCGGAAGCTCTCGGCGGGGTTGAGGGTGACCATCTGGATGGCGGTCACGGGATTCACACCCTCCTCCACGGCGATGCGCACCTTGTGGTCCAGGTGGCCCAGATCCTTGATGTGGAGGGCGTCGATGTCGTCGGACACCATGCAGCAGTGGCGGGCGTCCACGTGATTTTCGGTGAGCACCTTCAGGCAGGCGCGCAGGTCGGTGGAAGCGGAGCCCTCCCGCATCAGCACATGCAGGCCGGCGCGCAGCTTCTGGAGGGCCTCCTCCTTGTTGGTGGACTCGTGGTCGGAGTTGATGCCGGTGGAGGCGTAGGCGTTCAGCGCTCCGTCATAGGTGGCGGGGGCGTGGCCCTCGGCGGTCTTGTGGTACTTTTCCGCCAGCTCCAGCATGTGGGCGGAGGCGGGGCTGCCGCCCAGGATGGGGGGCACCAGCACTTCGGCCAGACCCACCGCCTGAGGCAGCTGGATCAGCTCGTCCATCATGGCGGTGTGGAGGGTGGAACCGGTGGTCTGAAGACCGTTCTCCTCCATAAAGGCGGGGACGGGATAGTACAGCTTCACGGGGGTGCCGGCGGACTCAGCCAGCACTTCCTTCATGCCTTCCACGCCGGAGACGATGGTGACCTCCATCAGGTCGCTGGCCACGGCGGTGGTGCCGTGCTTGACCACCATCTTGGCAAACTCGGTGTAGGTGAGCATGCTGCTCTCAATGTGGATGTGGGCGTCGATGAAGCCGGGGGCCAGGTACTTGCCGGCGGCGTCGATGATCTTGGTGTCCGGGCCGCAGCAGCCTTCGGGCAGCTTGCCTACGGCGGCAATGCGCTCTCCGGCAATGGCGATGTCGGCGGGGTAAATCTCTGCGGTGTGAACGTTGACCAGTTGGCCGCCCCGGATGATCACGTCAGCGGGAGCCTGCCCCTGAGCCACTGCGATGAGCCTGTTATCCATCATAGACTTCCTTCTCCTTTATGGGCGAATCGTCAAAATCCGCCAATTATCCTATTCATTATATTTCACTGGAACTGTCCTTGTCAACCGGTGGACAGCTGCCTGCAGACCGGCTGACGCCTGTTTTTATTCGCCTGGAAGTACTGCTGATCAGACCCTGGGTGTCAGACCGGCCAGGCGGCACAGGAGCGTAGCCACCTCCGAGCGGCTGATCTGAGAGCTGCCGTTGAACCGGCCACTCTGGTCGCCCTCGGTGATGCCGGCCCGGTACCAGCGGTACACCACGTCGCCGTAAGGGTCGGATTCCTTCAGGTCGGGCACGCCGCCGTCAGGTACGGTATTGACAGGCTTCATTTCGCTGTCGGGCACAGCACGATCCATCAGATCCACCATCTGGAAGCGGGTGGCCTTTTGTTCCATGGTGGACAGGGGGACCTCAGACTTGGTAAACAAGCCGTTGTTCACGCAGTAGTCATAGGAGCCCTGGTACCAGGCACCGCTGGCAGAGGGGACGGTTTTGCCGTTGCGCTCGGCATGGAGCCGGGCGGTGAGAGCCACCACCTCGGCGGTGCTCATGATGCCCTGGGGATTGAATTTGCCGCTGCCCACGCCGTTCATCAGCCCGGCTTCGGCTGCGGTGTTTACATATTCGGCGTACCAGGCGGAAGCGGGAACGTCCGTAAAGGAAGCGGAAGCGCTGCCGCCGGTGCGGAAGAAGCCGCTGAGGAAGGGAACCACCCGGGTGTAGTCAGAGGGCAGGGGAGCGGTCAGATCCCCGTTGTCCTTGACGTAATCACAGGCGATCAACAGACCGGAGCCGCTCTTAACAGGGGTGGAGTTGGCGGCAGTCACCGGGGTCTCCCAGTCGTTGGTACCCCAGCGGTAGCAGGTGCCGTCCTTGGCCACAGCCATGCCCACGCTGGCTGAGATAATGTCCCGATCCAGGATCTTGACGGGCTTGGCCTGGGCCGGGCACTGGGTAAAGCTGTCCACTGTGTCGGAAGTACCGTCGTTGCCGACCTGGCCCCGTTCATTCAGACCCCAGCTCCACAGAGCGCCGTTGCGGTCGATGGCCCAGCCGTTTTCCAGATCCATGCCTACGGAGATCATATTGTCCAGGATTTTGGTAAACTTCTGGGGATAATCGCCCAGCCAGGAGATCAGCTTGCCGTCACCGGCATAGCCGTCGGCACCCCACACCCAGACGCTGCCGTCGTTTTTGAGGGCCGCAAAGCGGTAAAAGCCGCTGGCCACCATTTTGACGTCATCCATCACATGATAGGTTCCGGCGGGGCGGTCGGCGGTATCGGTGTAATAGGTGCCGTCGCCCAGCTGGCCTTCCGTGGGGCTGCCCAGATACCACAGGGAGCCATCCTGCTTGAGGACCATGGCTCCAAAAACACCGGCGCTTACAGATTCGACATTGTCCATCAGCTTGACCGGTGTGGCGGAGAAGTAATCCGAGTCACCTTTTGGGAAACCCAGATAGCCCAGCGTGCCCACGCCCCAGAGGGTGTGATCGTCCTTGACGGCCAGCACAGCGCCCTCATAGCCGGGCTCCACCAGGCTGACCTGCTCCACATGATCCATCAGTACCACGGGTTTGGTCATGCCGTCGGTAAAGACGTCCTGCATAAAATAGGTGGTTCCCCAGGCCCAGAGGGTGCCGTCGGCGTCCACAGCGGCGAAGGCGTCCGAGGTATAGTCAAGCCGGCCTGCCAGAGCATTGGCCTGCTCCACCGCCTGGGGCAGGGTGGCGGCAGTCCGGGGATCTGCCGGGGCGCCTTCGGGCTGAGGCTTCTGGGAGGGAGTAGGCGTAGGAGTAGGAGTGGGGGTGGGAGTGGGGGTGGGTTCCGGCGTCGTCTCGCCCAGAGCATGGGTGGCCACACCGGAGGCGTCCAGAGTGTAGAAGGTGGGGACGGAGTTTTCGGTGACGTACCACACCACACCTCCGTCGTAGGGGATGGGTTGGCAGTCGGAGAGGGGAGCTTTGGCTGTCTGGATGGACTGACCGGGTACGCCGCTGACATCGTAGGACACATAGTACAGGGTGTCGTTCACGGTGTAGCCGCTCTTGCCGTTCCACAGCATGTAACCGCCCTCCAGCCCGGTGGGAGCCAGCACAGGGGTGGTGCTGCCGGCGGAGCCGTTCAGCTTGTACTGCTTGCCCGTGCCGCTGGCCTTATCCATGGACTGGAAGTAGATGGCGCGGTCGCCGTAGCCGCCCACGCCGTCATAGTTGAAGGCCATCACATAGCTGTTCCGGGTCTCCTCCAGGCCGCCCACCGAGGCGCCGGTGGTGTTGTCTCCAAGGCTTCCGGCAAAGGCCTGAAGATGGGAAGACTAGCACCAGTTGGCATATGGGGCACCGGAGAATTTGCCGGTGGATGCGTTGGAGTAGTAGCCGCTGAGCACGGCGGTGCGGGGATAGGCGTCGCCGTGATCCAGGGTAATGATCTTGCCATCCTCATCCACCAGGATGAACTGATTGAAGGAGTGGCTGACGTAGCCGCTGCCGATATTCATCACGTCGTAGAAGGAATCGGTGATGGTCATGTCGCTCTGGCGCACGGCCATGGTCATGTTGGCCTGATGGTTGAGCCCATCATCACTGGTGTACATCTCGTGGCAAGTGCGGATATACAGATAACCGCCGTACTCGTCACACCGCAGGGAACCGGCGTCAAAGGGAATGACGGTGTTGGCGCCCTTCAGGCTGGCCGCACCCAGCCGCTTCCAGTTTTTGTCGTACTTCACCACCCGGATGACTTCGGTGCTGCCGCTTTCCGAGGGGTTATTCTATCCGAAGATCAGGAAGTTGTAGGTCTCCCCGGCGAAAAAGCCGCCCCAGACGGGGAGCTCGGGTTGAATGATCCAGCTGTCCACAAAGGCGAAGGAGGAGGTGTAGTTTTCCACCACCACCTGGCTGTTTGTGTATTCCACCCGGGTGAGGTCGCCGCTGCTGTTTTCGTAGAGGTAGGAGGTCACCGGGCTGCTCCAGGCGATGTAGTCTTCCTTGTTGACGTTGCTGCTGACGGCAGGAGAAGAACCTGCTGCCAAGGTTATGGGCAGCAGCGACAGAATCAGAGCTCCGGTGCACAGGATGGCGCCGGCGCTTCTGAGCAAGTGCCTGTGCTTCATATGGTCCAACGCTTCCTTTCTTCCCATTCTTTCCAGATGCTGATTGGTTCAGGTCCGGGCGATCCCCTGCTCCCGGGCGGTGTCGGCTACCGCCTTTGCCACGGTGTCTGCCACGCTCTTGTCCAGGGCGGAAGGCAG
>CALWXT010000115.1 GCA_944385575.1 uncultured Flavonifractor sp. | reverse complement strand
GGGACGGTCACGGCTTAAGCCGCGACAAGCTCAACGTTATCGTTGTTCTTTAATTTATAAGTTGCCCATTTTTAGGATGCTGGGCGCATCCGCCCGCTATTCCAGCCTCTACGTCCCCGTCGAAACCAGTACGCCCCCATAGAGCGGCGCGGCATCGCCGCGCCGCGGAAACGAAACAACCGGGGTTGTGATCAGCACTTCTCAGGAGCGGGATAGTCCACACCGAAGGTCTCCACGGTAACGGACTTCATCCGTTGATCCTCATAGGGCCGGTCCATCCGGTCCCGCTTGGCACCCACAATGGCGTCAGCCACATCCATGCCCTCGATCACCTTGCCAAAGGCGGCATACTCGCCGTCCAGGTGAGGGGCCTTCTCCACCATGATGAAGAACTGGCTGCCGGCGGAGTTGGGGTTCATGGCGCGAGCCATGGACAGCACGCCCCGGTCATGCTTCAGATCGTTCTTCACACCATTGTGGGCAAACTCGCCGCGGATGGAGTAGCCGGGGCCACCCATGCCGGTGCCCTGGGGGCAGCCGCCCTGGATCATGAAGCCGGGGATCACCCGGTGGAAGATCAGGCCGTTATAAAAACCAGACTTCACCAGGCTGATGAAGTTATTGACGGAGTTGGGGGCCACCTCGGGATAGAGTTCGGCCACCATCTTGCCGCCGTTTTCCATTTCAAAGGTCACGATGGGATTCTGAGCCATGTGAGTTTCTTCCTTTCTGTCTTACTCAATAACCGCCCCGGCGCTGGGTTTTCATCGCCCGGTCCATTTCCCGCCTGGCGTCCTTGGCGGCGGCGGCGTCTCGCTTGTCATAAAGCTTCTTGCCCTTGGCCAGCCCTACCTCCAGCTTCACCCGGGGGCCCCTGAAGTAGATGGACAGGGGTACCAGAGCATAGCCGTCCTGCTTCACCTTGGCAAACAGCTTCAGGATCTCCCGCTTGTGCATCAGCAGCCTGCGGGCGCGCAGAGGGTCCTTGTTGAAAATATTTCCCTTTTCATAGGGGCTGATGTGCATGCCATGGACGTGCATCTGCCCGTCCTTGACGATGCAGAAGGAGTCCTTCAGGTTGACGTGGCCCTGCCGGATGGACTTGACCTCGGTGCCCGCCAGCTCGATGCCCGCCTCGTATTTATCCTCAATAAAATAGTCATGGTAGGCCTTGCTGTTCTTGGCCACGATCTTGATGCCCTTTCCCTCCATGGGTCCGCCTCCCTTCCGGGAAAAATCCTTGGAAATTTATTATACCATACCTGTCAATAGCTCAGACGGGAAAATAGGTCAGAATACCGGCCAGAGCGTTTTTTTCAAGTACACGCCGTCCGTGCTCAGCCAGGCAGGCGTCCAGATGGGGCCGGTCATCTTCGCTCCGCCCGAACTCGGACAAAAACGCGGCTGTTTCCCGCTGATCCCCCGGCAGTGAAAGCCACCACCGGGCATCCCACCAGAACAGCGCCGCATCGGGGCGGGGCGCGGGCATGCAGCGGGCAGCTGCTGCCAGATCCTCCAGACAGGCGAAGGAAAACCAGCTCCGCTCCGCTGTGCGCACATGGGCAAAAACCAGTACACCGCAGTTTTCCGGGTAAGCCTCAATCTCTATCCCGCCCTCCAGTGTAATGCCTGCCTCCCGAAAGGCGGCGCGGGTCAGTTTCAGGGCCTGCTCCAGGGTAAGCTCCGCCGGGGTCAGCCCATACTGCTTCAGATCGGCGGGGGTGATGTAGAGCGCCACGCTGGCGCTGCCGATGGATTGGATGGTCATATTGTTCCTCCTTAGGGTCGTGGTCCTATTATACCGGACGGGGAAAGCCATGGATAGCTGTAATCCTTGGAGGGATTGGAAAAGGTGAGACTGGAACCAGGGGGGAAAATGTGGTATACTATGGACAATTATACGCGGCGCTGGCTGGGAGCCGGCGCAGGAAGGGAGCACGGACATGGAGCTGTGGGAAAAAACACTGGAAAGCCGAACCCTGTTCGAGGGAAAAATCGTCACGGTCAAGCTGGATAAGGCCCAGCTGGTCAACGGCGCGGAGGCAAGCCGCGAAGTGGTGGAGCATCCTGGCGGGGTGTGCATTCTGCCCCTGTTTGACGACGGGACGGTAAGCATCGTGCGTCAATTCCGCTATCCCTTCCAGCAGGTAGTGACCGAACTGCCCGCCGGCAAGCTGGAAAAGGGGGAGGCCCACCGTCCCGCCGCCCTGCGAGAGCTGGAGGAAGAAGTGGGCGTTACCTGCGGCAAGCTGACCTACCTGGGCTGCCTGTACCTCTCCCCCGGCTTTTCCACCGAAGTGCTGCACATGTATCTGGCCCAGGATCTGTCCCAGGGTCAATGCCATCCGGACGAGGACGAATTTCTGGAAGCGGAGCGCATCCCCTTTGACCAGCTGTTTCAAATGGTCATGTCCGGGGAAATCACCGACGCCAAAACCGTGGCGCTGGTGCTGAAAACAAAGCAGCTGCTGGGTCTGTAAGGAGAAACAGGAGGGCGAAATGAGCAAACGCGTTTTGATCGTCGAAGACGAAAAGAACATTGTGGATATTCTCAGCTTCAACCTGAGCAAAGAGGGCTACGACACCCTGGAGGCCTACGATGGCCAGGCAGGGCTTCAGCTGGCGCTGGAGCAGGACCCGGATCTGATCCTGCTGGATCTGATGCTGCCCAAGATGGACGGCTTCGACGTATGCCGCAATCTGCGTCAGGCGGGCCGGAACACGCCGGTCATCATGCTCACCGCCCGTGAGGAGGAGACCGACAAGGTACTGGGCCTGGAGCTGGGGGCAGACGACTATATCACCAAGCCCTTTTCTATGCGGGAACTGCTGGCCCGGGTGAAGGCAAATATCCGCCGCAACGAGATGGTCTCGTCGGCATCACCTGCCGGAGCAGCCCCCAGGTCCGCCGGCCAGCGGCTGGAGCTGGGCCGCATCTCCATCGACCCGGAGCTGATGGTGGTCTACAAGGACAACCGCCCGCTGGAGCTGACCCAGCGGGAATATGAGCTCATCCGCTTCCTGGCCTCTCAGCCGGGCAAGGTTTTCTCCCGGGAGGCGCTGATGGAGCATGTCTGGAATTACGAAGGCTATGTGGGCGACGTGCGGGCTGTGGACGTGGCGGTACGCCGCCTGCGTGAGAAAATAGAGGACGATCCCGCGGCGCCCCAGTTCGTGGTGACCCGTAGAGGTCTGGGCTATTACTTCAATGTCTGAGCCCTGTCCCTATACCCAAAGAGAGGAGGTGTCCGCCGCCCTATGTTCCGCAGCCTGCATATGAAGCTAATGCTCATCATGACCTTGCTCATCATTCTGCTGATGACGGTGGTGGGCGCATTTCTCATCAATTCGGTAGCCAACTACTACACCCAGGACTTCTACACTCAGATGTCGGAGGCCTTCCAGGACGAGGATTTCTGGTCGGACCTGAACACACCAGTCCAGGGCGAGGAGGACAGCGTGGCCAACATCGTCCAGATCCTGGACAACTATTACAGCGTGCTGGGGGTAGACAACCGTAGCCGGAAATATTACGTGCTGGACGGCAGTGACGGCCGGTGGTTGGCCAGCTCCGACAAGCAGGAGAGCGGCAGCCAGCTGGACATGGACTCCCGCAACCTGATGCGGGTGCTGGCAGGTGCGGACAAGAGCGATGACAGCGACCCCACCTCCCCCTATATGGACGTTGCGGTGGCGGTGCAGCGGGGAGAAAGCCGGTACATCATCTATGTCCGGGACGACGGCACCAATGCCGCTGCCCTGAACAGCGAGCTGATGACTCTCATTGTGGAGGCGCTGGTGTTCGGCCTCATTATCTCGGTGCTGCTCTCCTTCCTGCTGTCCAAGACCCTCATCACGCCCATCGAACGGCTGACTGAAGGCGCTGAGCGGGTGGCAGACGGAGATTTTTCTCAAAAGCTGGAGGTGGCCTCCCGGGACGAGATCGGTGTACTCACCGGCACCTTCAACGACATGGCCCGGCAGCTGCGCACCACTCTGGAAGCTGTGGAGAACGAGCGCAACAAGCTGGGCACCCTGTTCCTCCACATGACCGACGGCGTGGTGGCCTTCTCCCGGGACGGCTCGGTGATCCAGTCCAACCCCGCCGCCGAGGACATGCTGGGCCGCGCCATCCCCATCGGAGGCAGCGAGAACTACGACACTCTGTTTTCTGACATCGCCCCCCTCCAGGGGGTGCTGGCGGTAGAGCCGCCAGGTTACCTGGACGGCACCCGGACAGTGGACGGCCGCAGCCTGGAGCTGCTGCTCACCCCCTTTGACCAGGAGCGGCTGGGCGGCGTGCTGGTGGTCATCCATGACGTGACCGAGCAGCACAAGACCGAGGAGATGCGCCGGGAATTCGTGGCCAACGTGTCTCACGAGCTGCGCACCCCCCTGACCAATATCCGCTCCTACGCGGAGACCCTGGTGGACAACGCCGGGGAATTGCCCGCCGCTGTGGAGAAGAATTTCCTGGGCGTCATCCTCAACGAGTCCGACCGGATGACCCACATCGTGCAGGACCTGCTCACCCTTTCCCGGTTCGATTCCGGCCGCTCGGAGCTGAAGCTGGCCCCCTTCTCCTTCCCCCAGGCGGTGCGGGACGTATACGATGCGGTACTGATGGAGGCCCAGCGCCACGGCCACGCTGTGACGCTGGACATGCCGGAAGGTCTGCCTGAAATTGTGGGTGACCGGGAGCGCATCCTCCAGGTCATGATGAATGTGGTGTCCAACTCCATCAAGTACACTCCTGACGGCGGGCAGATCCGCATTTCTGCCGGCCAGTGGCCGGGCAAAGTGTGGATGGAGGTAGCAGACAACGGCATCGGCATCCCGGCAGAGGACCGGGGCCGGATCTTTGAGCGATTCTATCGGGTTGACAAGGCCCGCTCCCGGGAATCGGGCGGCACCGGCCTGGGGCTCTCCATCGCCAAGGAGATTATCGACCGGCATGAGGGCACGATCGAACTGCTGGACCGGCCCGGCCCCGGCCTGACGGTGCGCATCACACTGCTGATGGAGGGGCCGCGCCATGGACGGGAATAAGCGTGGCCGCCGCCGGCACCGGCGGGGCATTGAGACCCTCAAGAGCATTCTGATCCTTCTGCTGTCCCTGTCGGCCATCTATCTGACTTTGCTGGCCCTGGATTACAGCAAGGTGTCCTGGGCGCCGCTGCAGGGGGTACTGTCCCTGTTTCGCCCGGAGACGGAGCAGGCACCGGAAAACACCTTTACCCCCGGCCAGTCCTCCATCTCCCCCAGGCCAGTGCGCATGGCAGTGTGCGACGGGGTGGATCGCTTTGCCTCCCAATACGACACCCAGCAGACCGACCAGATGTTTGACGAGTTGAGTATCCTGCTGACCGAAAGTCTGGCCAGTGCCGCCGCTCCCCAGCAGATCACGGAGGATGCCTGGCGGGACGCCCTTCAGGCTCCGGGCGTATGGTTTGACTTTTTGGGCGCGGTGCCGCTGGACGCACTGTACGCCTGGCTGGGCGACGGCGGCTCCAACCCATCCCTGACCCACGCTGCCCGCCGGATTGTGGTGGCATTAGACGACGGGGGCCAGGTGCGCCTATCCTATCATAATGAATCAGACGGCCTGTATTATGCCTGTGACACCACAGTGGTCTACACCGGGCATATGGACGCGCTGATTTCCGGCTACGGAAGCAACGGGGTCTCCTTTGTCTTTGAGCTAGCCGACGGCAGTGGTTATGACAGCCTGGACCCCTATGTGCTTCTGTCCGCCGGCTCCCTTCAGCCGCCGGTGTACCACGTGTCCAACCCGCTGAGCGACATCAGTGAGAGCATGCTGAGCGCGCTGCAGCAGGCGGTCTCTTTCCAGCCCCAGAGCAATTCCGTCTACCCGGTGGCCAACGGAATCCGCATCCGGGAAGGCCGGGAGACGCTGGAAATCAGTGGGGATGGCACTGTGATCTATCACGCCGGTGACAGCGACGCCTACCGTTACCCCATATCGGGCACAGATGACGGCAGGCTGTTCGCCCTTACCGAAGTTACCTGGCGTCTGGCGGCGGACACCGTGGGCCGCTGGTGTGGAACGGCACGGCTGTATCTGATCGGCGCGGAGGAGCAGGACGACGGCAGCATCCAGCTAAGCTATGGGTACAGTCTCAATGGCGCGGAGGTGGCTCTGCCCGGCGGAAACTGTGCCGCCCGTTTTACAGTCCGGGACGGCCAGATCTCGGACTATGTACTCTATTTCCGCAGCTATGAGCAGACCGGTCAGACCAGTCTGGTGATGCGGGAGCGGCAGGCCGCTGCCGCTCTGGACGCGCTGGACCCGGAGGGCCGGGAGCTGGTGCTGTGCTACAGTGACACCGGCGGAGAGTCGGTCCAGGCCGGCTGGATCGCCAGATAAGCAGGAGGCGCTATGGAGTGGTCTAAGATCAAAACAGTCATCCTGCTGATGCTGGTTGGCGTAAATATATGCCTGCTGCTTCTGGTGGGCGTGAGGATTGGGCGGGGCGCCCTCTATGAGGATGAGACCCGCCAGGCCGCCATTCAGGTGTTGGAGCGGGGCGGCATTGAGTTTGCTCCGGCCCAGGTACCCAAGGACATTGACCTGCCTACCCTCACCGTAGTCCGGGACCGGAACAGCGAGGCGGAGGCGGCCCGCACCCTGCTGGGAGAAGTGACCCAGACCGGGGAGAGCGAGGTGCGCCCCAGCTACTCCGGGGAAGGCGGCAGCGCGGAGTTCTCCATGAACGGTTCCTTCACCGTGGAGCTGACCCAGGACCGGTTCCGGCGTCAGGCCGGGCAGACGCTGGGCGAGGCCTCCCTGGACTGTTTGGAGCAGATCGGCTTCTCCGGCGTGGCGGAGCAGGTGGTCACACGGGACGATACCACGGTTCTGACCTATTTTCAGGTTTGGGAAGATGCTCCCATTTTCTCCTGCCGGGTGTCGCTCACCTGGGAAGAAGATACGCTGGTCCGGATCGAAGGCAGCCGGCTGGCGGGAACCGGGGAGAGCGCCGTCACCC
>CALWXT010000114.1 GCA_944385575.1 uncultured Flavonifractor sp. | reverse complement strand
TCCACGTTGCAGGAGTCGTCGGGGCCGATGGGTACGGAGGGGTCGATGATGTTGGGGATCTGGAGCATGATGTGGCGGATCTGCTCAGCCAGCTCGGTCTCCCGGCCCTCCAGATAGGCCAGGCGGTCGGCGTCGGCCTTGACCTCGGCCTTGAGAGCCTCGGCCTCAGCCAGCTTGGAGGGGTCCTTCTTGGCCTGCCCCATCAGCATGCCAACCTGCTTGCTCTTGACGTTGCGGGCGGTGCGGAGGTCCTGGGCCTCCTGAATGGTGCGGCGGTTCTCGGCGTCCAGCTCAATGACCTGATCCACCAGGGGGAGCTTTTCATCCTGGAACTTCTTCTTGATGTTTTCCTTGACAATCTCGGGGTTCTCCCGGACAAAACGAATATCCAACATGGTTGAATTCACCTCAAAATATTGATTGTTCCACGTGAAACATTTTTTCTGTTACCCCAGCCAGGACACCAGCTGCTGCCAGGCTTCCAGGGGGTTGTAGATTTCCAGCTGTGCCGGATCGGCGTACTTTTCGGCGTACAGCGCCAGGTTTTCCTCGGTGACATAGGTATTGTCGGCATTTAGCTCCTGGTGAGCCAAAAAATCCCGGGCATCGCTGTACCGGCCCTGGTTGTAGAGGCCGCGGAGGGTGTTCAGGTCGGCAAGAGCCTGGACAATGGCGTCCAGCTCGGTCTGCTCCTGCTGGCCCTGGGCGTTGTAGGCGTCCAGCTGCTGGGTGAGCTGCTGGTTTTCCTCCTCCAGCTGGGCTACCTGCTCTTTCAGCTGCTCGTTTTCTTTCAGCTTGTTTTCCAGGGATTCCACGGCGGAGTTGGAGGTCTCCTGCAGGTTATTCATGGCCTCCTGATTGGCCCGGTGCTGCATCATAAAGGACATAAGCAGCAGCAGGAAGGCGGCGACAAACAAAATCAGGAGATATAGAAGCACCGGATTGCGTTTGACGGGTTTTTCATGCTCGGCGGCATGCTGAAGGCTTTCCTCGTGCTTGTGTTGGGTACGGTCGCTCAAAGTGTCTGACCTCCCTTCCCGGGAAGCTGTTCCAGCAGGTCCAGCAGGGTGTTGAGATCGTCGGGGTTGTAGTACTCCAATTCGATCTTGCCCTTTTTCTTGCCGTTGATGATGTGTACCTTCCGGCCAAACCGGGCGGCAAGGGACTTTTCCGCTTCCTTAAAATAGATGGACAGGTCGGGGCCAGAAGCAGCGGGGGAGGGGGGAACTTCTTTTTCCCCGGCGGAGAGGCGCTTGGCCAGGGCCTCAGTCTGGCGGACGCTGAGCCCGTCCTCCACCACCTTTTTGGCCAGCTGCATCTGAAGCCCGCCGTTGGGGACGGACAGGATGGCTCGGGCGTGGCCGGCGGAGAGCTTGCCTTCCTCCAGCAGCTGGCACACCGGGTCGGGAAGAGCCAGCAGACGCAGGGCGTTGGCCACAGCGGGACGGGACTTGCCCACCCGCTGGGAAACCTCCTCCTGGGTGAGGCCGTATTCCTCCATCAGAACCTTGTAGCCGTTGGCTTCTTCAATGGGGTTCAGATCTTCCCGCTGCAAATTTTCGATGAGGCCCAGCTCCATGACCTTCCGGTCGTCGGCCTCGATGATGACGGCAGGCACCTCGGTAAGTCCCGCCAGCTTGGCGGCCCGCCAGCGGCGCTCTCCGGCGATGATCTGATAGTAGCCGGAGGACAGCCGCCGCACCGTCAGGGGCTGGATGATGCCGTGGGTACGGATGGAGTCCGCCAGATCCTGGAGGGCCTCCTCCTCAAAGCGTTTCCGGGGCTGCTTCAGGCCGGGTTCTACCTGGGAGATAGGCAGGGAGAGGGAGCCTCCCTCCTGAGACTGGAGGGCGGCGTCCCCCAGCAGAGCGCCCAGGCCCCGGCCCAGGCCTCGTTCGATGGCCATGTCATTCGCTCCTTTCCATGCGCTGCACGGCGTATTGGTTGTGTTCCAGCAGCTCGGCGGCCAGGGCGGCATAAGCCTCGGAGCCCCGGGACAGGGGATCGTAGGCCGACACCGGCTTGCCGTAGCTGGGAGCCTCGGACAGACGCACGTTCCGGGGAATTACCGTAGCATACACCTGGCCGGGAAAATGGCGCTTGACCTCCTCCGCCACCTGCATGGACAGATTGGTGCGTCCGTCATACATGGTGAGCACCACGCCCTCCAGGGCGATGGACGGGTTGAGGGAGCGCTTGACAATGCGGATAGTGGACAGCAGATCGCTGAGCCCCTCCAGGGCGTAGTACTCACACTGCACCGGCACCAGCACCGTGTCGGCGGCGCACAGGGCGTTGAGGGTGAGCAGCTCCAGGGAAGGGGGGCAGTCAATGAGGATGTAGTCGTAATCCGACCGCACCAGGGACAGGGCGTCCTTCAGCCGGTACTCCCGCCTGTCCAGGCCGATCATCTCCACAATGGCGCCGGTGAGGGCCTTGTTGGAGGGAATCACGTCGGCATAGGGGGTGGAGACAATGGCTTTTGCGGTCTCCGAGCCGTTGAGCAGGACGTCGTATACGTTGGGGGCGATGGTCTTGTCCACACCCAGGCCGGAGGTGGTATTGGCCTGAGGATCAAAGTCGCATACCAGCACCCGCTGTTCCAGTTTTTTCAGGGCGGCAGCCAAATTGACACAGGTGGTAGTCTTTCCAACGCCGCCCTTTTGATTCACGATTGCGATGGTCTTTGCCATAAGACACCTGCCTTTTTCTTCAGTCACCAGCGTACCCGTCTATTATATCTTCTCTTTCCAGCTAATTCAACCGAAAAAGCACAAGAACCTTGTTTCACGTGAAACAAGGTTCTTGTATAGCTTTGTATGGTCGACTATGTTTCACGTGAAACATCAGGCTTTTGGAATAGTAATGGTGAGGAGAATGGAGTCGTCGGTCTCCCTGCGCTGGCAGTTGGCGTTGACCCCGGCGTTCTTCATCAGGGACAGGCCCCGGCTGACGGTGTTCAAAAAGAGCCGCACATCCTTAATAACAAAGGTGGGCTTCTTTTTGGGCTTGTCCGACTGGCGGAGCAGATCTTCTACATACTGCTCAGTGCGGGCCACCGTCAGGCCCTGTTGGGCTACATAGCGGGCGGCCTCCAGCTGAGCCTGAGGGGTTTCCAGCCGCAGCAGGGCACGGGCGTGGCGCTCGGTACAGCCGTGTTCCCGCAGCAGCGCCAGGGCCTCCGGCGGCAGCCGCAGCAGCCGCAGCTTGTTGGCCACTGCCGACTGGGATTTGCCGATCCGCCGGGCGGCCTCCTCCTGGGACAGGTGGTAGGTCTCAATGAGCCGGGCCAGGGCGGAGGCCTCCTCCACAAAGTCCAGATCCCTGCGCTGGAGATTTTCCACCAGGGCCAGCAGGGAGGACTGCTTGCTGTCCACGCTGACCACGATGCAGGGTACCTCAGTAAGCCCCGCCATCCGGGCGGCCCTCAGCCGCCGCTCCCCGGAGATCAGCTCAAACCCCATGTTGCCCCGGCGGACGGACAGAGGCTGGAGCACCCCATGCTCCTTGATGCTGGCGGCCAGCTCCTCCAATCCTTCCCGGGAAAAGTGGCGGCGGGGCTGGTCGGGGTTGGGGGCGATGACGGCGGCCGGTAAGTACAGTACCTTGTTGCTTTCATATAAACCCTTGCGGCGTAATAACGGCATAAAAAGCCCTCCTTCACGGCATTTCGGTAAGTGGATAACCATATATTACCATATTCTGCCGCGAAGGAGGGTGAAGCCAGTCGAATGGGAAATATTTTCCAGTGAATGGATTTAGGCCCGAAGGAAACCCTTGCCAAAGATCTCGCTGGAGTTGGCCACGATGAGGAAGGCGTGGGGGTCCATGGCCTTGAGCTGACGGCGGAGCACCACCGCCTGGCCCCGGGAGAGAACAGTGAGCACCACGTGATGGACCTCGTGGGTGTAGGCGCCCTGAGCCTGCCACACGGTGGCGCCCCGTTCCAGCACGTCGGTGACATAGCTGCACACTGCCTCCGGGTTGGAGGTGATGACAAAGAAGGCCTTGCGGCGGTTGAAGGACTCGATGGCCGAGTCCACCAGCACCGACTTGAGGGCCAGGCCCAACAGGGAGCACAGGCCGGACTGAATGTCGAAGATCACCAGAGCTGCGGCAGCGATGGCCACATCGGACACCAGCAGGGCCCGTCCCACATCCATGCCGGAGTACTTTTTCAAAATCATGGCGGCGATATCGGTGCCGCCGGAGGAGGCCCCAATGTTGAACAGGATGGCCGAGCCGATGGCGGGCAGGATGACGGCAAAGAGCAGCTCCAGCATCAGCTGGTCGGTAAGGGGACCGGACAGGGGGCAGATGACCTCAAACAGCTGCACCAGACCGGCGTACAGGATGGAGCAGTACACCGTCCGGAAGCCGAAGCCCTTGTCCAGCAGCAGAAAGCCCAGCACCAAAAACAGCAGATTGATGATGGAGTTGAAGGTGGAAGGGGAGAGCTGGGGAATCAGCTTGCCCAGCAGCACCGCCATACCGGACACGCCGCCCATAGAGAAGTTGTTGGGGAATTTAAAAAAGTATACGCCTACCGAAACCAGAGCGGTGCCCACGCTCATAAGGAAAAAGTCGTGGGCCAGCTCCTTGGGGGTCTGCTTCATGGTTGATTGCCTCCTCAGCGAGTGCCCTGTACCGCGGCCCAGACGTCATAGCCAGCGTAATTGGGGACAGTGCCCAGCCGCCACAGGGACACGCCGGTGATGCCGAACATCCGGGCCAGCTGCAGCTTGTCCAGCACGCTCTGCTCATTTTCATACCATACCTTATAATGTCCGCCGTCCTCGGTGGTATACAGGGCATAGGGATTGCGGTACTTTTCCGAATAGGTCACCACCGTGTCGGGCTGTGCCAGCCGCTGGGCCAGGGTGGTGGGGGCGGGGTGGTAGATGGTGGTCTCCAGAATCCTGCCGTCTTCATCCACGTGGAATCCGGCGGTACCGAAGGAGATGGCCAGGGCGATCTTGCTCACGTCCTGCACGCCGGTGTCCTTGTCGGTAATGTCCCGCAGGGCCTCGTACACGCTGGCGAAGGGAGTGACGGGGGAATTGGTGTTGGCGGTGCCCACATAAGAGTCCGGGATAGAGGTCCACTGGTAGTCGTGGGCCATCAGGATCACCTTGTCGCACACCTCGCCCAGAGCCCGGTAGTCATAACCGGTGTACCAGGTGTCGGGCTGGACACAGACATACAGGGTCTTGTCCGCCGGAAGGGCAGTCCGCAGATCCTTCATAAAGGTAACATAATTCTGTTTTATGGTATCTCCCTTTAGGGCCTCAAAGTCTATGGTCAGACCGGCGTAGTCGGCCGCCGCCGTCACCAGGGCGTCGATGGCCTGAGCCCGTGCCTCAGGGGTACCGGTGACCGCCGCCACAGTGGAAGTGGTGGTGCCGTCGGCCAGGGTGACGCTGTCGGCGGCGGAGGCAAAGACGTTCAGATTGTAGGGTACCTGATTGCTTTCAAAATAAGAGGTGGCGGGAGTCACGTCGTCGGGTTTGACCCAGTCGTTGCCATTGGCCGAGGTGGAGTTGAGAATGGGGCCGCTCTCGCCGTACTCCATCCGGGCCCAGCCTACACTGACGCCGTCCATGTCGGCGGTGAGGTTGATCTGACTGTAAGAGGAAAAGGCGTAGAAGCCGTGGAGCCACTCCGTCTTTGAGACGTACCGTTCATACACCCGCACCAGCATGGCCGCCGCCTCCTCCCGGGTGGCGGAGTGGGTGGGCAGGAATTTCAGGGAACCGTCAGGTCCCTCCACGCCGTTGATCATGCCGATGTCGTAGGCGATGGCCATATAGCCCACATCTGCCTTCACATCGTCGAAGGGGAGGGAGAGCCCGGACAAATCCTGGGCCAGGGTGTCGTACCCCAATGCCCGCACCAGCATGACGGCCATCTCACCCCGGCTGATGTAATCCTCCGGCCGGAAGGCACCGGCGGGGTCCATCACGTTATGGGCCCGGGCGGTCTCCACCGCGGCGTAGTACCAGGCGGAGGAGGGGCAGTCGATGTAGGAGGGGGAGGCGGGGGACACCATGTCCCAGCCGAACATGCGGCACAGGACGGTGACGAACTGGCTGCGGGTGATCTCGTCCCCGATGCCGAAGGTACCGTCGGGATAGCCCTCAATAAGGCCGTAGGTCTCCGCCTTTTCCACCACCTCCTGGGCCCAGTGGCCCTGGGCGTCGGTGAAGGATGCCGCGGCGGAGAGGGGAGCGGCGGAAAGCACCAACAGGGCGGCCAGCGCCCCGGTGCCGATTCGCTTAAGCATACAGAAAGGACCTCCTTTACATGTAAGCAGGGTGGAATACACCTGCATTGTACCAAATTCAGCGGCGAAGTACAAATGAAAAAGAGAAGGGACGGGCGAATCTGGAGGGAGCATGGAGAAAAAGTCCCCCAGTCTTTCCACAAAATTTCTAAAAACAGATGACGAACCGTGTGGTTTTTGATAAAATATAGTCGTTGCAGGATAGTTCGTCATTAGATACAATAGAAGTAAATTTTCTTGGAGGAGAAGATGGTATGAAGCAGTTGGAGGAGCGCATTCGCGCTGACGGTAAGATCCGCGAGGGCGGCGTGCTGAAGGTGGACAGCTTTCTGAACCATCAGATGGATGTCAAACTGTTTCAGGATATGGGCAAAGAGTTTTTGCGTTTGTTTGGGGACTGCGGAGTGACCAAGATTTTGACCATCGAGGCATCGGGGATCGGGATCGCGTGTGTGGCTGCGCAGTTTTTTGATTGCCCGGTGATCTTTGCCAAAAAGAACAAGACCAAGAACATTGCCGGGGATGTGTACACCTCCAAGGTAGAGTCCTTTACCCATGGCAAGGTATATGATATTATCGTGTCCAAGGAGTTCCTGCTTCCCGGGGACCGGGTGCTCATTATCGACGACTTCCTGGCCAACGGCAGCGCCCTGCAGGGCCTGATCAAGCTGGTACAGGATGCCGGCGCCACCCTGGTGGGTGCAGGCATCGCCGTGGAGAAGGCCTTCCAGCCCGGCGGCGACCTGATTCGTGGCATGGGCGTCCGGGTGGAATCTTTGGCAAAGATTAAGAGTATGAGTGTGGAGGACGGCGTGGAGTTCTGCGACTGAGCAG
>CALWXT010000113.1 GCA_944385575.1 uncultured Flavonifractor sp. | reverse complement strand
GCGGTCCATGATGAAGGCGATGCGGGCCATGTAGCCCACGTCCTCCAGAATGGCCAGCAGCAGGAACAGCACCAGCATCTGGGGCACAAAGCCCAGCACGGCGCCCACGCCGCCCACGATGCCGTCCAGGATCAGGGCCTGAAGGACTTCATTGCAGCCCACGGCGGTGAGAGCGTTTTCCACCAGCACGGGGATGCCGGGCACCCAGGTGCCGTATTCCGTGGGGTCGGGCTCGGGAACGGTGAGGGCCTGCTGATAGGCCTCCTCGGTGACGGGTACCACGGTGGTCTCGCCGGTCTCGTCGTCGTAGAAGTAGACCTCGCTGTCGCCGTTCTCATAGCCGGCGATCATGGTTTCGGCCTCCTCAAAGGCGCCGGAGGCCTCGTCCCAGGCGTCCACGTCGGCGGTAAAGGGGACAAACCAGCCGTCGCCGAACAGGCCGTCGTTGGCCCAGTCGGTGCCTTTGGTGCCGATGGCAAAGAGGCTGCCGCCCATGGCGATGGAGTACACCAGGATCATCACCGCCACAAAAATGGGCAGGGCCAGAATGCGGTTGGTGACTACCCGGTCGATCTTGTCGGAGGTGCTCATGGAGTGGGCGGCCCGCTTCTTCTTTACCGCCTTGTGTACCACGGAACTGATGTAGGAGTAGCGCTGGTTGGTGATGATGCTCTCGGCGTCGTCGTCCAGTTCCTTCTCGCAGTCGGCGATGTGAGCCTCCAGGTGTTCCTTCAGCTCTCCGGTCAGGTTGAGCTGCTCCAGCACCTTCTCGTCCCGCTCAAAGACCTTGATGGCGTACCAGCGGAGGTACCGCTCCTCCACCAGGCTGGCGATGGACTCCTCAATGTGGGCGATGGCGTGCTCCACGCTGCCGGTGAACACGTGGGGCAGCTCGCCGGCCTTGTGGCTCTTGGCCAGGGCTACCGCCTGTTCGGCGGCCTCCTTGCCGCCTTCGCCCTTCAGGGCGCTCATGCTTACTACCTGGCAGCCCAGGGCCGCGCCCAGCTTGTTCAGGTCGATCTCGTCCCCGTTCTTGCGGACCAGATCGATCATGTTTACCGCTACAACTACCGGGATGCCCAGTTCAATAAGCTGGGTGGTCAGATACAGGTTGCGTTCGATGTTGGTGCCGTCCACGATGTTCAGAATGGCGTCGGGCTGCTCCTTCACCAGATAGTTGCGGGCTACAACCTCTTCCAGTGTGTACGGGGACAGGGAATAGATGCCGGGCAGGTCCTGAATGACCACGTCCTTATGGCCCTTCAGCTTGCCCTCCTTCTTTTCCACCGTGACCCCGGGCCAGTTGCCCACATATTGACTGGAGCCGGTCAGGGCGTTGAACAGCGTGGTTTTGCCGCAGTTCGGATTGCCCGCCAGCGCGATTTTAAGCTGCATGGTGTGACTCCTCTCTCTGATATTAGTGTCAACTAACTGAATTGCTGAAAAAATGCCGTCCCAGACGGCGGATCGTTACCCGATCTCAATCATCTCAGCGTCAGCCTTGCGCACGCTCAGCTCGTAGCCCCGCACGCTCAGCTCCATGGGGTCTCCCAGGGGAGCTACTTTCCGCACGTGGATTTCCACGCCCTTGGTGATGCCCATGTCCATGATCCGGCGCTTCACCGCGCCTTCGCCGTGGAGGCGCTTCACCACAACAGTGTCGCCCACCCTGGCGTCCTTCAAGGTTCTCATATCCCTGCTCCTCTCACACCAGAATTCGGTTGGCCATGCTCCGATCCAGAGCAATCCGGCTGTCCTTGACCTGGACGATCAGATTCCCGCCCAGATCGCTGACCACCATGACTGCCGCATCCACCACAAAGCCCAGCTCCGCCAGGTGCTGTCGAATCTCGTCTTTTCCTGTGATCTTCCGGATGGTTACCGGTTCTCCTTGGCCGGCCATTGTCAGCGGCATCATATTGGTCTCCTTTCTTTTGGTTAGCTACACCTAACCACGTGATCGAGTATGAGTTTACACCAACTAACTGCATTTGTCAATGGCGTTTGGAAAAATTTTTTTAAACAAGAAAAAGCCGGCCTTCCGGCCGGCGGTTTTAAGTAAACCGGTCTTCTGACCGGCGGCGCATATGCGCCGTACAAGTGTTTTGCCTGCGGCAAAACCTTGGCGTAGGGCGAATTCATTTCGCCCGAGCAATAAAAACTCTTACGGAATCCAAAAAAGAAGGACATCCTTTCGGATGTCCTTCTTTTTTGGAGCAGGTGACGAGGCTCGAACTCGCTACCTCCACCTTGGCAAGGTGGCGCTCTACCAGATGAGCTACACCTGCAAGCGACGAATCATATTATAACCAACATGGTCGCCGCTGTCAAGCATTTTTTTCGAAAATTTTTAAATTTCCGGCGCGTCCTCCCAGACGTAGCCAAGTTCCGCCAAATCCTGCGCAGACCAGGTGGTGCCGCTGCTGTCCCGGGTCAGATCCACGTAGTGCGCGCCGCCGTCATCCGACAGGCGGTTCCAGAAGTGGGCCTCGCCATTCAATGTGCCCTCCACCAGGGTGGAACCCACGGACATTTCATCGGCCAGCAGTTGGAAGGCCAGCGCTGCCCCTTCGCTGTCGGCGCCGTCGCCCAGAATGGCGTCCCAGGCGGTGGAACCGCCTCGGGGGGAGTAAGTCACGGAGCGGGAAACCAGGCTGAACAGCATGGACAGACGCTCCACACTGCCGTACTGCTGGGCATGCAGCGGGGAGACCAGCGCTTCCACTTCGGCCTTGAGCTGTGTGCTCTTTTCCCGCATGACGTCTTCTTCTTCCGGATAGGTAAGCTGGATCTCCACGATCCGCTGCGTCCCGATGTTGGGGTAGAGAGTAACGGCGCACTCCGGCATACTCATGGCGGAGACGGGAGCGTCATAATAGGCCTGGCGCACCAGTTGGGCCACGGAGTCGGTGCCACCCACAAAATAACCTACCCGCAGCACCAGCTCCGGCCGGTATTCGGACAGAGCCGCTGATACCTCCTTGCGAATGGCGCTGGTGCTGGTGACGTTTACGATATTCTGCACCTGCTCCTTGGTGCGGCGGTAAGTGATGGAGATGACAGCCTCATAGGTGGTAAGTACCCGGGTGTAGCTGTTTTTGATAAAGTCCACTGCGTAGGCGCCCAGGGGATCGTCCGTGGCCACCTCCAGGCAGGCACGGTTCAGGTCATCCTCCACCTCGCCCCGGTAGTCGGTGAGCTGGATCATGCCCTCCTCCGTCCCCTGGGACACCAGGAACAGCACCGCATTGACCAGCTCGGAATAGGTGCTGACCTGGATAATGGAGGAATCGCCTGCCACCACTGGCTGCTCCACATGGGGCTCCACCATCACATAGGGCCGGTCAAGCAGAGAGGAGCAGCCGGAGAGCAGCAGGGCGCAGCACAGAGCCGGGATCAAAAGGCATCGTTTCACGCCGCAGCGCCCCTTTCCGGTATCAGAAGCCCAGCTCCTGGTCAATAAGTACTACCTCAGACCGGCCGATACCAGTGGGCGCCTCCCACAGGACGGTGAGGGCCCGGCAGATCCGCTGGGGACTTTTACAGTCGTAGCATTTGTCGCCCTTTACCGCGCAGGGAGTCTTTTTCCCCAGCCGCTGGGCATTTTTTGGGGAGGCAATGTTACGGGCCCGCCAGAGGGCGCCGTCATAGTCCGGCGCCAGCTTGTTGCGGCCCACGATGAAGTAGACCTCCTCATGGCCGAAGATGGTGGAGGCCACCCGGTTGCCGGTGCCGTCGATATTGATGATCTCGCCGGTTTCCGCCAGGCCGTTTACCGAGGTGAGATAGACCTGTGCCCTGGCGGCTTCCTGAGTGGTGCCGTCCTTCCAGTGCCAGATCACCTGGTTATGCGTTTCCAGCCGCTGGTCCAGCCCCATGTCCCGGATGGTCATGGAACCGCCGATGCCGATGGACTTGCCGTCCAGCTTCCCGTCCAGATAGTCCATGGCTTCCTCCGCTGTGGCAAAGCAGCTTACCGCAAAGCCCCGCTCCTCCAGACTGGCTTTTACTTTGGAAAAATCATACATACAGACAGCCTCCTTACAGGATCAGATATCGTTCTGTTTATATTCCCTAAACCCGTCGCCCAACACCTCGTGCGCCTCGCACACGATGAGGAAGGCAGCGGGGTCGATTTCCTTAACCGTACGCTTGAGCGCCACGATCTGCCGCTGTTTGAAGGCCACCATCAGAACCTTCTTTTCCGTACCGGAGTAGGCGCCCTGGCCCTGGAGAATGGTGACGCCCCGGTCAATATCGTGGATGATGGCATGGGTGATCTGCTCGTAGGAATCGCTGATGATATAGGCCACCTTGGCGTTGTCGATGCCGTAGAGAACCCCGTCCATCACCAGGGAGGAGATATACAGGGCCACCACGCCGTACATGGCGCTGTACAGATTGCGGAAGGAGAGCGCCACCGCCACGATCACCACCAGGTCGATACCCAGCAGCAGCTTGCCCATGGGCAGCCAGGACAGCTTCAGCTTGGCCAGCCGGGCGATCAGGTCGGTGCCGCCGGTGGTGGCACCCTGAAGGAAGACCACGCCCAGGGACCCGCCCATGGACACGCCGCCAAAGATACAAGCCAGCAGCGGGTCCATCGGCTCAAAGGTGAAGAACAGGTTGATCAGATCGATAAATGCAGAGGAGACGAACATGGCAAACAGGGAGGAGACCAGCAGGTGTCCGCCCAGCAGCCGCCACCCCAGCAAAAACAGGGGGATGTTCAGGATAATGACCACCGTGCCGATGGGCAGGATGGGGAAAAAGTGATTGAGGATCTGGCCCACGCCGGTGATGCCGCCGAAGCCGATCTGGTTGGGGTCGTAGCACCAGCAGAAGCCCAGGGCATAGACCGCCGAGGCCAGGGTGATCCACAGGTAGGGCAGAAAATAGCGTTTGAGCAGCGAATTCATATTAACTCTCCTTCAGGCTCACTCCAACAGGGTGAGCTGCTGTTCGCCCCGGTCTTCCTCCTTCAGGAGCATGCCGGCCACCGGCAGGGAGCGGGCCCGATACCGGGCGGCATTGACGATGGTGGTGTCCGCCAGAGGCAGGGCGGACTCCACCTTCCACTTGGGCTTGAGGGTCATCACGTTGACCCCCTGGGTGGAACGGGTGGTTTTGGGGTTGAGGACAGCGGTGTGGAACACCAGGCAGCGGCCTTCGGTGGACATAACCGCCATCTCCATGTCCTCCCGCAGGTGGAAGGCAGCGGCCAGGGGAGACTTGTCGGAGTAGGCGCCCGTCAGCTTCTTCCGCCGGGTCTGGGTCTGGTAGGCAGTCAGCTCCACCCGGGCAACCTTGCCGTTTTCGAAGAAGAACAGCAGACTGCCGGAGTAGTCGGAGGTGAGGCAGGCCCACAGGAAGCCCTCTCCAGGGTCCATGCCCAGCTTGGTGGGCAGGAAATCGCCCAGCACGCTGGCCTTGGCGTCGTCAAAGTCGCTGAGCCGGGTCTTGTAACACTGCTGCTTGTCGGTGAATACCAGCAGCTCGTCCCGGTTGTTCCCCTCCCAGTACAGGAAGGGACCGTCCCCCTCCTTATACTTCTGCTCGCTGCTCATGCGCAGGGACTGAGGGGTGATCTTTTTAAAGTATCCCTCTTTGGAGCAGAACACATGCACCGGATAGTCGGGGGTCTCGTCTTCGGCTTCCTCCGCCGCGGCGGCCTGGTAGTCATAGACGATTTCGGTACGCCGGGGAGAGGCGTATTTCTTCTTTACCGCCGAGAGCTCTTCGGCGATGATCTTCTTGATGCGGCCGGGGTTGTTGACGATATCCTGGAGGTCGGCAATCTCCTTCTCCAGACCCTCAACTTCCTCAATGCGCTTGAGGATATACTCCTTGTTGATGTTGCGCAGCTTGATGTCGGCCACATATTCCGCCTGGATCTGGTCAATACCGAAGCCGATCATCAGGTTGGGGACCACCTCGGCATCCTCCTCGGTCTCCCGAATGATCTTGATGGCCCGGTCGATGTCCAGCAGGATCTTTTTCAGACCTTTGAGCAGGTGGAGCTTTTCCTGCTTCTTCTTCATCACGTGGTAGGTGCGCCGGCGGACGCCGTCCATCCGCCAGGCGGTCCACTCGTCCAGAATCTCGCCCACACCCATGACACGGGGCATACCGGCGATGAGAATGTTGAAGTTGCAGGAGCAGGCGTCCTGGAGGGTGGTGGAGCGGAACAGCTTGGCCATCAGCTTGTCCGGGTCGGTGCCCCGCTTCAGATCAATGGTGATCTTTAGGCCATTCAGGTCGGTCTCATCCCGCATGTCGGCGATTTCCTTGATCTTGCCCGCCTTGATGAGCTCGGCCACCTTGTCCATGATGGCCTCCACCGTGGTGGTGTAGGGAATTTCATATACCTCGATGAGGTTTTCGCTTTTCAGATAGCGCCACTTGGCCCGCACCTGGAAGGAGCCCCGGCCGGTGTCGTAGATCTGCCGCAAAGCGGCCTCGTCATACAAAAGCTCGCCGCCGGTGGGGAAGTCGGGGGCCTTCAGGTACTCCATCAGGTTGACCTGGGGATTTTTCAGATAGGCCGCCGCGGCATCGCACACCTCGGCCAGGTTGAAGCCGCACAGGTTGGAAGCCATACCCACGGCAATGCCCTGGTTGGCGCTCACCAGTACGTTGGGGAAGGTGGTGGGCAGCAGGGTGGGCTCCTGCATGGAGCCGTCATAGTTGTCCACAAAGTCCACCGTGTCCTGGTCAATGTCCCGGAACAGCTCGGTACAGATGGGGTCCAGCCGCACCTCGGTGTACCGGCTGGCCGCCCAGGCCATGTCCCGGGAGTAGACCTTGCCGAAGTTGCCCTTGGAGTCCACCAGGGGGTGGAGCAGGGCACCGTAGCCCCGGGAGAGGCGCACCATGGTATCGTAGATGGCGGCGTCGCCGTGGGGGTTCAGCTTCATGGTCTGGCCCACCACGTTGGCGCTCTTGGTGCGGGGCTTGGTGAGCAGTCCCATCTCATACATGGTGTACAGCAGCTTCCGGTGAGAGGGCTTGAACCCGTCGATCTCCGGGATGGCCCGGGAGACGATGACGCTCATGGCGTAGGGCATATAGTTGAGCTCCAGCGTCTCGGTGATGGGTTGCTCCAGCACCTCGGGCCGCAGGCCCATCACGTTGGGGTT
>CALWXT010000112.1 GCA_944385575.1 uncultured Flavonifractor sp. | reverse complement strand
CACCACGCCAAGGCGGAGGGCACTGAGTTCCTGTTCCTGAACAACCCCGTAAAAATCCTGGGCGACGACAACGGCAAGGTCCGCGCCATGGAGTGCATCAAGATGGAGCTGGGTGAGCCCGATGCCAGCGGCCGCCGCCGTCCCATCGAGGTGCCCGGCAGTGAGTTCGAGCTGGAAGTGGATGCCGTCATCATGAGTCTGGGTACCAGCCCCAACCCGCTGATCCGCTCCACCACCCCTGGCCTGGACACCAATAAGAAGGGGTGCCTGGTGGCCGACGAGGAGACCATGGCCACCACCCGTGAGGGCGTGTATGCTGGCGGCGATGCTGTGACCGGTGCTGCTACCGTCATTCTGGCCATGGGTGCCGGCAAGAAGGCTGCCGAGGCCATGGACAAATATCTGAAGGAGAAGCACAGCAAGTAAGCTCCGGAAAGAAATTTCAAAAAAGCGCAAAAAAGAGGTTGACAAATCCAGTCGAGCCTAGTATAATAACCTTCGCTGGTCACGAGAAAGTGACTGAATCGGGGGTATAGCTCAGCTGGGAGAGCGCTTGAATGGCATTCAAGAGGTCAGCGGTTCGATCCCGCTTATCTCCACCAAATGAAAAGCTCCAAGCCTTTTAGAGGGCTTGGAGCTTTTTGTTTTTGTGATTTGAGTGGGAGATTCCCACAGGTTATTTGAAGCCGTAGGAGGCAAGGGCGTAAGCCCTTGCCTCCTACGGCTTTTTGCGGTTTAAGAGAAAGTTATGGCGTGTCCAGAAGATCCAGCGCAGCCTGATAGAGTGTCTGGCTCTCTATGCGTCCAGGGTCCCGGTCGTAGTCATGCTCCAGACCGAAGACCTGAAGAAAGCGGGCGTCTGGAATCTGTTGGCTCAGTTTTTTGGAGAAAGAGAAGGGGACGTCCTGGTCGGCAGTGCTGGCGGTAAGAAAGGTTGGCGGGAGGAGTTTCAGATCTTCGTCCGGAATGGAGAAGTGTTCCAGCTGTGCCCGGTCCGGTGCCAGCAGATCCAGCCATTTTCCTTGCTGGCGGGCATAGACGTAGAGGAAGAAGCGCTGCTCAATGGGAGCGGAAGAGATAGGCTGCGCGCCGCGGAGATCCGGCACCATAGCCTGTTCGATCATGGGCAGCATCCGGTAATGGGCGCTGGGCCCGGAGAAAAAGGGATGGAGCAGGGTGTGGTAGCCATAAAAGGCCCAGAGAGCTGCGGGCTGTTCTCCGCCGCTGCGAGCCAGACGGTGAGCCAGACAGAGAGCCAGATAAGCCCCGGCCGACCGACCGAACAACACAAAGGGGCAGCGGCCCATGCCAAGCTCCTGCTCCCGTGCTTCCAGAAACCATGCCAGCCCGCGGTCCACGCTGGCATGAATCTGTTCCAAAGAAGATTCCGGCGCCAGTAGATAGTCCATGCAGACCAGATGATATCCCCGTTCTGTAATGGCCTGGATATAGGAGGTGTCCAGGTCGGTTCTCTGCCCGTAAAGCAGCCCTCCGCCGTGGTAGTAAAGGATTGCACCTTTGCAGGGAACGGAGGCAGGATATACGTCAGCAGCAATTGGAGTGCCGCCGTAGTCAAAAGTGTGGGTCATCATATTGCGTCTATTCCTCCAGGATCCGGTAAGCCAACAGGCCCAGTTGCAGCTCCAGAAGCTTGCGGGAGTTCTTCAGGTCTGTGTCCAGCAAGGCTTTGATCTTTTCCAGTCGGTAAATATAGGTGTTGCGGTGAATGTACATGTCTTTGGCCGCATCACTAATGCTGCCGTTATGCAGAAAATATTTGTCCAGAGTCTCCACAAACTGGGTCCCACTTTTTTCATCCTGGTCCAGCAGTGGCCCGATACTGGCCCGACAGAAACGGGTAAGCCCGTCCCGGTCAATGTGTTCCCGCAGCAATTGATAGGCGGCAAAGTCATCCATAAAAACTACGCGATCCCGTATTCCGGTGGTACGGGCCATATGGACGCCGTTCTGGGCGTCCCGCAGGCTTTTGCTCACCTCTGCCAAAGTCGGGACTGCCTTGCCCACTACCACTAAAGCCTGGTCATCGGCCTGCTCATCATTCAGCAGCTCCACCAGCCGCCGGGCCATGCGGCGCACAGACTGAGTGCCACGCTCGGTAGACTGGCCCAGGTCAGCCAGGATCACCAGTTGAAGTCCCTGGGGGATGTTGACGATGTTGGCGCCCGCCTCTTTGGCGGCGAGGGAGGCGGCGGAGACGATGCGGTCTACACTGGTGGCAAACCTGCTCTGGCCCGCTTTGAGAATATTCTGTTCCTCCACTAGGGCGTCGTCCTTACCCAGGCGGACCACCAGGCAGCGGTAACGGCTGTTATAGTTCAGGCCGTGCAGCTTTGCCAGGGAGCGGACTGCGTTTTGGGACTCGATATTGCCGGAGAGCAGGTCGTCCAGAAAGTCCTTGCGCACCCGCAGCTTGCTCTGCTCCACTTCCTTGGCCCGAATGCGGTCCAGCGCGGCCACCACTGCCACCTGCTCCAAAGCCACATAGTCCAGCTCACCCAGATCCCGCACCGACTCCCAGACGATCAGATAGCCGTAAATGAAATTATGGGCGGCGATAGGACGGATGCGGCAGTGTACCTTGCCCCGGCCCTCGATCTCAAATACCCGGGTCACTGCCTTTTTATAGTTGCGCAGGCTGTCCGGCAGGGTGGCCAGGAAGCGCTCCGGAAATGGAGGCTCCTTTTCCGTGACGTTAACGCATTCTGCCAGAGGGAAGGGATTGTCCGGCCGGTCTACGTGGCAGAGCAGGTTCCAGCTGCTGTCCGTGACCAGAACCGGGTTGCCGATGAGCCGTACCAGGGTCTCCGTGAGTTTGAACAGGCCGCCGGAGGTAAGTGCGGTCTGCATGACCTCCCGGTGGATGGCCAGGGTCTTCTCCAACTGACCGTCATTGCTGGAAAAGAGCCGGCGGTTGATGGTAGACGTGGCGGTAGACAGGGAATAACCGAAGGGCAGCTCGATCAGCGGGAAATCCAGCCGGTCGGCTTCCGACACCATACAGGAGGGCATGGTACCCAAATAACGTCCGGTTTTGATACACAGTCCGGCGCAGTTGATCTCAGCCAAATCCCGGATGATGCTCCGCTGTAGCTGTTTGTTCTCCTGAAAGATATAGCCTGTGCTCAGCAGAAATTCCCCCGAGATCAGCCAGTCCAAGGTATCGGGATTATCAATGATATTGGTACGTGTGATCACGCGGTCTGTTCCATTGGCGCCGCCAGCCAGCCGGACGCCTTCCAGCTCCGACAACTGCAAAAAGTCCTGCACCGTCAGTTCCACGGCACACCCTCCTCTCGGCATACTGCTACCTCTTAAACATACCGCAGAAAGGTCCGGTATGCAAGACAAAACATTGGTCACGGAGTCCAAAAAATAGGGCGTCCTTTTGGATGATCCTACATTGAGACGACGACACGCGGATGCTATGCTTAGAGCAGAAATGACATCGGGCCCGTCTCTGAAGGGCTGAAAACGGGCGGCTGAAGGCTGCCTGGCACAAATACAGGGGAGGGGATCTTTTGATCACGACCAATCAAATCCGAAAAAACCTGTACTTCGATTCTGTGACGCTGATGGTAGCCTCCAGCATGATGCGGGGGCTGGACGGGGTGATCAATGCGGCGGTAATGATGGGTACCGACCACAACCGCTCACTGATGACCCAGGCGGGCCTGATCGGCCCGGACACCGAGCCTTTTGGGGTGAACGACACGGTGGTGGGCGTTCAGGCTGAGAGCGATGAGGCGGCTCAGGCGGCCATCGCTTTCTTTGATGACTATATCGGCGGAAAGAAAAAGTCCGGCAAAAGCTCGGGCGAGGCTTCAGCCAGGACCCTGTCTGCTGCCAAGACCGTCTGCCCCGGAGTCAATTTTACTGTGATCTCTGTTCCAGGCCGGTATGCTCGGGCGGAGGCGGAGAAGGCCATGGAGCTGGGTATGCATGTGCTCATGTTCAGCGACAATGTATCTTTGGAAGATGAGGTGGCCTTGAAGGAAATGGCCGCGAAGAAGGGGCTGCTGATGATGGGACCTGACTGCGGCACCACCATCATCAACGGCACTGCCCTGGGCTTTGCCAATGTGGTGCGCCGGGGAAATATCGGCCTGGCCGCAGCCGCCGGAACCGGTTTGCAGGAGGTCACCGCCCTGATTGATCAGCTGGGTGGCGGAGTGTCTCAGGCGTTGGGTACCGGAGGCCGGGACCTGAAGGAGGAAGTGGGCGGCAAGATGATGTCCATGTGTCTGGAGGCCCTGAATGAGGACCCGGAGACGGAGGTCATCGTCATTCTCTCCAAGCCGCCCGCTCAGTCAGTCATGAAGCGGATGCTGGAGCAGTTGGAGCGTGTGAACAAGCCGGTGATTGCCGCCTTTCTGGGCGGAGATCCGGCCCTGCTGGAGGGCAGTCGGGTGATCTGGGCGGGCGATCTGGAGCAGGCCGCCCGGCTGGCAGTTCTGGCCGCCCGTGGCGAAGAGCCTGCTTTGCCCCCGGATGACGATACGATGCTGAAAGCCACGGCGGAGGAGGAGCTGGCTAAGCTGGCGCCGGAGCAGAAATATCTCAGGGGTCTGTATTCCGGCGGCACCCTGTGCTATGAGACCATCCTGCTCCTTCGGGACGAAGGAATTCCAACCTGGTCCAATATCGCCCTGGACAAGAAATACCTACTGGAGGGCGGTGCGCCCAGCCGGGAGAATACTCTGCTGGATATGGGGGACGACTTCTTTACCAACGGTTTGCCGCACCCCATGATCGACTTCCGCCAGCGGGTGGACCGGATGGAACAGGAGGCAGCAGACCCGGCAGTGGGTGTGCTTCTGCTGGATTGCGTGTGCGGCTACGGTACCCACGCCGATCCTGCCGGAGAACTGGCGCCTGCCATTCGCCGTGCAAAAGAGATCGCTGCCCAGAATGGCCGGCATCTGACAGTAATTGCTTCTGTTACTGCGACTGAGGGAGATCCTCAGGCCCGCAGTGTCCAGCTCAGGCAGCTGGAGGAGGCGGGAGCCATTGTGATGGGCTGCAACGCGCAGGCCGCCCGACTGGCGGCTCTGATGCTCGAACAGATCTGAAAGGAGCCGCGACATGGCATATAAGCAAGAGTTGATCCATCAGCTGTTTACCTCCCAGCTTCAGGTGGCCAATGTGGGAGTAGATGTATTTTATCAGGCGGTGCTGGATCAGAGTACCCCGGGCATCCATGTGGACTGGCGGCCTCCGGCCGGCGGCGACCCCCGGCTGGCGGAGGTGCTGTCCCGACTTCAGGGTGAGCCGCTCCGCCGCATTCAGGCGGCCAACGAGGAGGCGCATCGCCGTATGGATCAGGGAGATCCGGTATGGGCCGGGGTGGTCTATGCCAAGGACGTGCTTCCCGATATGGACCGCTATACCATCGGACATGCCGGCCCGCCCCTGTCCTGGGATGAGATGTGCGGTCCTATGAAGGGCGCGGTCATCGGCGCCATCCGGTATGAGGGCCTGGCCCGGACTGAGGAGGAGGCTGTTGCCCTGGTGAAGGGAGGGAAGATCAAGTTCCGTCCCAACCATTCCGTAGCCTGCGTGGGTCCCATGACCGGTATGATTACCTGGTCTATGCCCTTGTTCAAGGTGGTGAACAAGACCTTCGGAAACGTGGCCTACTGTACCATCAATGAGGGCCTGGGCAAGGTGATGCGCTTCGGTGCCAATGACGATTCTGTGCTGCGGCGGCTGAAGTGGCTGGAACAGGTGCTGGCACCCGCACTTCAGAAGGCGGTGGAACTCCACGGCCCCTTCAGTATGAAGGTGTTTATGGCCAAGGCGCTGGCCATGGGGGACGAGATGCATCAGCGGAACATTGCCGCGTCCTCTCTGTTTGCCCGGGATGTGCTGCCGGTGCTCATCCGGGCTGTGAATGACCAGGAACAGCTGGGTGAGATCGCCGACTTTATTTCCGGTAATGATCAGTTTTTCCTTAACCTGGCCATGGCGTCCTGCAAGGCTGTGTGCGACGCGGTGAAAGACATCCCTGACTGTACCATCGTCACTGCCATGAGCCGGAACGGAACCAACTTTGGCATCAAGGTCTCCGCCCTGGGAGAGCAGTGGTTCCAGGCGCCTGTGCTCATGCCGAAGGGCCTGTTTTTCCCCGGCTACGGTCCGGAGGACGCCAATCCGGACATGGGTGATTCCGCCATCACCGAGACTTACGGTATCGGCGGCTTTACTATGGGTTCCTCGCCGGCGGTAGTCCGCTTTGTAGGCGCCGACTCGGTGGAGGCGGCCATGAACTACACCAGGGACATGTATGAGATCACCCAGGGTGTGAACAGCCAGCTCACCATTCCCAATATGGACTTCAAGGGCGCGCCCATGGGTATTGATATCCGCAAAGTGGTGGAGACGGGTATTACTCCCGTCATCAACACCGGTATGGCCCACAAGAAGCCCGGCGTCGGGCAGGTTGGGGCCGGTATCGTACGGGCGCCCATGGAGTGCTTCACTCAGGCGCTGGAAGCCTTTGCCCAGGCTCAGGGCCTGTAACCCACTGAAAAGGAGAGAAAACCATGGCAGAAACACTGGTCATTGCTATTGGCGGAAATGCCATTTTGAAAGAGGGACAGCGGGGAACGGTAGAGGAGCAGTTCGCCAATGTGAGTGCCTGCTGCGGCCCCATCGTAGACCTTTATGACAAAGGCTACCGCATCATTTTGGTCCATGGCAACGGTCCCCAGGTGGGCAACATCCTGCTCCAGGTAGAGGCGGCGGCCGATACTGTGGAACCTCAAACCATCGACCTGTGCGGTGCTCAGACCCAGGGCCAGCTGGGCTATATGCTTCAGCGAGCTGTCCATAACACCTTTAATGAAAAACATGTCAACGGGAAGATCACCAGTGTGGTCACTCAGGTCATCGTGGATCAGAGCGATCCCGCCTTCCAGAATCCCACCAAGCCCATCGGGCCTTTTTACACAGAGGAGCGTGCCCGGGAGATCCAGAAGGAAAATCCCGGTGCGGTGCTCAAGGAAGACGCAGGCCGCGGCTGGCGCCGCGTGGTGGCCTCGCCCAAGCCGCTGCGGATTATTGAGCGGGACTCGGTCCGCTCCCTGCTGGATCAGGGCCACATCGTGGTGTCCGGCGGCGGCGGCGGTATTCCGGTGGCCATC
>CALWXT010000111.1 GCA_944385575.1 uncultured Flavonifractor sp. | reverse complement strand
CGGGCTCCAGCACCCGGGCGGCCTTCACCTTACCGGCCAGGCAGAGGGCGTGGAACTGCTCCCAGGCGGCCTTCTGGCCCGCGAAATCGCCCAAATGGGGCACGCCGAACAGGTAGACCGGATGGCCTGCCTCCTTGAACTCAGGGGAGACCACCTGGCCAGCCTTGGCGGGGGCGATGGCGAAGGAGATCAGCGTGGGAGGCACGTCCAGATCCAGGAAGGAGCCGGACATGGAGTCCTTGCCGCCGATGGCGGCGCAGCCCAGGCCAATCTGGGCGTCCATGGCGCCCAGCAGGGCCTGGAAGGGCTTGCCCCAGCGCTGGGGCTCCTCCCGCAGCTTTTCAAAGAACTCCTGAAGGGTGAGGTACACCTTCTTGTAGTCGCCGCCGGCGGCCACCACCTTGGCCACCGAGGTGACCACAGCCTGCACCGCCCCGTAATAGGGGTCGCGGCTGAGCTGTTTGGGGTCGCAGCCCCAGGCCATGATGGAGGCCTGGTCGGTCTCCTGCCCCGGCTCCACGGGGAACAGAGCGGCCATGGCCTGGGCGGGGGTACGCTGGGTCTTGCCGCCGAAGGGCATGAGCACGCTGGCCGCGCCGATGGAGCCGTCAAACCGCTCGGTGAGGCCCCGGCGGGAGGCATAGTCCAGCTCCCGGGCCAGCTCCCGCAGGGAGCGCTCGGTCCAGGTCTGGGGGCCGGGCCGCTGGGCCACCTGCACGGCGGCGTGCTTCACCGCGCCGTTGGTGTTGAGGAAGGCGCGGGACAGGTTTGCCACGGTCTGGCCCCGCCAGGTCATGACCATCCGGGGGCTCTCGGTAACGGTAGCTACCTGGTAGGCCTCCAGGTTCTCGAAGGAGGCAAAATTCATCAGAGCCTGGGCATCTTCGGGGGCCACCACCACCGCCATGCGCTCCTGGGACTCGGAAATGGCGATTTCGGTGCCGTCCAGGCCGTCATATTTCTTGCGCACGGCGTCCAGGTCGATGGCGAGGCCGTCGGCCAGTTCGCCGATGGCCACGGACACGCCGCCGGCGCCAAAGTCGTTGCACCGCTTGATGAGCCGGGTCACGTTGGGGTTGCGGAACAGCCGCTGGAGCTTGCGCTCCTCGGGGGCGTTGCCCTTCTGCACCTCGGAGGCCATGGTGTCCAGGCTCTTGAGGTTGTGGCTCTTGGAGGAGCCGGTGGCGCCGCCGATGCCGTCCCGGCCGGTGCGGCCGCCCAGCAGGATGACCACGTCCCCGGGGGCGGGCACCTCGCGGCGGACATGGTCGGCGGGAGCGGCGCCCACCACCGCGCCGCACTCCAGGTGCTTGGCGATGTAGCCCTCATGGTACAGCTCAGCCACGTGACCGGTGGCCAGGCCGATCTGGTTGCCGTAGGAGGAGTAGCCCGCCGCGGCGGTCTGGGCAATCTTCCGCTGAGGCAGCTTGCCCGCCAGGGTCTGGTCCACCGGGGTGCGGGGGTCACCGCAACCGGTGAGGCGCATGGCCTGGTGGACATACACCCGACCGGACAGAGGGTCACGGATGCAGCCGCCGATACAGGTGGCCGCACCGCCGAAGGGTTCGATCTCGGTGGGGTGGTTGTGGGTCTCGTTCTTGAACATGAGGAGCCAGTCCTGCTCCTTGCCGTCCACCGTGGCGGGAACGTGGATGGAGCAGGCGTTGATCTCCTCGCTCTCGTCCAGCTCAGGCAGCTCGCCCCGCTTTTTCAGCAGCTTGGTGCCGATGGTGGCCAGATCCATCAGGGTCTGGGGCCGCTTGGCGGCCTTCTCCGTGCCGTATACCTCGTTGCGGGCGGACAGGTAGCGCAGGTAGGCCCCGTTGATGGTGGGGTCCTGGATATCCACCCGGTCCAGATGGGTGGAGAAGGTGGTGTGGCGGCAGTGGTCGGACCAGTAGGTGTCCACCACCCGCACCTCGGTGAGGGTGGGGTCCCGCTGTTCCTCGTCCTTAAAGTAGCTCTGGAGGAAGGTGAGATCGGCCAGATCCATGGCCAGGCCGTACTGCTCCAGCAGGGCGGCAAGGCCCTCCTGGTCCAGCTCCCGGAAGCCCGTCAGCACCGGCACGTCCGCCGGCTCAGGGTAGTGCTGGATCAGGGTTTCGGGCTTGTCCAGGTCGGCCTCCCGGCTCTCCACCGGGTTGATGAGGTAACCCTTGGCCTTATCCATGTCAGCCCCGGACAGCTCGCCCGCCAGTAAGTACAAGGTGGCGGAGCGCACCACAGGCCGCTCCCCGCCGGTGAGCATCTGAATACACTGGGCGCAGGAGTCCGCCCGCTGATCGTACTGGCCGGGCAGGGCCTCCACCGCCAGGGCCTTGCAGTCCGCCGGCAGTTCAAACGTCTCGTCGGTGATGGCATCCACCTGAGGCTCGGACAGGACGGTGGTGCGGGCGGCTTCATAGACCGCCTGATCCACGCCCTCCACGTCGTACCGGCGGATGACCCGCACCCCGGTGAGGCCGTGCAGCCCCAGAGTGCCCTTCAGTTCGGCTAAGAGGTGGCCTGCCTCCACATCAAAGCCCGGCTTCTTTTCCACAAAACAGCGATATACCTTCCCCATACTTCCATTTCCCCTCTCTCTATCAATCAGGCGATGTCCCAATGGGCAAAGCCGTAGAACACGTTCTGTTGGGTGGGCGTCAAATTGGAAATGCGGCTCCACTGAGTGAGCACCGACCAGTTTTTAAAGCAGAGCACCGCGAAGGGTGGCTCCTCCGCCAACCGCTCATACAGCCGCAGGGCGCTGAGATCCCGGCCCTGACCGGAAGTTGCCCGGTAGCTCTGGAGCAGCTGGGCCGCCTCGGCGTCGGCGTAGCCGCCGTAGTTCAGGCTGCCGCCGGCGGTGATGAGGGCTGTGAGGTCAAAGTCGGCGGTAAGCCGCACCTCAGCCAGATAGAGGTCAAAGTCGCCCTTCTCCAGGGCGGCGGTATACTTGTCCCAGGGCAGCAGCTGCAGCTCCACCTGAAGCCCCAGCTCGGTAAGACCGTCGGCCAGATGCTTCGCCGTGGCGGCCCGGGCGGCGTTGTCCGACGGGGCCACAAAGGTCAAGCTACCCACCTTTCCCGCCGCCTCCAGCAGCTGGGCCGCCTCCTGGGGGGCATACTCCAGCTCCTGCGCCAGCGTTTCCGGATAGTAGGAGCTGGCGGGCGAGATGGGCAGGGCGGCAGGCCGGGCATGGCTGGAATAGAGGGCGGTCGCCACCGACGAGCGGTCAAAGGCCCGCAGCAGCGCCTGGCGCACCGCCGCCGACTGGCAGGGGCCGGATGTGACGTTGAAGCCCACATAGAGCATGATGCTGGTGGGGTAGTCCACCGTATCAAAAGAACCGGAAAAACCCAGGGCATTGGTGCCCGTCAGGTCGGTGGAGACCAGGGCAATGTCCCGGGTGTCAAAGGCGTGGATAAGATCGTCCGTCTCCCGGATGGAGCGGAGCGGAATGGTCTGGAGCGAAAGGGCCTCCCCCTGCCACCAGCCCTGCCGGGCAGTAAGGGACCAGTCCTCCCCGGACTGGGAGAGCACATAGGGGCCGGTACCCAGCGGCACGCCCCCGGTCTCCTTCACGATAGGGATATCCAGCAGGGCGGGCAGATTGCCATTGGCCCGGCTAAGAGTGACGGTCACCGAACCCTCTCCCGATGTTACGCCGGTGATATCGCTAAAGCGGGAGGCATACAGGCTGCTGGTGCGGGCCAGGTCCAGGGAGGACTTGACCTCCGCAGACGTCAGAGGGCTGCCGTCGGAGAAGGTCACGCCGGCACGCAGGGTAAAGGTCCAGCTCAACCCGTCGGCGGCCTGTACCCCTTGGGTGCATAGCTGCGGTTCGGGCTCAAACTGCTGGTCCAGGGCATACAGGCCCTCATACACCAGACCGCCCAGGGCCAGATTGGTACGGTTGCCCCCGGTGATGGGGTGAAATCCCTCCTCCGGATAATAGGCCAGGGCAAACTCCGTCGTCTCCTGGGGCGGGGCAGTGGGAGTAGGGCTGGGCGTGGGGTCCGGCTCCGGTCCCCCGGCGCAGCCTCCCAGCAGCAGGCAGAAGGTCAGCAGCAATACGGACAGGCTTTTTTTCATAGCAGCGCAATCATGGCCGCCTGGCTTCCCCGCTGGCCCTGGGTATAGCGGTGGGACCAGTATTTCTCCGGCAGGCAGGCGGTACAGTCGGACGACACGGCGATATGCTCGGGGTCCAGGCCCGCCGCCTCCAGACGCTTGGCGTTGAGGGCCTTCAGGTCCACGCGGAACTTGCCGGTGGGCAGCACCTCGATGGCGGAGAGGGCGGAGGCACCCATGGCCTCGGTCATGGCGTTGGGTACATCCTCATGGGTCTCAAAGCAGCACTTGGAGATGCCGGGGCCAATGGCGGCCAGGATATCCAGCCGGTCGCAGCCGTAGCAGTCCACCATCCGCTCCACCGCACAGGTAACGATGCCCAGGGCAGTCCCCCGCCAGCCGGCATGGACAGCGCCCACCACCCGGCGCACCGGGTCGTAGAGCAGGATGGGCAGGCAGTCGGCGGTAAAGACGGTAAGCACCACGCCGGGAATGTCGGTAACCAGGCCGTCGGCCTGCCAGGGCTCAGGCTGATCCAGCCCAATGCCCAGGTCGGCAGAGGTAACCGGGCGCACGGTGTCCCCGTGAACCTGGCTGGCACACACCACCCGGCGCACGTCGGCGCCAATGGCGGCACAGAACCGGCGGTAGTTCTCCGCCACCTTGTCCGGATCGTCTCCCCGGGTCATACCCAGGTTAAGGGAGGCGTAGATCCCTTCGGACACGCCCCCCAGCCGGGTAGAAAAGCCGTGGGCCACGCCGCCGGCGGCTTCAAAGCCGTCGGCGCCCAGGTAGACCACGCCATTTTGATTGTGTTCAATGATATTCATGGAATCCTCCACTCGGAAATCCAAATCGGTTTTTCCGGAAATTCACTTTTCGGAAAAACACCTTGCCCCGCGCCGCGGGCGCGAAACCGGGGGTATCAAAACCGCTGTGCCGCAAAGCGGCGCGGCGGTTTTGTATCTAGGGGGTATTGGATACCCCCTAGACTGTTTTTAGTCTTCCTCAAACCGGCCGCAGCACTTCTTGTACTTCTTGCCGCTGCCGCAGGGGCAGGGATCGTTGCGGCCCACCTTCTGGCCTTTCTTGACGGGCTGCTTCTTCACGGTGCCGTCGTTGCCGGCGCTCTCGCCGGTGACCTTGGCCACCCGCTCACGCTTCACCTGGCCGCCCACCTGGATGCGGGCCAGGAAGATCCGGCGCAGGGTTTCCTCCTGAATGGCGGCGATCATCTGCTCGAACATCTCATAGCCTTCCCGCTTGTACTCCACCACGGGATCGTTCTGGCCGTAAGCCCGCAGGCCGATACCCTGCCGCAGCTCCTGCATGGCGTCGATGTTGTCCATCCAGTACTCGTCCACCACCCGGAGCATCATGACGCGCTCCAGCTCACGCATGAGGGGCTCGCCCAGCTCCTTCTCCTTGCGGGTGTAAATGTCGGTGGCCCGCTCCTGGAGCAGGTCGATGAGGCCCTGGGCGTCGTATTTCAGCAGCTCCTCGTCGGTAAACTTGAACTCGTCGGGGGTGAGGAACAGGCCGCGGTACTGGGCACACACCTCACGCCAGTTCTCGGCGTCCATGTGCTTCTGCTCACCCATGTGGGCGTTCACCTCGTTGGTGATGACGCCGGTGAGCATGTTCTGCACCGCTTCCTTCAGGTTCTCCCCGTCCAGCACCTTCCGGCGCTGCTCATAGATCACCTTACGCTGGGTGTTCATGACGTCGTCGTACTCCAGCACCGTCTTACGGGTCTGGAAGTTGCGGGACTCCACCTGCTTCTGGGCGTTCTCGATGGCGTTGGAGAGGATCTTGGCGTCGATGGGGGTGTCCTCGTCCACGCCCAGCTTCTCCATCATGCCCATGACCCGCTCAGAGCCGAACAGGCGCATAATGTCGTCCTCCAGGGAAAGGAAGAACTTGCTCTCGCCCGGGTCGCCCTGACGGCCGGCACGGCCGCGGAGCTGGTTGTCGATACGGCGGGACTCGTGGCGCTCGGTGCCCAGGATAAACAGGCCGCCCACGGCGCGCACCTTTTCTGCCTCCGCCTTGATCTCGTCCTTATACTTGGCCTCCGCCTCGGTGAACATCCGCCGGGCGTCCAGGATCTCCTGGTTGTCAGTCTCGGCAAAGCCGGTGGACTCAGCGATCAGCTCGTCGGACAGACCGGCCTTGCGCAGCTCGGCCTTGGCCAAAAACTCGGCGTTGCCGCCCAGCATGATATCGGTACCACGGCCGGCCATGTTGGTGGCTACGGTGACGGCCCCCATCTTACCGGCCTGGGCCACGATCTCCGCTTCCTTCTCGTGGAACTTGGCGTTCAGAACATTGTGCTTGATGCCCCGGCGCTTGAGCATGCCGGAGAGCTCCTCCGACTTCTCGATGGAGATCGTGCCCACCAGCACGGGCTGGCCCTTCTTGTGGCACTCCGCGATCTGGTTCACGATGGCCCGGTACTTGCCGGCCTCGTTCTTGTACACCACGTCGGGGTGGTCGATACGGGCCAGGGGCTTGTTGGTGGGGATCTCCACGATATCCAGGGCGTAGATGGTGCCGAACTCCTCCTCCTCGGTCATGGCGGTACCGGTCATGCCGGAGAGCTTATGATACAGGCGGAAGTAGTTCTGGAAGGTGATGGTGGCCAGAGTCTTGGACTCCCGGGCCACGGTGACATGCTCCTTGGCCTCGATGGCCTGGTGCAGGCCCTCGGAGTACCGGCGGCCGAACATGAGACGGCCGGTGAACTCGTCCACGATGATGACCTCGCCGTCCTTCACCACGTAGTCGATGTCCCGCTTCATCAGGCCCCGGGCCTTGATGGCCTGGTTGATGTGGTGGGACAGGGTGGTGTTCTCCGGGTCGGCCAGGTTCTCCAGCTGGAACTGCTGCTCGGCCTTCTTGACGCCCCGGGCGGTGAGGGTGACGGTGCGGGCCTTCTCATCCACGACGTAGTCGGCGTCCACGTCGGGGTCCTCTTCCTCCTTGGTGTCCACGCTGGTGACCCGCTGGCCCTTCAGGCGGGAGACGAAGTCGTCCACGATGGTGTACAGCTGGGTGGACTTGTCCCCCTGGCCGGAGATGATGAGGGGGGTACGGGCCTCGTCGATGAGGATGGAGTCCACCTCGTCCACGATGGCGAAGGC
>CALWXT010000110.1 GCA_944385575.1 uncultured Flavonifractor sp. | reverse complement strand
TGGAGAGCGAGCTGTTCGGCTATGAGGAGGGCTCCTTCACCGATGCCGACCGGCGGGGAAAAACCGGCCTGCTGGAGGCGGCCTCCGGCGGCACCCTCTTTCTGGACGAGGTGGAGAGCATGCCCCTGGCGGTGCAGTCCAAGCTGCTGCGGGTACTCTCCAGCGGAAAGCTGACCCGGGTAGGAGCCACGGCGGAGCTTCCGGTGGATCTGCGGGTGATCTCCGCCTCCAAAATCGACCTGCGCAGCGCGGCGGAACAGGGCCGGTTCCGGGAGGACTTTTTTTACCGCATCTCCGCAGTCAGCCTGCACATTCCGCCCCTGCGTGAGCGGAGGGAGGACATTCCCCGCCTGATCCGGCACATCCTCAACCGCTGGGGCTGGGGAGACGTCCAGGTCATGCAGGAGGTGGTGGATACGCTGTGCAGCTACGACTGGCCGGGCAATGTGCGGGAGCTGGAAAATGTGCTCACCCACGCCTGTGTGTTTTCCCATCAGGGGCAGATCACCCTGGAAAGCCTGCCGGAAGAGCTGCTGCGGGCCGGCCGGTTCCGGCGGATGTCAGCCTTTTTGAAGGACCGGCAGCTGGTCACCGAAGACGGCAGCGCCAGTATGGAAGAGATTGAGTCGGCCATCATCCGCCACGCGCTGGAGAAAAACGGGTGGGTACTCAAACGCACCGCCCAGGCGCTGCATATCGACCGCAAAACCCTCCACAGCAAAATCAAGCGGGATCCGCAGCTGGCGGCCCTGCTGGATTGTCATGAAACCCAGACGGCCGTTGAAAAGAACTGACCTGAGACTCCCGCACCTTTGCCCGCCCCGGAATACGCCGTTTCTGAGGGCGGATATCGCGCATTCCATGGCGCCATCCATCCGAGGAGGCAGGGACGCGCGTCTGAGCACAGAATCACACACGCCAAAGGCGCAGCCCATTTCGGGCTGCGCCTTTGGCACCGGTATTCAACTGCAAGCCACATGAGGTCAATCGCCTCTGTCCCGGGATTGTACGCCAGTATCTCTCTCAAAACTCAAGACGACAAGGCGGTGTGTCACCTATGGGCATCCCATGCGAGCTCTGCTTTCATCACTGTGAACTGGACGAGGGGCAGACCGGCCTGTGCCGGGCGCGGGCCAACCGGGGCGGGCAGATTGTCACCCTCAATTACGGCAGGCTGACCGCCCTGTCCCTGGACCCCATTGAAAAAAAGCCGCTGCGCCGCTTCCACCACGGCAGCATGGTCCTGTCGGCGGGCAGCTTCGGCTGCAGCCTGCGCTGCCCCTTCTGCCAGAACGCCGAAATCGCCGCGGCGGGGGCGGAGTGCCCCACCCGGAACTGCCCGCCCCAGGCGCTGGTGCAGGAAGCCGTCCGGCTGCGCGGCTGCGGCAATCTCGGCGTGGCCTACACCTACAACGAGCCCCTGGTGGGCTACGAGTATGTCCGGGACTGCGCCGCACTGGTGCACGAGGCCGGGATGCGCAATGTACTGGTGACCAACGGCACCATCGAGGAGGGCCCGTGGCTGGCCCTGCTGCCCCTCATCGACGCGGTCAACATCGACCTGAAGGGCTTTACCGGGGACTGGTACCGCGCCCTGGGCGGCGACCTGGAGACGGTCAAGCGCTCCATCACGCTGGCCGCCGGCCGCTGCCATGTGGAGGTCACCACCCTGATCGTGCCGGGCGAAAACGACAGCGAGGAGGAGATGTACGCCCTGTCCGCGTGGCTCTCCTCCGTCCGTCCGGATATCCCCCTGCATGTCTCCCGCTTTTTCCCCCGCCACCACATGTCCGACCGTCCGCCCACTCCGGTGGAGACGGTCTTCCGCCTGGCCGACGCGGCGCGGGCCAACCTGCGCACCGTCTACACGGGCAACTGCTGACACCGGTATCTCTTTCCCATATCCATTCAACTGAGCAGCAGGCTGACGCCTGCTGCTCGGTTTTTTATCCCGCCCCTCACGGCAGGATGGACAGCTCCGCCTGCAGGCGCTCCAGGAACAGCTCCGCCGCCTTGGAAAAGAGCTGGGACTTCTTCCACACCAGGTACATCCCCAGCTCCAGTCTAGGGCTCAGGGGCCGGAAGCAGAGGTTTCGGCCGTTGGTGTTGACCAGCTTGTCCAGGGTAAAGGCGTAGCCCATCCCCTCGTCCACCATCAGGGTGGCGTTGTAAATGAGATTATAGGTGGCCACGGTCCGGAGCTCTGTGGGTTCCTTCCGGAGCCAGCGGTACAGGCCGCTCTTGTTGTCCACCTGCCGGGAGAGAATCAGGGGCTTGTCCCACAGGTCCTGCGGTGAAATGGTCTCCCTGTGCGCCAGCGGGCTGTCCCGCCGCATCAGGACGCCCCAGGTGTCCTTCATGGGCAGTTCCATATAGTGGTACCTGGTCTTATCCATGTCCCCCAGGAGCACGCCGAAATCCAGCAGCCCCTTGTCCAGGCGCTCGCACACGTCCACAGCGTCGCCGCTGACGATGTGAAAGCGGATCCCCGGGCAGCTCTCCTGAAGCCGGTTGGCGGTCCGGGCGATCTGGCGCACCCCGTCGGTCTCCCCGGTGCCGATGTAGATGTCCCCGCTGACCGTATCGTCGGACCGCATGATCTCCTGCTCCGCCCGGCCCACCAGCTCCAGAATCTCCTCCGCCCGCTTCCGCAGCAGCATCCCATCCTCGGTGAGGGTGATTTTCCGGCTGCCCCGGATCATCAGCTGCTTGCCCAGCTCCTCCTCCAGCTCCCTGAGCTGCCGGGAGAGGGTGGGCTGGGTCAGATGCAGGGACTGGGCCGCCGCCGAGATATTCTGCTCCCGCGCCACGGCCAGAAAATATTGCAGCACACGCAATTCCATCAGACGCACCTCCTGTCAGTCTGATGATAGCACAGGCCAGATATAGGTTGCAAGCATAGCAAGCTATTCCGCATAGGCATTTGCTATCTGAGTTGACGGATGATACAATGATCATGAAATTCTTGGAGTCAGAGGTGCGCAATGGATTTGGAAGCATTTTTGGACCACCTCAACAGCGGGAAACCGGTACCGGGAAACAGCGAGGTCCATCAGTTCATGCACATCGTCAGCCAGGAGGCCCTGCGCCTGACGGCTGAAATCAACGGCAGCTACCACGAGCCCGGGGAGCTGCGGGCCCTCTTCTCCCGGCTCACCGGGCGGCCGGTGGACGAGAGCTTCGGGCTGTTCCCGCCCTTTCACACCGACTGCGGCAAGAACATCCACGTGGGGAAAAACGTCTTTATCAACATGGGCTGCAAGTTCCAGGACCAGGGGGGCATATACATCGGGGACGGCGCCCTCATCGGCCACAACGTGGTGCTGGCCACCCTCAACCACGCCAGGTCCCCCAAAGACCGGAGCAGCATGATTCCCGCCCCCATCCGCATCGGCAAAAACGTCTGGATCGGCTCCAACGCCACTGTCCTGCCCGGCGTGACCATCGGGGACGGGGCCATCGTGGCGGCCGGGGCGGTGGTGACCCGGGACGTGCCGGAAAATACCGTGGTGGGCGGCGTGCCCGCCCACATCATTCGAACCATCAGCGAGGAGGAAATACAGTGAGCAAGAAGATTTTGGTTCTCTCCACCAGCCCCCGGAAGGGCGGCAACTCGGAGGCCCTGGCGGACGAATTTGTCCGCGGCGCACAAGAGGCCGGACACAGCGTGGATAAAATCACGCTGTACGACAAGACCATCGGGTTCTGCAAGGGGTGTCTCAGCTGTCAGAACACCCGGCGCTGCGTCATCCGCGACGACGCTGACGCCATCGCCCAGGCCATGCTGACGGCCGACGTCATCGCCTTTGCCACCCCCATCTACTATTTCGGGATGTGCGGCCAGATGAAGACCCTGCTGGACCGGGCCAATCCCCTCTATGGCACCGAGTACCGCTTCCGGGACATCTACCTGCTCACCGCCGCGGCGGAGGAGGACGCGCACACTCCGGACGGCACCGTCACCGGCCTCCAGGGCTGGATCTCCTGCTTTGAGAAGGCCCGGCTGGCCGGGTCGGTCTTTGCCGGCGGCGTGACTTCTGTCGGTGATATCAAGGGACACCCCGCCCTGACCCAGGCCTATGAGCTGGGCAAACACGTATAAGGAGGACAATCACCATGCATTCCAGATATGACGGCTATTCCTTCCCCCTGCGGGACACGGTCACCCGGGAGAAGGTCCGCTTCCGCAACCGCTACGGCATTGAGCTGTGCGGCGATCTGTACCTGCCCAAGGGTGCGGACGGCAAGCTGTCCGCCGTAGCGGTGGCCGGGCCCTTCGGGGCGGTGAAGGAGCAGTGCGCCGGGCTCTACGCCGAGGAGCTGGCGGGCTGGGGCTTTGCCGCCCTGGCCTTCGCCCCCTCCTTCATCGGGGAGAGCGGCGGCGAGGCCCGGAACGTGGCCTCCCCCGACATCAACACCGAGGATTTCTGCGCCGCGGTGGACTTCCTCTCCACCCGGGACTTCGTGGACCCGGAGCAGGTGGGCATCCTGGGCATCTGCGGCTGGGGCGGCATGGCTCTGAACGCCGCCGCCATGGACACCCGCATCAAGGCCACCGTCACCTCCACCATGTACGACATGACCCGGGTCAATGCCAAGGGGTATTTTGACGCCGCCGACAGCGCCGACGCCCGGTATGAGGCCAAAAAGGCCCTTAACGCCCAGCGCACCGAGGACTACCGGAGCGGCACCTGTGCCCGGGCGGGGGGCGTGGTGGATCCGCTGCCGGAGGACGCCCCCTTCTTTGTGAAGGACTACTATGACTACTACAAGACGGAGCGGGGCTACACCGAGCGGTCCCTCAACTCCAACGACGGCTGGAACACCACCTCCTCCCTGTCCTTCCTCAACATGCCCATCCTGCGTTACAGCGGCGAGATCCGCAGCGCCGTGCTGATGCTCCACGGTGAGAAGGCCCACTCCTGCTATTTCAGCAAGGACGCCTTTGCCGACATGGTGAAGGACAGCCCCTACGCCGGCAACAAGGAGCTGGTCATCATCCCCGGCGCGGTTCACACCGACCTCTACGACCGGAAGGACATCATCCCCTTTGACAAGATTGAGGACTTCTTCCGGAAGAATCTGAAGTAAACGCCCCATTGCGGACAATCCTTTTCCATCCAGGAGGTATCTGATTATGGCAGTGAAACAGACAGCGGGCAGAGATGCCCTGGGCGAATTTGCGCCCAAGTTTGCTCAGCTCAATGACGACGTACTGTTCGGCGAGGTGTGGAGCCGGGAGGACAAGCTCTCCCTGCGTGACCGGTCTCTGGTCACCGTGGTGGCCCTGATGGCCCAGGGCCTGGTGGACAGTTCCTTCCAGTACCACCTGTCCACCGCAAAGCAGAACGGCATCACCCGGCAGGAGATCGCGGAAATTCTGACCCATGCGGCCTTTTACGCCGGCTGGCCCAAGGCCTGGGCGGCCTTCCGCATGGCCAAGGAGGTCTGGGCCGAGGACACCGGTGAGGTCGGCAAGGCACAGCACCAGCAGAAGATGGTTTTCCCCATCGGCGCCCCCAACGACGGCTTCGCCCGGTATTTTGTGGGTCAGAGCTATCTGCAGCCCCTCTCTACAAGTCAGGTTGGTGTGTACAACGTGACCTTTGAGCCGGGCTGCCGCAACAACTGGCACGTCCACCACGCCGACAAGGGCGGCGGCCAGATTCTCATCTGTGTGGCCGGCCGGGGCTACTACCAGGAGTGGGGACAGGAGGCCCGGGAGCTGCACCCCGGCGATGTGGTCAACATCCCCACCGGCGTGAAGCACTGGCACGGCGCCGCCCCGGACAGCTGGTTCTCCCACCTGGCCCTGGAGGTGCCCGGCGAGAACTGCTCCAACGAGTGGCTTGAGGCCGTCACCGACGAGGTGTACGGCACTCTGCGCTGAAACAGGCATAAAAAGAGAGGGCTGCCTCCGGGCAGCCCTCTCTTTATGTCCGTTCTCCCCGCTCGGGGAAGTATGCGGCAAACACATGGCGCAGCTGCTGCTTGCTGGACAGGCCCAGCTTGCGCAGTACGCCGGTCTGCTGGTTGGCAATGGTCTTGGCTGAGGAGTGGAGGTCCACAGAGGCCCCCATCATGTTGTGGAACACCGCCTGTTCCGCTGCGGTCAGCCGCTGCAGCAGGGCGGAGCAGATCAGATGGGACTGGGGCATCGGGCCTCCGGCGGTGGCCCGGAGGGTGGGCACCAGGAGAGGATACTGGCTCTTGAGTACATAGGCGGAGGCAAAGGACTCCACGCTGGCCTGAATCACTGTGGCGGGGTCGTCATAGGAGGTGAGAATGACCACCTTCGCCCAGGTCTCCATGCGGATGCGCCGTGCCGCCTCCACCCCGCTCATCTCGCCCCCAGGAAGGGCCAGGTCCATGAGGACCACATCGGGGGCATACCGATCGGCGGCATAGAACGCCGTCTCGCCGTCCCGGCAGAAGTCCACCGGAAACAGGTCGGGACACTCCACCAGAGTCTGACGGATCAGGTATTGAAAATCAGGGTCGTCCTCCACGACCAGAATGCGGATCGGCTCCATTTCCCGCCTCCTTTTTCCTCTTGGGACGCTTTATCGGGAACAGCAGCGTGAAGGTGCTGCCCGCACCTGGTTCGGAGCTGACCCGGATGCTGCCGCCATGGGCGTTCATCACATTCCAGCAGTAATACAGCCCCAGGCCCAGGTTCTTTTCCCCGTTTTTGGTGGTATAGTAGGGCTCAAAGATATGCTCGGCCGTCTCTGAATCCATCCCACAGCCGTTGTCCGACACGGTGATAACCGCCCGGCGGCGTTTGGGCAGGCTGCAGTAAGACAGCGTCACCTCTCCCCTCTCCCCGGCGGCATCCGCCGCATTGAGCAGGAGATTGCGCAGCGCCTCCTCCAGATGGGCCCCGTCGCACAGCAGCGGCTCACTGTCGCAGCAGACAACACGCACCGCCGCCCCCGTTCCCGGCAGACCGCTGTGTTCCTCCGCCAATTCCCGCAAGATCTTCCCCACGTCGCACGCCTCCGGCGCCAGGGTAATCTCCTGTGAGTACAGCTGGGTGCGGCTGATAAACTCCTTGAGATGGCTGGCGGAACGGCGGAGAATCTCCACTTCACGGGCAGAGGCGCCCTGTGCGGCCAGAAAATCCGTGCACCACTCTATCTTGGCCAGGTCATTTTTCAGCGCATGGTTCACGAACTGGGCGTTCTTTTGCAGCACCTGATTGCCGCTGCTCCAGTCGTATGTC
>CALWXT010000109.1 GCA_944385575.1 uncultured Flavonifractor sp. | reverse complement strand
TCCAGGGCGGCGCGCACCTCGTTGGCCAGCTGGCCCATGACGGGGCGCTCCTCGGCGGAGAGCTTGCCCATCTGCTTGAGCACGGCGGTCAGCTCACCCTTTTTGCCCAGATACCTGACCCGCAGGGCATCCAACTCCTGAGCGTTCTGGGCGCGTTCCATGGCGGACAGCGCTTCCCGGCGGATCTGTTCCAGTGTTTCCTTCATTTATCGCAGCTCCTTTTAAAGTGATTCCAACATGAAAAAAGCCCTCCATCCCAAATATTTGGGACGAAAGGCAAACCTTCCGCGGTACCACCCGCAATTCCCGCCGACAGCGGGCACTTTCACGCCGGTAACGTGGCGTGACTCCGTCCCTGTCTCCAGGGCCGCTCCGGGACGAACCGAGGGGGCCAACCCCGCGTCCGCTTTCAGCCGGTGACGGACGCTCTCTGCTGGGCCGGGAACCGATCTTTTTCCCTTCTTCGCATGTGAACTAATATATATCACAGTTTTCCCCAAAGTTCAAGATAAAAATTGACGGAATAGGGACAGGCGCATATAATGAGAGCCAAACGACAGCTTTGGGAGCGTGAGTGGTATGCGGATCGTGACAGCAGAACAGAGCCGTGAGATGGACCGGGTCGCCATAGAGGAGCGGGGCATCCCCTCCACCGACCTGATGGAGCAGGCCGCGGCGGCGGTAGCCGACGAGGTGATGGCCCTGATGAAGGATACCCCGGGCCGGGTGGTGTGCTTCTGCGGGCCGGGCAACAACGGCGGGGACGGCGTAGCCTGCGCCCGGCTGCTGCTGGAGGCCGGCTTTGAGGTGCGCTGTGTCCTGGTGGGAGACCATGAGAAGATGACCATGGATACCCGTGCCATGGAGGCCAGGCTGGCCGCGGCTGGCGGGAAGCTGGAGCCTTTCCAGCCCGACGACGCCGGGTTTGCGGCCTGGTGTCTGGAGTGCGGAGCCATGGTGGACGCCATTTTCGGCACCGGCCTGGGCAGACCGGTGTCGGGGGACGCCCTTACCGCCATTCATATGATGAATACCTGCGAGATCCCGGTGGTGTCCGCCGACATTCCCAGCGGTGTGGAGGCGGATACCGGCCGGGTGCTGGGTGCGGCGGTGGAGGCGGCGGCCACCGTCACCTTCACCCTGCCCAAGGCGGGCCACTATGTGGGCAAGGGCGGTCTGCACACCGGCAGGCTGGTGGTGGCGGATATCGGCATCCCGGCGGATCTGGTGAACGGGGCGGACTGCCCGGTGCAGAGCGTGGAGCGCGGGGACGTGCACCTGTCCCGCCGTCCTCGGGACGCCCATAAGGGTGATTTCGGCAAGTGTTATATTCTGGGCGGCAGTGTGGGCTATACCGGCGCCCCGGTGCTGGCTGCCCAGGCGGCGGTGCGCTCCGGCGCGGGGCTGGTGACGGTGGGCGTGCCTTCTCCCGTCTGGCCCATCGCCGCGGCTAAGCTGGATGAGGCTATGCCCTGCCCGCTGCCCGCCGGCAAGGAGGGACAGCTCTCTCTGGACGCCGGAGAGGCGGTGCACGGCCGGATGGACAGCTGCGGCGTCTGCCTCATCGGGCCCGGTCTGGGCCGGGGCAACAGTGTCTCCGCCGTAGTGCGTCACCTGCTTCAGGAAATCCATGTGCCGGTGGTGCTGGACGCCGACGGCATAAACGCCCTGGAGGGACATATAGATGTGTTGGACGCCCGGAAGGGATTGCATACCGTTCTGACGCCTCACGACGGGGAATTTGCCCGCCTGGGGGGCGACCTGTCCGACGGGGACCGGCTGGGAGCTGCCCGGGCTTTTGCCATGGAGCACGGCTGCTGCCTGGTGCTCAAGGGACACGGCACCATTACGGCCTTCCCTGATGGCACGGCCTATGTGAACACCACCGGCAACCCCGGCATGGCCAAGGGGGGCAGCGGCGATGTACTGGCGGGTATCATTCTGTCCCTGCTGGGTCAGGGCCTGCCCGCCCGTCAGGCGGTGCCCATGGCGGTATGGCTCCATGGAGCCGCCGGTGATCTGTGTGCCGCAGAGATCGGGGAGTACGGCATGACCCCCTCCGACCTGGTGTCCGCTCTGCCCCGGGTGATCCGGGCGCAAATGGAGGAATAAAGGAGGGTGGTCTGTGGGCCGCTGTGTGGGAGTGTGGATACTGACGATAACCCTCTGCCTGACCCTGACCTGCTGCGGCGGGGAAGGGGGCAGCCAGGCGGAGCAGCTGGCCCTGGACATCCGGGGAGATTATCTGGCCGCGGCGGGCTGTACCGCCGCCATGGAAGTGACCGCCGACTACGGCCAGCGGGTGTATGTGTACGGCATCGACCTGGCCTGGCAGCGGGAGGGGGAGAGCGTGCTCACCCTCACCGCGCCGGAGGAAGTGGCGGGCGTCACGGCCCGCCTGGAGGCGGGGAGTACTGCGCTGGAATATGACGGGGTGCGGGTGGAGACCGGTGCCCTGGACGATGCCGGCCTGAGCCCGGTGGGTGCGGTTCCGGTGCTGCTGGACTATGTCCAGAGCGGCTATATCGCCTCCTGCGGTATGGAGCAGGAGACGAACCGGGAGGTACTGCGGGTGGACTGCCGGGACCCGGAGGGGCAGCCCGGCACCGGCCGGGAGTGTGCGCTCTGGTTTGACCCGGACACTCACGCTCTCCTCCGGGGCGAGCTGTCCCAGGACGGCTACACCGTGATCCGGTGCGTGTTTTCCGACTTTCAGCTCCTGCCCGGGGGAGAGGCTTAGTCCTCCTCCATCCCGTCCAGTCTGCGGCGCAGAACGTTCCGGCACAGCAGGAGGGCGACGGCGCAGGCCATCAGCTCTGCTGCCGGAAAGGCCATCCAAACCAGTCCGGGACGGATGGCGCCCAGCACCAGAGCCGCGGGAAAGAGAAGTGCCACCTGCCGCAGCAGGGAGATGACCAGACTGGAATTGGCCGAACCCAGGGCCTGGAGGGCGGAGCAGAGGATAATGGAGAGACCGGCACACAGGAAGGACAGGGCGATCATCCGCAGGGCGGGAATGCTCTCGGCCAGTACCCCTTCGCCGGCGTCGAAAATACCCAGCAGCGGGCCAGGCAGTGCCATCATCACCGCTGTGCCCACCGCCATCATTCCAATGGTGAGGGCTAGGGCGAACCGGATGGTGCCGGTGATCCGGCTCTTTTTCCGGGCGCCATAGTTGAAGCTGATGATGGGCACGATGGCGTTGTTCATGCCGTAAAGCGGCATGAACAGGAAGGACTGGAGCTTGAAATAGGCACCCAAGATGAACACGCCGGAGGTGGTGAACAGGGGCAGGATCAGGTTCATGCCCAGGTTCGCCACGGCAAGGCTTTCGAGGGCCTGCTGAAGCGCTACTTCGGCTAAAAAATAGTTACAGCAAGATAAGATTAAATACAGCCTGATATGCTGATACCACTGTAATTCCAATGGTTTGGACGATTTCCCACAGTGGGGTCACGAGATGCGGATAACGAGGTTTCGTTATCCGCATCTTTTTTTATAAACTTAAATCTAAATGTTGCGTGGGAAATTGGTGGGAAAAATTTAAGATTTTCATGAAATCATCCTTGAGAATTGAAATTTCCCACAAAACCAATCAAATCAATTGGGGCACAATGGATTGAGAAAATAGAAATTACAACATGTGTGGGAAAAACTTGTGTTGTTAGCTCCCATATGGTACGATAATAGCAAATAAAACTTTTGGCTGGGAGGTAGTTTCCATGAGAGGGAGTGTCAGGCTTAAAGGAAAGACTTGGTCATATCGTATCGACCTCGGAAAAGTTGGTGGCAAGCGCAAGCAGGCCGAAAAGAGCGGATATAAGACCGAGCGCGAGGCCTTAAAAGCAATGAATGAGGTTATCTATCACTATAACCACACTGGTGAATACATTGAAAATCAGAAATTCACCTTTCAAGAGAACTATGATCAATTCATCAGCGAGGAGGCTCCTGCGACGAGGGCGTATGCTACAATCCAGAAATATGAGTCCCTGTACCGAAGCCACCTGAAAGAAGAGTTTGGCCCCAGCTATGTATATCAGATTACCACTTCCCGAATCAGAGAATTTTTGAATGCTAAATCACAAACTTATAGCCAGGAGTATCTTAAATCAATTTACAAGGCCTTGAATGTCCTCTTTGCCTATGCCTATCGAAATAAGCGTATGAAGAAAAATCCCATGGATGAGGTAGATCCGCCGCCTGATCCCCGTCACCAGCGTGAGTATCATTATCTTACAAGGGATGAAAGAGAATCTATTCAAAAGCGGATTTCAACAACAAATGTGCAAGTTGCCTACTTCATTGCCATAAATACTGGAGTGCGGGTAAGTGAATGTTTCGCCTTGTGCTGGTCGGATGTCGACTTTCAGCACAAAAGAATTCATATCAATAAGCAACTGCGCTTTGAAGATCGAAAATGGTGCTTCACACCATTAAAGACAAAGAACTCATATCGATATATTGAAGTAACTGATATGTTCATAGGCTATCTGCGAGCTTTACAGGAACAGCAGGCTGAATCGCGTGTTCTTTACGGGGAGGCATATTGCCATGAGAACATAGTTTGGGACCGTCGGGAAAAAAATCAAGATGAGCGTATCTCAGTTTGTGATTTCATCAATATCAAAAAGAACGGTGCCATGCTTACCCCTAACAGCGAAAAATTTATGGCAAAAATTATTCGCCAAGACTGTGGGATTCAGTTTAAGTTCCATAATCTTCGACATACTTACGCGACTATTTTAGCGGAGAATGGCGCTCATCCACGGTTTGTTCAACAGCAGTTGGGACATGCGAAATTTGAATTTACTCTGCGATATTATACCCATGTGACTGATAAGATGGGGCAACGCGCCATGTCTATAGTGGAGTCCGAGATTGGAGTCCCATTTACATTAGGCGGAAAGCATGGCCCTGTTACCCTGAAAGAGGGTATCCTGGTACCTGGTGCTAGTCAGAACCAGATTCTGGTTCGGTTTTCCAGTGGCCAGTACTCGGATGAACTTCATGCTGGAACTAATATCGAGGTTTGGCTGGATGACCACTGGGTTAATTCGCAACTTGAGAGAAATAATGACGAATGGAGTTTTGATGGGGTTAAGGTATGCTCCATTATTGGGCTGCGGGTTAAGATCGCAGTATAAATAAATCCCGGCTTAATGGAAAGCCGACAATAGAGAATAAAACTTTTCTCTCCCGTAGACAGGTCATGAATCAGGCTACCTAAAAATACATCAACATTGCTTGATGATTGGAAGCTGCCGCTATTTCTCAAAAGTTGTTTTAGAGTTGTCGGTTTTTCTCACAAGTTGCATTTTTGCGCGTGGAGTTCCGCCTTCGAAAGTGTAGTTTCAGCGTGGAGCAGAACCTGGACAATAAAGAAGTGAAGCGGCTGGTAGCACTGCTTCACTCTCTCTGCAATATTATTATTAGTCCCCATCGGCAAGCTGTTCCAACTCGTCCATGGGCTTGACTACCACCTTGCCCTGCCCGGCCTGCTTGATACTGTTGTCCAATGCGTGCAAGTTGCTGTCGCTGTAAAATGGGTCTGCGTAAATCTCAAAGGGGATTTTGCCCTGCCGCAAGGTCTGGCGCACAAAGATGTTAAAGGCCGTTGACATGCTCATACCCATGTCGGCAAAGACGGCCTCGGCGCGCTCTTTCAGGTCTTTGTCAATGCGGATATTGAGGTTCGTCATTTCTGCCATTGTGACCACTTCTTTCAATGGCACTACCATTATTGTTTTCACCATAGCGGTGATACCTATCAGATGTGCCGCATAAGGGGGCAGTCCTTTGCATTCTCAGAATAATCTGGCAACAAATCGCTGGGCATCGAAGATAACGCTTGTCTCACTGACCTTGCAGAATTTTTGCTGTTTGTGAGATAAAGACACCTTGGCCGCAGCTTGGCTATCTAGCCCCAGCAAAGGCATCGGTGCGGCTTTCCATTGAACGAAGGTCGTTGGAGGTAATCTGTGTCGCAAGACTCCGCCGTCTCGAATGAAAGTAATTGCCCAAATTGTGCAATATCCCACACAGATACAGAGTCAATCTACTCCACCCAGAAGTTCACCCCAGCTCGACTGGAATACTCCGCAGCTTCGTCTTGAGTAGCAGGACGGATGTTAGCGTGTCCGCAATCCGGACACTGCGCCGGTACATCTTCTGCAACAAACAGAAAATGGCAATCATTACAGACGAATACTAAGTTGCCCACCTCGCTTTCGTGTTTACAGTGTAGCACGGGGCGAGGCTTTTTTCAATCTTATGGAGGAAGGAGGCAGAGAAGATGAAGTGCCTGCTCAAATATCAATGGTCAAACTTCCCCGCAACCAGCTTCCGCCAGGCAAAGGCATTATGGGTATGTGGGCACGGCTGGCTTCTCGGGCCGCCTTCCGAAATGGAACAGCCAGATACTGCGGCTACCTTAACTCCGTTACCGCGGGTGCTTGGGCAGGCGGTATTGTTGGCCTCAAAAGTATCCTGGGCATCAAACGGCGGCAGCAGGCGCTGGAAGCCTTGGACAGCCTTTCAGAGCTGGGGTATATCAGCTATTCCCTGGATGCAAAAACAAAAAAACTTACCTACAAAGTAACTGACTGGGTCGTCAGATGCTTCGGCGAGCCCTGTATGGGCCGCGAGGCCGTATACACCACAGACGCCCACGGCTTCCTCTGCCTGCCCAGAAACATTACACAGCGCCTTGTAGAGCAAGGCTATCGGTTCGATGAGGCAGACGCATGGCTGGATCTCTGGTGCCACACAGTTTATCAGGAACCAAGCAATGCGTTTTCTCATATGGCGCCTACTGTTCAATTTGGGCGGTATGGCGCCGTTTTGACCCTGGAGTCCCTTGGCCAGCGTTGGAGTTGGGAAAAGACGAAAGTCTGGCGCTTTTTCAGAAAACATGCGGATGCCTTCCCGCTGTACAGGCTGCCAGGCTCTTTCGGCTGCCTGATCTTCAACGCCTCTTACCCTGCAGGTGAGCCGCTTTCCCTGCCATCCTATGACCAAGTCGAACGCATTTTGAGCAAAATACGCACGGCGGGCAGAAATGCGTACAGAAAACAGGATAGTGACCATGTGCGCATCTGCAAGCTGGTCGCATGGTATAGCCGTGCTGTTTTGCTGCAGGACTGGGATCTTGCTGCCCCAGCAAAATCGGAGGAAAGCCGCGTTGCATATCAGGACCGCTATATTACGCGCGTGTATTTTTCTCCGTGTGAGATTTTAGAGTATGTTAGGGAGGACTGCCAAGGGATTACT
>CALWXT010000108.1 GCA_944385575.1 uncultured Flavonifractor sp. | reverse complement strand
AAGCGGATAGCCTCTGTCCTTCCCTTTCTTTTTCAGCATTCCGGGTCCCTCCTTTCCCCTCAGAGCACCACGCCGCTTTCGGCGTCAAACAGATGGCTGTGCTCCGCGCCCACGGAAACCAGAATGGTGTCCCCCTGAGCAAAGCGCACGGCGCCGTTGAAAGTCGCCCGGACGCTCTGTCCGCCGATCTGCAGCAGATAGAGGGTCTCCTTTCCGTTGAGGAACACATTGCTCACCAGGGCGGGCGTACCCAGCTCAGCCTGATCGGTGACGGCAAAGGCCTCGCTGCGCACACCGAAGCGCGCCGCCCGGCCGGGCTCCAGCCCGCCGGTGGGATAGTGGAAAACGATGCCGGCTTTCGTCACCAGCCGCCCGGGCTGCTCCACCGTCACGTCAAACATATTGATAGGCGGGTTGCCCAGGAAATCGGCCACGAAACTGTTGGCAGGTTTGTCGTAAAGCTCCTGGGGCACACCGTACTGCTGGATGGTGCCCCTGCGCATGAGCAGGATATAGTCGGAGATGCTCAGGGCCTCCTCCTGGTCATGGGTGACGAAAATGGTGGTGATGCCCGTCTTGAGCTGGAGCCTGCGGATCTCCTCCCGCATCTCCAGGCGCAGCCGGGCGTCCAGATTGGACAGGGGCTCGTCCAGCAACAGGATGTCCGGTTCCTTGGCCAGCGCCCGGGCAATGGCCACCCGCTGCTGCTGGCCGCCGGAGAGCTGGGCGGGCTTGCGCTCAAAATAGTCGGAGATCTGCAGCAGCTGGGCCAGCTCATAGGCCCGCTCCCGCCGCTTGGACTTGGGCACCTTCTTGATCTCCAGCGGGAAGGCGATATTGTCGCACACAGACATGTGGGGGTACAGGGCGTAGTTCTGGAACACCAGGCCCACATTGCGCTTGTCCGGCTGCAGCTTTGTGACCTCCTTGTCGCCAAAGAAGATCCCGCCCCCGCTGACGGGCAGGATACCGGAGATCAGGTTGAGCAGCGTGCTCTTTCCGCAGCCGCTGGGGCCCAGCAGGGTGGTGAGTTTCCCGCTCTGGAAGGTGATGGAGAGGTCGTCCAGGGCCACGGTCCCGGAAAACTCTTTCCGCAGATGCTCAAGCCGAATATTCATTTCCACTCTCAGTCCTTTCGCCCATATTGCCATTCATGTAAAGCCGTCAGCGCTTTCCGCGTCTGGAAATATGGCCTGCGGCCCGTTCCCGCAGGAACGGGCTGCAGGCCATGTCTGTATGCGTTCTCCGGAAGCGCGTGAACGGCGGATCGGTCAGCCGATTGCCTGCTGAGCCGTCGTTTTGGCCGCCGCCAAAGCGGTGTCCGGGTCGCTGATGCCCAGGAAGATCTCCTCCAGGGCCCGATCCAGGCTGGTACGCACATCATAGAAGCCGTCGATGGCGGGCACATAGCCAAAAGCATCCTTCTCGGCCAGCACAGCCTGGGCCACCGGGTTTTCCTCCAGGAACTGCTGATAGAACTCGGTGTTGATGGCAGACTCGGTGGCGGGCAGGCCGCCAAACACAGAGGCGCACTCCGCGTTCACCTCAGGGCTGAGCAGATAGTTGAGGAAAATCCAGCTGGCCAGCTCCTCCTCGGGGGTGCTCTCGGTGATGGCGAAGATGGGCTCGCTCAGGCTGACGAACTGGACAGGTCCCTCCTGAGGCAGGGGCGCCACCCCCAGTTCAAACTTGTCGCCCACAGCCTGGGTCAGGTAGCCCAGGTTGCCGGACAGCGCCACATAACATCCCACGTCGCCGTTGGCGAAGGGATTGGTAAAGTGCTTGTCGTCGCCCACCAGGCGGGCCACGCCCTTGTCCAGCAGGTCCTGATACCAGGCAATGCGGTCCTTGGCGATGTCAGAGTCAAACTCCACGGTGTTGGCATCCACATCCACCACCTGGCCGCCGTCCTGAATGAGCATTTCCATAAAGCCGTCCACCATCACCTGGAAGCCGAAGCCGGGCTTGCCGATCTTCTCGCTGACGGCGGTGGCTACCGCCTCCACCTCAGACCATTTGGCGGGGGGCTCCAGGCCCAGCTCGTCAAACATGGTCTTGTTGTAGAAGAACACGTTGCCGCCCATGAACAGCGGGATGGCATACCGGGCGCCGTCCCACTGGTCGTACAGGGTAGCCAGGCCGGGGTTGATGTCCTCGTCGAAGTCGGGGTAGCCCACTTCCTCGTTGTAGATGTAGTCGTTCAGATCCACCAGCATGCCCTGGCTGGCGTAGGTGGTCATGTTCACCGCCTGGGAGCGGATGATGTTGGGCAGGGTGCCGGACTTGGCGGCCGCCATGACTTTGGCCTCATACTGGTCGCTGGGCTGAAGCTGAAGGGTGACGTGAATGTTCTCGTGGGTCTCGTTGAATGTGTCGGTGACCTTCTGGAACCAGGTCTCGTAGGAGTCGGAGTAGGTGTGCCACACCTCGATCTCCACGGGAGCGGTCAGTTCGGTGAGGATGGAGCCGGTCTCCTGAGCGGCATCCGGTGTGGAGGATGCTTCCGAGCTGGGATCCACTTTCCTGGGACCGCAGCCCGTGAGGAGCAGGGAGGGCAGCAGGGTCAGAGCAAGCACACCCGAGAGAATCCGTCTGTTCATGTTGAGCACATCTCCTTTTCTTTCAATCTTCTTTCCATGTCTTTCTGTCTCTTTTCGTCCGGTTCGTTATTAACAGTAATACCATGCGCTCTTGCGCTAGTCAACAAAAAATCAGAACTTTTTCTCGCAAAACCCACTACAATTTTTTATAGATCTATAGAAATTTATAATAAGTTTCCGTGTTGACTTTAGCAGGGGGCAAATGTTACTATGGCCTTGTCTCTATGGCCGGCCTGCCGGGGCCGGCGGGTATGTACTATGATTTTCGGGATGGGAGGAAGCACCATGGACAGAGACAACACCTATGATTTCGGGCCGTCTTACGACCCTTATGAAAACGTAACCACCCGCAACGGGCTGCCGGCGGACGAGGTGATTTCGGCGCTGCAGAAAAGCATCCGTCACGCCGACGAGGACACCGCCGTGCGCTGCGGTTATGAGCTGTATGTCACCAGCGCAGCCATGGAGGAATTTTTGTGGAAACGCCTTTCGGTGATCTGCGTGGAGGATGTCGGCTTCGGTGAGGTAAATGCTCCCGTGGTGATCCACGCGCTGAAGGAACTGCGCAAGGAATTCCCTTACACCCTGACGGGCACCCGGGCTCTGTTCCCCTTCCAGGCCATCCGCTACCTGTGCAAGTGTGAGAAGGAGCGCTCCAGTGACACCGTCAAGACCCTGGTGCTGAAAGAATACCAGCACCGTAATTACTGCAAGCTCCCCACTGAGTATGATATCCACGACTTCCATACCCGCAAGGGCGTGGAGGGCGGAAGCACCTACATGGACTTCCTGGATTCCTTTACCGACGTGACGCCCTTTATGGACAAATATGATCCCCCGCTGAAGGAAAAGCTGCGTGAGATCGTCCGCGAGGATATGGAGCACGGCGTGCTCTTTTAAGCACTCTCCCCTATAACCGCAAAAGATACAGCCCCGGTCCAGTTCTGGACCGGGGCTGTCTGCTTTTCAACGCCGGTTATTCGGGCCGCTTCCCGTCCGAAGCCGTCTCTCCCAGGCGCCGGAGGGCATTGCTCAGATGGAAGCGCATGAACTTTGCCGCCTCCTCTGCGTTCCCGCTCTCGATCTTGGACAGGATGGCCTCGTGATCCATAAGGGTGGACTCCGTCACGCTGCTCTGCCCGATGGTATACTGCTTGGATATTTCCAGCAGGTCATAGAGGTTGCGATACATATTTTCCAAAACCGCGTTTTTGGCCGCGGCAATCACGCAGAAATGGAACTGATGGGAGGCCCGGATCATCTCCTCCTCCTCCCGGACAGGCCGCTCAATGGCCCGCAGCATGTCCTGAACCGAAGCCCGCATATTCCGGATATCCTCCTCCGTGCGCCGGGTGGCCGCGTAATAAGCGGCGGCCGACTCCAGAAAGATGCGCACTTCAAAGAGATTCTCAATGGTCTCCCGGGTGATCTCCGTGGCAAAATTGGCCGTGGGGCTCAGCAGCTGAAGGTCGGTATGCTGCACCTTCATCCCGTCCGGCGTGTTCTCAATGATCCCGATGTATTCCAGAATCCGGAGGGCTTCCCGCACCGGAACCCGGCTGACGCCGAACTGGGCCGCCAGCTCCCGCTCAGAAGGGATGGTATCCCCGGCGCTCAGCGCGCCGGACACGATCTGGGCTTTAAACCAATCCAAAATGATTTCGTAATACTTGGTGGACAAGTGCTTTTTCTCCGCCACAATTCCCGCCCCTTTCTGAAGGCTGTCCGCTGTTCTGCGGGCCTGTGCCTCTCCTAGCATACTAAAATCACCATCCCCTGTCAACCCGCGGGGCGGGTGGAATACCAGCAAAAGCCCCAAAACCGCACATATCTCTTTACAACTGAGGACTGGAGTGGTATTATGGTCCCAAAGTGGTATACCACTAATTACACTGTATACCAGGAGGTGTCCCATGGAACAGTACCAGTCCCCCACCCGCATGCTGGCCGCTCACCTGCATGGCATCCGCTATGAAGGCCTCTCCGGTCACTGTGTAGAGGTGGCAAAGATGTGTGTGCAGGACCTGGTGGGCGTGGCAATCGCCGGCTCACAGAAGCGAGAGACGGAAATCTGGCGGACGTATTACAGCGTAAAGCCTTCCCTCCCCCAAGCCACCCTGTTTGCCCCCCATTTCCCCAAAATAACCATGGAACAGGCCGCCGCCGTCAACGCGGTGGCGGGGCATGTGATGGATCTGGACGACGTGCACAACGCCTCCATCACCCACCTGGGCGTCATCACCATCCCCACCGCCTTTGCCCTGGGGCAGGTGCTGGAAAAGAGCGGCCGGGATGTGCTGGCCGCAATCGTCGCCGGCTACGAAGCCGGTGCCCGGGTCGGGGCGTGTATCAACCCATCTTCCTATCATTACTGGCATACCACCGGCGTGGTGGGAGGCCTATCCTCCGCCGTTACCGCCGCCAAGCTGCTGAGCCTGACGGAGGAACAGCTGCTGGACTGTCTGGGCTCCGCCGGCACCCAGGCGGCAGGTCTGTGGGAGTTCCTGGCCAGCGGTGCCATGAGCAAGGCCCTGCACACGGCCAACGCCAACCTGTGCGGCCTGCGTGCCGCCGAGCTGGCCGGGCTGGGCTTCACCGGCGCCCACACCATTTTGGAGGGGGAGCGTGGCCTGGTCCGTGCTCTGGCCCCGGAATACCACCTGGAGCGGCTGACCGAGGGCTTTGACGGACCGCTGCGGATCGAGGAAAACTCTTTCAAGCCCTACGCCTGCTGCCGCCACACCCACTCCGCCAACACCTGTGTGGAGCAGCTGCTGCGGGATCGGCCGCTGGACCCGGAGGAAATCGAGGAGATCCGGGACGATACCTACGCCACGGCAGTAAATACCACCAACAACCCCTACCCGGAAAACGGCTATGCGGCTAAATTCAGTCTTCAGTTCTGCATTGCCGCCGCCCTGGTGCTCCATGACCTGAGCGATCGGGTCTTTACCGAGGACAATATCCGCCGTCCGGAGATCCGCCGGCTGATGGACAAGATCAAGGTACAGGTGGACCCGGAGCTGGAGGCAGCCTTCCGGCGGGACCCCAACCAGTGGTCCCACCGCCTGACCATCCGGCTGCGCAGCGGAGAGGTCATCACCCGGCAGGTGGACTACCCCATCGGCGACTTCAAAAATCCCTTTGACTGGCAGATGGCGGACCAAAAATTCACCCTGCTGACTGACGGGCTGCTGGAGCCTGCCTGCCAGGCCAGACTGCTGGACTGCTTCCACCGGCTGGACGAGATCGAAGACATCAACGAAATATTCGAGGGCTGAGGCGCGCCCTGAGCGGGCGGCAAGCTCCCGAGTGGGAAATAAGGAGGTAATTTTATGGACAAAGAACTGGTTCGCGCCGCGATCCACGACACCTGCATCCGGGCCGTGACGGAAATTTCGGCCGACGTCCGGGACCTGCTGGGCCAGGCTCTGGAGCGGGAGAGCAATGAGACCGCCAAGAGCATGCTCTCCTCCATGCTGGAAAACCTGGATGTAGCCAAGCAGCAGGACAAGGCGGTCTGTCAGTCCCCCGGCTATCCCACCACCTGGGTCACCTTTGGTGAGGACGGCTTCCCCGACTTTGTAGGGGAGGCGGTAGCGGATGCCCTGGGCGAGGCCACCCGGAAGGGCTATCTGCGTCCCAGCATCGTGGACCCGCTCACCCGCTACAATCCGGGCAACAACACCGGCGAAGGGGTTCCTAACATCGAGTATCAGTATCACCCCGGCCAGGACTACATGGACTTTATCATCAGCTTCAAGGGCTGCGGCGCTGAGCTGGGCAACGCCATGAAGATCTTTACCACCGCCACACTGAAGCTGGACCAGGATTTTGCCGGCCTGAAGCGCTTCGTGCTGGAAACCGCCATCAACGCCGGCGGAAAGCCCTGCCCCCCCTTCGGCATCGGCATCGGCATCGGCGGCCAGATGGATATTGCCTCCAAGCTCAGCCGCCAGGCCATCAGCACCCGGAAATGGTCGGACACCAACCCCGATCCCCTGCTGGCCCGGCTGGAAACGGAGCTGCGGGACAATATCAATACCCTTGGCTTGGGCGCTGCCGGAACCGGCGGCGACACCGTCTGCCTTGCGGTGAAGATCGGGCGGGCGGCCACCCACACCGCCATCGCCCCCGTGGCCATCAACTTCCACTGCTGGGTGGCGCGCCGGGCAGGCATCCGGATTTATCGTGACGGCCGCATCGAGAAGATACTGTAAGGGGGATGTCATCTATGAGCAAACATGTGCTGCATATGCCTCTGCGTGAGGAGGAAGTCCGTCAGCTGAAGGTTGGAGACGTGGTCTACCTCACCGGCCATATCTTTACCGCCCGCGACATGGCCCATCTAAAGATCCGTACCCTGCTGGAGCAGGGCGGAGAATTGCCCAAGGACTTTGCCGGGGCCGCTGTGTTCCATGCCGGTCCCGTCTGCCTGAAGGACGAAGCCGGGAACTGGAAGCTCAACGTCGTCGGCCCCACCACCAGCATTCGTATGGAGCCCTACGCCGACGTGGTGGGCAAAATGGGTATCCGGGCAGTGATCGGCAAGGGCGGCATGGGCCAGGACACCCTGGACGCCTGTGAGAAGTACGGCTACGTCTACCTCCAGGCCGCACCCGGCTGCGCCGCTAAGCTGGCCCAGGGCATCCGCTCCGTCTACGACGTGACCTGGTTCGAGATGGGCATGCCTGAGGCCCTCTGGGATCTGGAAGCGGTGGAGTTCGGCCCCTTGGTGGTAGGCATGGACACCCACCAGAACAGCATCTACAAAACTCTCCGGGAAGCGGCGCTGGAAAAGCTGGAAGCGCTCTATCCGGAGAAGGGCTGAGAGAAAGGAGCGGAAATACAATGGAGTATCGGATTGAGCACGACACCATGGGTGAAGTGCGGGTACCAGCGGAGAAATACTGGGGCGCCCAGACCCAG
>CALWXT010000107.1 GCA_944385575.1 uncultured Flavonifractor sp. | reverse complement strand
CAGCACGCCGGACTTCTTGTTGAGGATGTTCATCATTTCCTTCATGTCATACCCGTACTTGTTCATCAGGTACTCCAGGATGCCGGCGTCCAGGTCGCCGGAGCGGGTACCCATGGGCAGGCCGGCCAGGGGGGTGAAGCCCATGGAGGTGTCCACGCTCTTGCCGCAGTCCACAGCAGCCACGGAGGAGCCGTTGCCCAGGTGGCAGGTGATGATCTTCAGCTCCTCGATGGGCTTGCCCAGCATAGCGGCAGCGCGGGCGGACACGTAGCGGTGAGAAGTGCCGTGGAAGCCGTAGCGGCGGACCTTGTCCTTCTCATAGTACTCGTAAGGCAGAGCGTAGATATAGCTCTTGGCGGGCATGGTCTGATGGAAAGCGGTGTCGAACACAGCCACCATGGGCACGCCGGGCATGACCTTCTCGCAGGCCTTGATACCGGTGATGTTGGCGGGATTGTGGAGGGGGGCCAGGGGGATGCACTCCTCCAGAGCGGCCATGACCTCGTCCGTGATGCGCACGGAGGAGGCGAACTTCTCGCCGCCGTGCACCACGCGGTGACCCACAGCGTCAATCTCGGAGGCGCTCTTGATCACGCCGTGCTCGCTGGAGAGCAGGGCATCCAGCACAGACTGGATGGCCTCAGCGTGGGTGGGCATGGGGATCTCAAACTCATACTTGGCGTCCTTGGCGGGAATCTTGTGGGTCAGGCGGCCGTCGATGCCGATACGCTCGCACAGGCCCTTGGCCAGCACTTCCCGGGTCTCGGGGTCCATCAGCTGATACTTCAGGGAAGAACTGCCGGCGTTGATGACCAGAACTTTCATTGGGTCCATCTCTCCTTACTTGTTACTTGTTAACGATCTCTTGTGAGCCAGTCCGTTGTGTAGTAAAATAAACTCGCATGTCTATCTTATTCTATCCCTTTTTTCCCGAAAGGACAACCCGCATTTTGTTAGAAAGCAGGAATATTTTCCTCTTTCTGTTTGGAGGAACGGCTATGACGGTCGCCGGTATCGTGGCAGAGTACAATCCATTCCATCTGGGGCACGCATTTCACCTGGCCCGCACCCGGGAACGCCTGGGCTTGGACAGCGCGGCGGTGTGCGTTATGAGCGGCCACTGGGTCCAGCGGGGGGACTGTGCCGCGGTGGACAAGTGGACCCGGGCGGGCCTTGCTCTGGCCGGGGGCGCCGACCTGGTGCTGGAGCTGTCCACCCCCTGGGCCATGGCCTCGGCGGAAGCCTTCGCCCGGGGCGCGGTGGGTCTGCTGGCTGCCACGGGGGTGGTGGATGTACTGTCCTTCGGCAGCGAGGACGGGAACCTGTCTCCTCTCCAGACTGCCGCCACCGCGCTGGACGCCCCCGACTATCCTCAAAAGCTGAAAGCCGCCCTGGACCGGGGCCTCTCCTTCCCTGCCGCCCGGCAGGAGGCGGCCGGCTGCGATTGCCTGTCCGCCCCGAATAACAACCTGGGGGTGGAGTACCTGCGCGCCCTCAACGCCCTGGGCAGCACCATCATCCCCATGACCGTGGAGCGCCGGGGAGCGGGCCACGACAGTGAGGCACATTTGGATGGCTTCGCCTCCGCCTCCCACATCCGTTCCCTGCTGCGGGATGGCAGAACGGCAGAAGCCGCCCCCTTCCTGCCCGGCGGGTCCCTGGAGGCTTTGGGTACACCCGCCTCCCTCACCTGGGCGGAGCGGGCCATCCTGGCGCGACTGCGCACCATGAGGGAGGACGACTGGGCCGCTCTCCCGGACAGCGGAGAAGCCGAGGGGCTCCCCGCCCGGCTGGTGCGGGCGGCAAGGGAGGCCTGCACTCTGGATGCATTTTACACTCTGGCCAAAACAAAACGCTACACCCACGCCCGGCTGCGGCGGCTGGCGGTGGGGGCCTTTCTGGGCCTGAAAAAAGAGGACCGCCTGCCGGCGGTCCCCTATGTACGGGTGCTGGGGCTCAATAAGCGAGGCCAAGGGCTTTTGAAGCAGATGAAGAAAAGCTGTTCCCTCCCTGTTCTGACCAAGCCCGCCCAGGCCAGGGATCTGGACGGCCCGGCCCGTCGGCTCTTTGAGGCGGAGGCGCGGTACACCGACCTGTACGGCCTGTGCTTCCCCACCCCCAGGCCCTGCGGACTGGAATACACCACCAGCCCGATATTCAGCGTTTCCGCTGCCGGCGGACAAAGATCCCAAAGGCCGCAATGAGGACGATCAGCAGGAGCAGGGGCCACAGTATAATCAGAGCGTATCTGACGTTCTGGAACCACACGTTGGCCCGGTCCATCAGGGTGATGGAGGGCTTGGAGTAGAGGGTGAACTCCAGCTCTCCCTCCGGCAGACCGTCAAAGTGGGCGGTGTAGTGCCGCCCCTCCGCCTTCTCCAGGTGGAGGGTGGAATCAATGATGTAGGGAGCCTTCTCCGGAGTGGAGATCTCCACATCCAGGGTGCCGAAGTGGGCCCAGTGCTGAGCCGGGGAGAGAAGATAGGTAAAGGTGTGGGTCCAATCGGTGGTGCCATCCCGGACGCTGTAGCTGAGGCTGGGGTAGCTTACCGCCACCTCCCGGCTCCCGCCGGCGGGGAACTCCACCGTGTACACCAGGGCGGTGCGCTCCCGGCCCGGGTCATCCTGCTCCACCTCCTGTTGGGTGAAGGAGAGCGCCTGGCCGTCAGCGGTAATGGAGACCTCATCCAGATCCAGGCCGCCCCCTACCTGGCCTTTCCGCTCCTCCAGATAGAAGGCCATAGGCACGGTGAGGACTTCATCCGTTGGGTTTTCCATCTGGTAGACGGCGGTGACCTGAGCGGACAGCTGTCCGTAGTCCCCCTCCCCGTCGATGCAGAAGGTGAGGGTTTCGGCGGACACAGTGACAGGGCAGTTCTCGTCCACTTCCAGGGCGGAGCCGCCCACCCCATCCAGCCGGGTGGGGGCAGAGTTGGCGGCGGCAGGCGTGAGCAGCGCCAGCAGCAGCGCCAAAGCGCAAAAGACGGTGCGTTTCATCGTGTATCCTCCTTTCCTTATCCACATTTTATCAGCCGGCTGTGGAAAGAGAAACAGCAGCCCGGTTACAAAAACAGCGGACGCCCGCAGGCGTCCGCTGTTTTTTCACTCAATATGCACGTGGTTGTGGATATGCTCCGAGCAGTAGCAGTAGTAGCCGTTGCATTTAGAGCAGTACCGGAACTCCTCGTCGGGGTAGTCGGTATCGGTCTTGCCGCAGACGGCGCACTTGTGGATATAACCCTTCTGCTGTTGGGCCTGCTTGGTGGCCTTTTTGAAGTTGATGGTCTGCTTGGAATTCTGGTGCTTGGTGGTGCCCACGATCCGCCGGAAAAAGGCGGAGATGTCAGACCAGAAGAACAGGGCGTAATTGATCCAAGAGGCCAGCAGGGCAGGCAGCAAGATGGGCAGCATCAGTGGCAAGAACGCCCGGTTCATGCTCACGATGTCCCACAGCTCAATGAATACATAGAACACCGCCAGCCACTTGGCCTTCACCGGCAGAATGAAGTAGACCCGGATCTGGGCATCAGGGAACAGGGTGGCGAAAGCTAGAAACAGGGTGGAGTGGACGGAAGACAGGGTGATGATAGAGCTGAACATCCCGCCGCTCCAGAAGTAGGTGACGATGCTGGCCAGGAAGGTAAGCACCGCGCCGAACAAGTAAAAGAGGGTGAATTTGGCGGTTCCCCACTGCTGCTCCATGGTGTTGCCCAAAAAGTAGTAGAAGAACAGGGAAACCACGAACCAGATGGGTTTACTGGCATCCGGCACAAAGATAAAGGTCACCAGCCGCCACAACTGAAGATTCAGAATCGAGCCGAAGTCCAGGCCCAGCAGCGCGGTGGCATAGCCGCTGGAGAACATGTCCAGCAGGTAGATCACCACGTTGCCCACCAGGATATAGTTGATCAGATGGGGAATGCCGAAGCGGGGATGGCTGTACGCAAAGCGGTCCAGCCAGGTATCAACGGATCTTCTCAAGCAAAATTACCTCCCGAGCCAACACAGTGTTTGTTATGATATCAGCTTTTCGGCAAAACTTTCCGAATAAATTGTAAATTTTACTTCAGAATCTTGCGCAGCTTGTCCTTCATGCCGGGGGTAAGCACCTTGGCCGCCACACGGTAGTGGAGGGGTGGCAGAGCCAGAAACTTTTTCTCCACCGCGCTGAAGTGCATGGCTGTAAAGGCGGCGAAGAAGGTGCCCCGCCTGGGGTTTGCCTTCAGGGGACTCTCCAGCCGTGGGTTGCCGGTCACCGCCTCAGCCAGAGGACGGTCTATCTGGCCAAATCTCTGGGACAGAGCGTCATACACCACCTGACCCCTAGCGCTGTTCACCAGCACCATGGACACGCCCTTGTCCCGCTCCACCGGCAGTTCCAGCTTGGGGTCCAGCCCCCAGTAGTCGGCCAGTGTAAAGTCGGCGGGGCGGCTGGTGGAGGTGTACTTACACACCGGGCAGGCCGGCCGCAGGAAAAGCTGCATACCGAAGCCCCGGCCATAGCCGGTGCGGTTGAAGTCCTCCGTGTACATCTGGCCATCGGCAAAGGTAACGGTCAGCCAGGGATGGGACCAGCCGTGGGACTTGTCCTTGAAGCGAACCCCGGTGACCTTGGAGCCGTGGGTGGTCTCCAGACCGTCCAGCCAGGCACGGAATACTGCCGGGGAGGGCACCCCGTGGCACACCAGGTCACAGGTCAGCAGATTCTCATAATTTCGGCCCAGATAGTGCTTTAGGCCGTCCACCTGGCAGGGAACCCCGGAAAAGAGCACCGGTGTACCGGCATCCAACAGCTCCTTCGCCTGGCGGAAGCTGTCCCCCAGGTCGCTCTGGACGTACTTGGAGCCTCGCATGGGCGCCAGCTCCTCCTCGGTCCGGGCGCAAACGTGGCGAGCGGTCATATTCTCGTCCAGCACCGCGCCGAACACCGCCCCTCCCTGTTCCAGCACATGGTGGGCCAGCAGGGAGAAGAAGCCGCCGGAGGAGCTTTTGACCCGCTCATCCTCGTCGGAATTCCACACCGCGTGGGCGCAGGCAGGCGCAGGTCCGGGCACCGGCAGATGGAGCATGGGGCAGGTGGCCTCGCACTTGTGGCAAAGGACGCAGCTCTCCCCTACCACCGGCCGGAGGAATCCCTCGTGGTCAGCCTTCATTTCAATCGCATTCACCGGACAGACGGCGGCGCAGGCGGTACAGCCCGTGCAATCCTCCGCCTTGCAGAGCACCGGCTTAGCCGCCGGGGCAGGCTCCGTCTCCTCCGCCGGCAGGGCAGTTCCCTCCAGGGCGGCCTTCAGGTAGGCCAGCGAATCGGCCCGGGCCTCCTCCAGGCGGGCATACACCTGGTCATAATCCACCTCCGCCTCCAGGGGCGCGGTGGTGTCCAGGCCGATGATCCGGTCAGCACACCCCAGCCGGGACAGCAGGCTGTAAATGCGGGAGAAGGTAGGCTCCCGCCGCTCCTTGGGAGACATGGAGGTAAAGAAATTTTTCTTGAATTGCAGGGAGAAGGCAGCCCCGTGGAAGGAGTCGGTCACCACCGCGGCGGTATCTCGGAACAGGGCCAGGAACTCCCGGGGCCCTGCATCAAAGACCAGTTCAGACGCCCCGTCGATTTTCTGCCGGGCCCCCGCCAGCTGGACGATGGGCCAGCCGGTCTTCTGGGACAGGGCCAGAGCGTAAGGGGCGGCCTCCCCGGGGTCGGAGACAAAATAGCACAGGATATAGGGGCCCTTCCGCCGTTCGGGATTGGCTAGCTTGCTCCAGTCCTCCCCGTTCAGCAGCAGGGTGGGGTCCAGCACCACTCTGGCGTCCCGGCCCGCCGCCTCCCGCAGTACCACCTTTCCCTGTTTCTCCCGGACGGAGAGGGCGCAGAAAGGCGCCAGGTAGCGCTTCAGCTCCTCCGCCTTGTCCTCCGGCAGGCTGGGCACTCCCAGGCTGGGAGCATAGGCGATCCGCCGCCCCTCCCCGCCAAAGTCCAGCAGGAAGGCGGGATCAAACTGCTTGTCCGCAAAGATAAAGGGGTTCCAGATCTGGTCGCTGCCCGCTACATATACATCATATTCCGGCGGTGCGGAGCGCAGCTGCTCCACACTGGTGTACCGCCGGGAAGAAAGGGACATTTCCTCCGCCACAAAGGCCTCAAACCGGTCAAAGCGGCGTTTGAAGGCGGCATAATGAAGGGCGGTATGGGCGTCGGAGACCATACCCCGCACGGAGCCGCTCTTTTTGAACAGCTGATTGGTGCGGGTGGTATGGGGCAGACGGTAGTCGATGATCTCGCATTCATGGCCCAGGCCCTGAATGGCCTTCATAGTGGCCAGGGCCTGGAGCTGTGCCCCGTAATGATGGGCAAAATGGAAGGTAATAAGTCCGGCGCGCATACGATTCACTCCCAGAAAGTACAGATAGATCCACGTTAGTATATCCCGCCCCGCTCGGTCTTGTCAATGGCAGGGAAAACATTAGACATTCTCTCCCTTTTGTCGCAAAATTCAACAGCGCTTCTATTTTGTCTATGGTGTTGCGGGAGCGCCTTCTGTATGATAAAATCATCTTATTGTGAATGGACTTCCTCCGGGAAAGGAGCGAGAACGCCTATGTATATACCAGCCCGGCTTCGGGCGTTCGGAATTGCCAGAGCACTGGACTGTCTGGAACGGGACCCGGACAACAACCTGCCCAAACTCATGGAATGGGTAGACAAATATGCGGGCGGGAAGCTCTCTCCCCCCTACCGGGATCTGCTCCACCGGGCCATGACCGACCCGGGCAACAACTGGAATCAGCTGATCCGCAGCATGTACAGTGATATCGACAGCCAGGTTCTGAAAAAGCTCTTTGAAAACTTTATCATCCATGGCGGCCTGCTGGACTGGCCCGCCCGCAAGGCGGAGGGGCGCTTTGTCCAGGGGGAGGCTCCCTGGTCGGTAATCATTGACCCCTCCTTCCCCTGCACCATGGGCTGCGGCGGCTGCGGCGCCTCTATCTTTGGCGTACGCCCCACCATGGAGTTCGACAGTCTGGACGAGGAAATCGACGCCCGCAAGGCCAAGGGCTGTCACCTGTTCATCTTCAGCGGCGGTGATCCTCTGGCCCGTGAGGTGGAGATCATCGCTCTGTGCAACAAGCACACCGACTGCGTCTTCGCTGCCTTCACCCCACCGGCAGCCGTCACGCCTACCTTGTGCGCCGACCTGCTGCGGGTAGGCAATCTCTTTCCCGCCATTCAGGTGGACGAAGATCCTCAGGATGCACAGCGGGCGGCCGACCTTCTGCGGGAGTCCCGGCTTCCCTTCGGCGTGGCCTGCCGCTGCACGGCGGACAACTGGCAGCGGGTCGCTACGGAGGAATACTACGACCGTGTGATTTCGGTGGGCGCCAAATTCTGCTGGTTCTTTACCTGTCCGGCCTATGGCGGTTCCCCTTCCCCTTCGCAGGAACAGCTGCTGGATCTCCACAACCGGATTCAGGCATTCCGCAAGACCAAGCCCTTGCTAACTTTGGATTTCTGGGACGGGCCCAGTCCTTCTGAGGCCGCTCCCCAAGGAGGAACAATATGAGTATCGTAAAAGACATGTCCCTGGCCCCGTCCGGCCGCCGCAAGATCAGCTGGGTGCGGGACTTTATGCCCGCTCTGGGCGGCATCGAGGCCCGCTTTGAGAAGGAGCAGCCCTTCGCCGGGCTGCGGGTGGCGGTGTCTGTCCACCTGGAGGCCAAGACCGCCAATCTGGGCTATGTGCTG
>CALWXT010000106.1 GCA_944385575.1 uncultured Flavonifractor sp. | reverse complement strand
GTGATGGGAATCGAACCCACGCGACCAGCTTGGAAGGCTGGGATTCTACCATTGAACTACACCCGCATGGGCGCTGAACCTAAAGCATGTCAGCCAAGATATAGTAGCATATTGAAGCGGGAATGTCAATGCCTTTTTTTCGCTTTCCAGATAAATTTTCCGTGCCCGCCGGTCAGGCGGCGGGCACGGAAAGCCGTCAGTCGTTGGAGAGCAGAATCCGGTCGTTGTCCAGAACCTTGCCCGCCCCCGCATGGAAGCGCTTCAGCAGGTCCTCCACCGTCAGACCCTCCCGCTCCGGCCCCTTCAGGTCCAGCACGATCCGGCCGGAATCCATCATAAAGGTGCGGTTGCCCAGCTCCAGAGCGTTTTTCATGTTGTGGGTGATCATCATGCACGTCAGGTGCTCCCGCGATACGATCTCCTTGGTGAGGGCGAGCACCTTCTCCGCCGTGCCCGGGTCCAGAGCCGCGGTGTGCTCATCCAGCAGCAGCAGCTTGGGTGGCACCATGGTGGACATGAGCAGGGTGAGGGCCTGCCGCTGGCCGCCGGAGAGCAGACCCACCGGCTGGCGCATCCGGTCCTCCAGACCCATGCCCAGCCTGGCCAGCTGCTCCCGGAAGAACTCCTTGTCCGCCTTGGACACCCGGCTGAAAAAGGCCCGCTGATGCTTGGCGGTGCGCAGGTAGGCCAGGGCCAGGTTTTCCTCGATGGTCATGTGAGGCGCGGTGCCCCGCATGGGGTCCTGGAACAGCCGGCCGATCTGGCGGCTGCGGCGGTAGGCGGGCAGGTAGGTGAGGTCCTGCCCGTCCAGCAGGATGGAGCCCGTGTCCGTATAAAAGTCACCGGCAACGGCGTTGAACAGGGTGGACTTGCCCGCCCCGTTGGAGCCCACGATGGTGACAAAGTCCCCGTCCTCCAGGGTGACGCTCAGCCCGTCCAGCGCCTTCTTTTCGTTGACGGTGCCGGGATTGAAGGTCTTTGAGATATTGCGCAGTTCCAGCATCTCACTGCTCCTCCTTTCGTCCGGCCAGGGCGGCCCGCTTCTTTCGCTGGAAGGCCATCCACTGTTTCAGGGTGGGGGCGGCGATGGCCAGGGCCACCACGATGGCGGTGACCAGCTTCAGACAGTCAATGGGGATGATGGGGGTGCGGAGCACCAGAGCGTACACCACCCGGTAGAGGATGCTGCCCACGATAACGGCGAGGACGCCCCGGAGTACGGAGCCCCGGCCTACAATGGTCTCCCCGATGATGAGGCAGGCCAGGCCAATTACCACGATGCCGGTACCGCTGTTAATATCGGCGGTCTTCTGTGCCTGACCCACCACCGCTCCGGACAGAGCGGTCATAGCGTTGGCCAGACACAGGCCCACGGTGATGGTGAAGGTGGGATTGATGGAGGAGGAACGCACCATGTCCCGGTTGTCTCCCGTGGCCCGGATGGACAGGCCCAGCCGGGTGCCCAGGAAGGCCGCCAAAATCACGCCCATTACCACAGTGATGGCTCCGGACAGCAGGATGGCGTACCAGCTTCCGCCGATGCCGGTGTCCCGGAACAGGGAGAAGATGGTGTCCTGACGCAGCAGAGCCTGGTTGGACTTCCAGCCCATGGCCATCAGGTTGACGGTGTAGAGCCCGGTGTTGGTGACGATGCCCGCCAGGATGGAGGGCACCCCCAGCTTGGTCTGGAGGAAGGCGGTGACAAAGCCGGCGCAGGCACCGGAGACCATGGCGGCGGGAATGGCCAGGAAAGGGTGTCCCGCGGCGGTAAGAGTCACCGATACGGCGCAGCCCAGGATGAAGCAGCCGTCGGTGGTCAGGTCGGCGATGTCCAGCACCCGGTAGCTGAGGAACAGGGCCATGGCTACCAGGGCATACTGGAAGCCCAGTTCCAGCGCGGTTTGGACAATGTAGAGCATGGTACAGATCTCCTTTCAAGCCAAATCCCCCGGCGTGAGCCGGGGGTTGGCGGTGGGACAGATATTTAGTCCTCGGTGGTGGTAACGGGCACCAGAGTGCCCATGGACGCAAAGACGGAGTAGTCCAGACCCAGACCATCAGCGGTCTCGGTGTTGACGGTGATAATGCCGCCGGCTACCTGATAGAAGTCCTCCATGGCGTCCATGCCGTTGGTCATGGCGTCATAGGCAAGATCGGCGGTCTGGGCGCCCAGGTCGGTGTAGTTCACGCCGCAGGTGGCGTAGGCACCGTTGCGGACAAAGGAGTCGGCGCCGGTGTAGTGGGGGATGCCGGCCTCAATCAGGTCCTCGTAGATGGCAAGCTCTGCGGCCATGATGATATTGTCGGTGGGGGTGAAAATGGCATCCACACCGTCGGCAATGAGGGAGCTGGCAGCGGCGATGACCTCGTCATTGGTGTTGGCAGTGGCCTCCACGTAGCTTACGCCCTTCTCATCCAGGTAGGCCTTGGCGTCGGCGATGGGGGTGACGGAGTTGGCCTCGGACAGGGAATAGAGCAGGCCGATCTTGGAGGCGTCGGGGTTCTGAGTGAAAATCATGTCCATGATCAGGCCGGTGTCCAGGGCGTCGCTGGTGCCGGTGACGTAGTCGATGCCGGTGAGTTCGGCAGCGGCGGGATCGGAGATGGCGGCAAAGACCACCGGGGTCTGGGTCTCCTCAGCGGAGACGGCGGCCACCTGGGCGGCGGTAGTGGCGATGGGGATGATGGCGTCCACACCATCGGCGATGGCCTGGTCGGCCAGCTGCCGCAGCACGCTCTGGTCGCCCTGACCGGAGGTGACGTCGTACTCAATGGTGACCCCGTTCTCGGCGGCAATCTCGTCCAGCCGGGCGGTAATGGCATTGGCAATCTCGTCCAGGGAGGCGTGGTCCATCTGCTTGATTACCGCCACCTTGTAGGTGGTGCCGTCGCCGGAGGCGGCAGGCGTACCGGAATTGCCGGCGGGCGTCTCGGCGCTGCCCTGGGTGCCGCCGGAGCAGGCGGTGAGAGACAGGGCCAGAGCGGAAGCGGCGGTGAGAGACAGGATCTTGTTCAGCTTTTTCATAGGAAGTTCCTCCATAAATTGAATTTGGATGGCAGATGGTGCAGCGGATAAAAAAACGCTTTTGCCCCAGACATGGGACAAAAGCGTTTGTAATCACTTCTGCGATACCACCCAAATTGACGTCAGAGACGTCCACTCGCTTCACGCACCATCATGCGTGCCCGATGGATAACGGGTGGGGTCCCGTCGGCATCTACTTGGTTGCCCGTTCAAGCCGCCCTCGGAAGTCCATTCACCGGTCCCCTCACGCCCTGATCCCACCACCCAGGACTCTCTTTGCATCGGAGATTGCCGGCTACTTCTCTTCCTCACAGGTTTACTTTATGGAACTGTTGTAATGGATTATACTCACCTGTTCAGCCTTTGTCAACCCTTTTTTCGCAGGAAGGAGAACTTGGTCTCGGAGCACACCACGGCCAGGAAGATGAGGGCGAAGCCCAGGAACATGAGGGCGGTGGGCCGCTCATCGGTGAGCAGGATGGAGAACAGCACGCCGAAGGGAGCCTCCAGGGAGAGCAGCACGGCGGCGGTAGCGGGAGCGGTGTATTTTTGGCCGATGTTCTGGAACAGCAGGGCGCCGCAGGAGGAGAAGATGACCAGATAGACCAGGCCCAGGACCATGTCCTGGTCAAAGACCGACGGGGAAACGGTGGTCTGGGTGACCAGCACGCCGATCCAGGAGAAGATGGCGAAGGAGGCAAACTGGAGGGTGGTCAGGATAAAGATGTCCCGGCCCTCGGAGTACTTGGACACCGCCACGATATGGCAGGCAAAGAAGAAGCCGCCGATGAGGGTGAGCACGTCGCCCAGGTTGAAGGCGGAGGCGTTGCTGCCCGTCACCGACACCAGGGCGATGCCGCCGATGCACAGGAAGGCCGCCAGCACGTTGAACTTGTCCGGACGGCGCTTGGCAATGAACCAGTACAGGAAGGGGACGATGACGCAGTAGACGGCGGTGAAGAAGGCGTTCTTGCCGGGGGTGGTGCGCTCCAGGCCGTAGGTCTGGAAGGTGTAGGCCACGAACAGGCAGAAGCCCATGACGGTGCCTCCGATCAGGTACTGCTTGTCGCACACCTTCCACCGGGGCAGAAACACGATGGCCAGCACGATGGCCGAGGCGCTGAACCGGATGGCAAGCAGCCAGAAGGTGGGCAGCACGTCCACGCTGTTCTTCATCACCACGAAGGAGCTGCCCCAGATGATGGTGGCCAGGATGATCAGCGGGGTGGCGAACTTGGCCAGGCCGGATTTTTCTTTTTGTTGGCTCATGGTTGTACCTCTCCTTTTGCTATGGTAAGATAAAATGGTATCTGCGAAAGGGGGTCACGGCTGTGGAAAAGCTGGGTCGGGACTTTTTTGACCGGGACACTGTGGAAGTGGCCCGGGATCTGCTGGGGAAGATCCTGGTGCGCCGGGTGGACGGCATGATCCTGTCCGGGCGCATCACCGAGACCGAGGCCTATGTGGGCCGGATGGACAAGGCCTGCCACGCCTACGGCTACAAGCGCACCGCCAGGACGGAGACCTTGTTCGCCCCGCCGGGCACCGCCTACATCTACCTGATCTACGGGATATATCACTGCCTCAACTTTGTCACCGAGCGGGAGGGAGAGCCCAGCGCGGTGCTCCTGCGGGGGCTGGAGCCGGTGGATGGAGCGGCCGAAATGGCCCGCCGCAGGTTTGGGAAGGAGCCGGAACAGCTCACCTCCTATCAAAAAAAGAATTTCTTGAACGGGCCGGGCAAGGTGTGCCTGGCCCTGGGCCTGACGAAAGCGCAGAACGGCCTGGATCTGACGGGGGAGGAGCTGTTCCTGCTGGACGACGGCTCGCCTCGGCCGGCCTTCCGCACCGGAACGCGCATCGGCATCGACTACGCGGAGGAAGCGGTTCATTTTCCATGGAGGTTTTATCTGTGAAACTGTTTGACTTTGACGGTACCCTGGTGGATTCCAACGGGGTGTGGGTGGAGGTGGACAACACCTTCCTGGCCCGCCGGGGCCTGACGGCCACCCGGGAGTACAGCGAGACGGTGGGCCACTCCATTTTCCCCATCGCCGCCCAGTTTACAAAGGACTACTACCATTTGGACGAGACCCCGGAGGCCATCATGGCCGAGTGGAGGTCGATGGGCCAGGAGGCTTACGCCCATCAGGTGCCCCTGAAGCCGGGAGCGGCGGACTATCTGGACAGATGCCGGCAGGCGGGGGAGCGGATGGCCCTGTTCACCGCCTGCGTGCCCGAATTCTGCCAGGCCGCCATGGAGCGGCTGGGCCTGACGGACTATTTTGAGCGGGTGATCTACGTCCAGGAGCTGGGGGTGGAGAAGCGGGACCCCCGGGCCTTTTCCCTGGCGCTGGAGCAGCTGGGAGAACGGCCGGAGGCCTGCGCCCTCTATGAGGATTCCCCCAGCGTGTGCCGCACCGCCAAGGAGGCGGGGCTGACGGTGGTGGGGGTGTACGATCCATTTTACGCCCACTATGAGGACCAGATGCGCGCCTTCTGCCACCGGTATATCAGGTCGTTTACCGAGCTTCTGTAAGGGACGGGCTTTGCCCGTTCCTTTTTATTCGCCCTTTTTCATATACTGGGCGGCGGATTTGAGCATCAGCTTCTTGGTGCCCACGCTGTCGAAGGCGATTTCCACCAGCGCGTCCCCGCCCATGGGGGTGAGCTTGGTGATGAGACCCTTGCCGAAGGCCTTGTGCACCACCGGATCGCCCGCCCGGAAGTCGGGGCCGGGAGCGGGGGCGGCGGAGCCCGCCTTGGGGCTTTTCCAGTCGGGGGCGGGGGCGGCGGACGGCGCCGCGCCGGTGTAGGAGGGGGCGCCCATGGAGAAGCCCCGGTCGAAGGTGCGGCGGGGCCGCTGGGCCTTCTGAGGCCGCTCCTCATGCTGCCGCTCCGAATAGGGCAGGCGGCCGGACTTTTCCACATACTCCGGCGGGATCTCGCTCAGGAAGCGGGAGGGCCGGTTGGAGTTGGTGCGGCCGAACAGCATGCGCTGGGAGGCGCAGGTCATGTGCAGCTTCTCCTTGGCGCGGGTCATGGCCACGTAGCACAGCCGCCGCTCCTCCTCCATCTCCTCCGGCTCCCCGATGGCACGGATGCCGGGGAAGATGCCTTCCTCCACGCCCACCACAAAGACCACCGGGAACTCCAGGCCCTTGGCGGAGTGCATGGTCATCATCACCACGCAGTCCTCGCTGGGGTCGTGGCTGTCGATGTCGGTGTACAGGGCGATCTCGTCCAGGAAGCCCGCCAGGGAGGGCTCGTCCAGGACGTTGTCCAGGTAGTTCTGGATGGAGGAGAGCAGCTCGCGGACGTTTTCCAGACGGGTGCGGTCCTCAATGGTGCGCTTCTGCTCCAGCATCACGGCATAGCCGGTGCGGGCCACCACTTCCTCGTAGAAGTCGGGGAGGGACAGCTCCTGGGACAGTTTTTGCAGGTCGGAGATCATCTCGGCAAACTGCCCCAGCTTGGGGGCGGCCTTTTGCAGCTCCGGCCAGTTCTGGGGCCGGCTCACCACGTCCCACAGGGCCAGACCCTCCTGCTGGGCGATGTTCTGGGCCCGCTCAATGGTGGAGGCCCCGATGCCCCGGGGAGGATTGTTGATGATGCGGGTGAGCCGCAGGTCGTCCCGGGGGTTGTTGACCACGCACAGGTAGGACAGCATGTCCTTTACTTCCGCCCGGTCGAAGAAGCGGATGCCACCGATGATGCGGTAGGGCACGCCGTTGCGCTTGAAGGCCTGCTCGATCTGGTTGGACTGGGCGTTCATCCGGTAGAGCACCGCGTGGTCCCTCCAGGCCCGGCCGGCGGAGTAGTCCGCCAGGATCTGGGCGGCCACGTACTGGGCCTCCTCATGCTCGTTCATGGCGGTGTAGCACTGGATCTTATCCCCTTCGCCGTGGTCGGTCCACAGCTCCTTGCCCTTGCGGCCCTCGTTGTTGCGGATCACCGCGTTGGAGGCGTTCAGGATGTTCTTGGTGGAGCGGTAGTTCTGCTCCAGCCGGATGACCCGGGCGCCCTTGTACTGGCTCTCAAAGGAGAGGATGTTCTCAATGGTGGCGCCCCGGAAGCGGTAGATGGACTGGTCGTCGTCGCCCACCACGCAGATGTTCTCATAGCCCCCCGCCAGGGTGGAGGCCAGCAGGTACTGCAGGTTGTTGGTGTCCTGATACTCGTCGATGAGCACATAGCGGAATTTCCGCTGATAGTAGTCCCGCACGTCCTCAAACTGCTGGAGCAGACGCACCGTGTCCAGGATGATGTCGTCAAAGTCCAGGGCGTTGGCGTCCTTCAGCCGCCGCTCGTACTCCACATAGATCTTGGCGATCTTCACCAGCCGGAAGTCCCCCGACTTCTCACACTGGGCCAGGTAGTCCGCCCCGGACTGCATGGCGTCCTTGGCCCGGGAGATGTAGCCCAGCACCGAGCGGGCGGAGAAGGTCTTGTCGTCCAGGTTGAAGTCCTTCACGATGTCCTTGATGACCCGCTCGGAATCGGCGGTGTCATAGATGGTGAAGGAGCTGGAAAAGCCCAGCCGGTCGATGTCCCGCCGCAGGATGCGCACGCAGGCGGAGTGGAAGGTGGAGGCCCAGATGTCGTTGGCGGAGGGGCCCAGCAGGTTTTCCAGCCGGGCCTTCAGCTCGCCGGCGGCCTTGTTGGTGAAGGTGATGGCGATGATGGACCAGGGCACCGCCGGGTCCATGGCGCACAGCCGCTCCTG
>CALWXT010000105.1 GCA_944385575.1 uncultured Flavonifractor sp. | reverse complement strand
CTTCTCCGAGCGGGACAACGAGATCATCGACCTGGACGCCACCATCTACTGCGAGAAGGCCAGCCACAAGGGCATCATCATCGGCAAGGGCGGCGCCATGCTGAAAAAGATCTCCACCCTGGCCCGCACCGATATCGAGGCCTTCATGGGTACCAAGGTCTTTTTGCAGACCTGGGTGAAGGTGAAGGAGAACTGGCGGGACAACATCAATCTCATCCATAATTTCGGATATAAGGACGAATGAACCGGGCGCGGATGGCGGGGATCGTCTGTCTGACCGCCGGACTTCTGATGTTGGCGGCCTGCGGAGGAACGTCCGGCGGGGCGTGGGAAGAATTCCTGGTGCAGACCGATGCACGGCACCGGGCAGAGACGGAAGGTGCGGCCCCCGATTTTGCCGCCCATGTCTATCCGGATGCGCTGATGGGCGCATATGATGCCCGGAATCCCTGGTATCTGGACGATGGGACGGGCAAATCCGCGCTGACGGCCCAGGAGGCCCGGGAGGATGCGGAAGCCTGCTTCCAGCTTCTCCGCGACTTTTATGGCGGATATGACTACTTCGGGGGAGATGAGGCCTTTCAGCCAGCTCTGGCGCAGGTGCTGAGCGAGTTTTCCGGCAAGTCGAACGTCAGCGCCAAAACCCTCCGGCAGAGCCTGGAGGGGGCGCTGGAACCGCTGATCCGGGACGGACATTTTGCCATCGACGGTCATTATCTGAATAGCTTGAATCGGCAGGATATGTACTATGTGCCGGATTTGTATCTGGAGGAAGAAGACGTCGAGGGGTTGGATCCGGCCTATGTGAAGCGTACCGTCGGGCCGGACGGAGCCCTGACATGGTGCTTTGCAGCGTTGAGCAGCCGGGAAAGTGAGCTGCCCGAGACGTTGGGGGAATATACCGGCCTGGACTGGCGCCCGGCGGAGCCAGCGCCTGACATCGGCACCGTGGTGTGCGAGCGGCGTGAGACAGATGGATTGACGGTGCTGGTCAATCAAGTGCTCTCCGATGCGGGCGCAGAGGACTGGTATGCCCGGATGGACGAGCTGAACGGCTTTGCCGACAGCGGAGAGAGCTATCGGGATCTCCCGGTCTTTGTGATCGATCTGCGGGGGAACATAGGCGGACAGCCCGCCTTTGCCCGGCGATGGTTTGAGGGTTATACCGGCACGGTACCCAGCCCCCGTCAGAGCACCCTGATCCGCTGGTCGCCTTTGAATGGCTTTTTGGAGACCATGGGGTATCAGGTGCCGGATGCGCCGGGCGAAACCGTGTGTCAGGAGACGGAGGGCGTGTGGGTAGAAAATGAAAGCCTCATTTTCTGCCTGACCGACCAGGCAACCGTCTCTGCCGGCGAGTGGTTCGTCCGCGATCTGAGTAGCATGGAGCACGTAGTTTTTGTGGGCAGCAACACCGGCGGCGCCAGCCTGATGACCAACAATCAGACCTATTATCTGCCCAATTCCGGGCTGGCGATTCAGTTTGGAACGGGCCTGACCCTCTTTTCGGAAGAAAACGCGGACGGGTACGGCTTTGCCCCCGACCTATGGGTGCCGCCGGAGGATGCGCTGGATGCCGTGATCCGGCTGTGCGAGCATTACGGCCTGAACTGACAGGATAAAAATTTTTTGCAAAACGAGCACATTTTACCGCTGATAAATGCCGTCCGTCCGGTCAAGCTAAGTCCGGAAGGAGTGGCTGGACGTGGAACGGACGGAGCTTCTTTGGCGGCTTTTTGTACGCACCGGCCTGCCGGAGGCGTACACCCTGTACCGGCGGACGTCCCTGCAGCAGCGGGGGAAGAAACCGGGACAAGCGGCGGGCGGCTGACTGCCCGCCTACATAACGGGAGGAGAGACCATGCACATCACCACCCAGGGCCTGGTGCTGCGGGAGGTCAACTATAAGGAATCGGACAAGATTCTTACCGTCCTTACCGCCGAGGGGGGCAAGCGGACGGTGAAGGCCAGGGGCTGCCGGAGAAAGAGCAGCCCCCTGGCGGCCTCCGCTCAGCTGCTGGTCTACTCCGACATGACGCTGTTTGAGTATCAGGACCGCTTTACCCTCAACGAGGCCGAATCTATCCGCCAGTTCTGGCGTATGAAGTCAGACGTGGAGCTGTTGGCTTTGGCCTCCTACTTTGCTGAGGTGATGGAAGCGGTGTCGGTGGAGGGCCGGCCCGACCCCGCCGCCCTGTCCCTGATTTTGAATTCCCTCCACGCCCTGGACAAGCTGAATAAGCCACAGGCCCTGGTCAAGGCGGCCTTTGAGCTGAAACTCATGTGCCTGGAGGGGTACGAGCCTCTGCTGGACGCCTGCGCCGCCTGCGGCCTGCCCGACCCGGAACGCCCCCGGCTGGATCTGGTCCAGGGGGTGCTCCACTGCGCCGCCTGCAAGGACGAGGTGGGGGAGGGGATCTCCCTGCCTCTGGAGGAGGGGGCCTTGGCCGCCATGCGGCACATCGTCTACGGTGACCCCAAGCGTCTGTTTTCCTTCCAACTGGACCCGAAGGGGCTGGACTGCCTGAGCCGGGTGTGCGAGCGTTTCCTGCTCACCCAATTGGACCGGGGGTTCAACACCCTGGACTTTTATAAACAACTGAAAGCGGGGATGTAAGATGGAACTGTACGTAGCCGACGCTTTTACCACCACGCGTTTTTCCGGCAACCAGGCCGGCGTGGCTCTGCTGGGGGCGGAGGATTTTCCGGAGGAAACCCTCATGCGTGCCCTGGCCGGTGAGCTGAAGCACTCCGAGACCGCCTTCGTGCGGCAGACCGGGGAGAAAGCCTTCCATATCCGCTATTTCACTCCGGCGGAGGAGGTGGACCTTTGCGGCCATGCCACCATCGCCGCCTTTACCGTCCTGCGGGACACCGGGGCCATTGCGCCCGGTGACTATGCCCTCCACACCCGCTCCGGCGATCTGGAGATCGAGGTGGGAGCGGACGCGGTATGGATGGATATGGCTTCCCCCAAGGACGGGCGGATCTTTGATGAGACGGAGCAGGAGGCGCTGTATGCCGCCTACGGCCTGACCTTGGCCGACCGGCCGGCGGGACTGGAGCCCCAGGCGGTGAGCACCGGCCTCATGGACATCCTGCTGCCGGTCAAGGACCTGGAGACCCTGGAAAAGGCGGTGCAGGACGAGGCTGAGGTCACCCGGCTGTCGAAGCATTACGACGTGGTTGGGGTCCACATGTTCTGCCCCAACACCCCGGACGCCGCCGCCCACTGCCGCAACTTCGCCCCCCTGTACGCCATCCCCGAGGAGGCCGCCACCGGCACCTCCAACGGAGCCTTGACCTACTATCTGTACCGCCGGGGCCTTATTCAGGCCGGGGCAGACAACCGCTTCGTCCAGGGCGAGAAGATGGGTAAGCCCTCCGAGATTTTAAGCCGCATCACCGAGGACGGCAGCGGCGTCAAGGTCCGGGTGGGGGGGCGCGCCCTCATCACCCTGAAATGTGAATTGATGAGATAAGGACAGCAAGTCCGCCCCGCATAAAAAATGCGGGACGGACTTGTTTTTTTGCCCGGGTTTTCCGTTATACCAACAGAGAACGGTGGTGAGAAGATGGCATGCAGCGACGAGGCCCTGGTGGGCAGGATCAAAAAGGGCGACCAAGCCGCCCTGGAGGAGCTGGTGGAGCGGTGGTACCCCAAGGTATACGCCTACGCCTGCCGGATGACCGGCGGGGGGCAGGATGCCCAGGATGTGACCCAGGAGACCTTCCTGGCGGTGGTGCGTTCGGTGGAAGGCTTTCTGCCCTGGCGGGCCTTCCAGAGCTGGCTGTTTGCCATCGCCCACAACAAATGCATGGATTTCTTCCGCCTCCGGGGCCACGCGGTGGACGCCCCCGAGGAATTGGAGAAAGCCAGGGCCCCGGAGATCCACGACCGGCTGCTGGACGCCATGGTGGTAGAGCAGGCGGTGGCCAGACTGCCGCCCCTTCAGAGGGAGACCATTGTACTCCACTACTTTGACGGCTTTACTCCCGCCGAGATCGCCCGCATGACGGGCACCCCGCTGTCCACCGTGCGCTGGCGGCTGAATACCGCCAAGCATACCCTGGCCCAATGGCTGAAGGAGGAAGAACATGGATAGAGAACAGGAGACCGTCCGGTGGCTGCTGCCCTCTCTGCCTCAGACGCAGCGGCGGAATCTCAGCCCCCTTCTGCTGCGGCTGGCCCTGGCGGAGCTGCGGCCGGGACTGCTGCTGGCTGCTCTGGGCCTGGCCCTGCTGGCAGGGCTGGCCGCAGCCCGGCTGACGATGCCCATGGTGAGCGTGTGCTGTGCCGCCCCCCTTCCCCTGTATCTGCTCTACTTTCGCTATTACTGGCGGGATGATCCCAGGATGCGGGAGCTGGAAAAGACCTTCCGCTTCTCCTTCTCCCAGATGTGCTTCGCCCGCTTCGGGGTGCTGGCGGCGGGCGCGGCGGCAGCGCTGGCAGTGCTCTGCCTGGCTGCCTGGGGGCGGGGGACGGCGTCCTTTCTCTCTCTGGCCCTGTGCGGTGCTTCCTCGGCGGCCCTGCTGGGAGGCGCGCTGCTGCTGCTCTCCCTGCGGGAAAAGGCGGAGGGCCTGGGCCTGACCGCCGGAGCCCTGTGGATGGGCCTGTGCATGCCGCTGACGGGTGTCCCGGCCATGGAAGACCGGCTGGCCGCCCTGCCCCTGTGGGGCTGGCTGCTTCCGCTGGGGCTGGGGCTGGGTATGACGGCGCTGGGACTGAAGGGAGGCCGCTATGGACACGCTGCGGGCTGAGTGGAAGAAATGCATCCTCTTTCGGGAGGTGTACGTTGCCCTGGGCCTGGCGGCGGCCATTACGCTGTGGCAGGGGCTGCCCAACATAGGGCGGCCGGAGGATTTCTGGATCAATCTCTACAATTTCAACTTCAACGTGGCCCCTGTCCTCATCCTGTTTCTCCAGGCGGCAGGGCTGTCCCGGCTGTTCTGCGGCGAGGCGGCGGGGCGCACGGCCCCGCTGCTCCGAACCAGTCGGTTGGGTCTGAGCCGTGCCTTTTGGGATAAGCTGGCCCTGGGTCTGAGCTATGCCGCCGTCACATCCCTGCTGCCGGGACTACTGGTGTTCTGCCTGGGTGCCCTGAGCTGCGGCGGCGTACCGGCGGCCCCGGAGGGGATCGGTGGGATCTCCCGCATCCCCGGTTGGGAGGGAATGGGCGAGCTGACCCAGTGGGGATGGGAGATGCTGTTCTCCCTGCTGGGCGGGCTGTGCGGGGCGGGACTGGTGCTGCTGGTTTCCGCCCTGGCCCGCAGACCGGTGTCCGCTATGATGGGGGCGGCCCTCTGCCTGGCCCTTCCCGCCGCCCTGCGGGTGGGAGCGGTGCTGTTTCTGTCCCGGTTCCCCATCTCCGATGGCTTGGTGATCCTCCTGGACAGAGTGTACCGGCTGTGCGGCTGGGGCTGGTCGGGTATTCTGACCTATGAACTGCTGGAAAAGGGCAGCGGGGCGCTGTGGATGCCCGCCTTGTACTGCCTGAGTTTGCTGGCGGCGGAGCTGGCCCTGACCTGGCTGGCCTGGAAACGGAGGGGGCGGAGATGATGCGGGAGCTGCGGCGGCTTTGGAGCGGACTGCTGGTCTGGCTGATTCTGGCGGGTACGGTGGGGCTGAACGGTGTCCTGGCTTTTTATCAGCGGCGCTATGGGCCGGAGAGCTACTGGGGCGTTATGGGACAGTTCTGGGATAAGCTGGGCCTGGCGGCGGTGGCCGCCGCGGTGCTCACCGCCTGTCTGCCCCTCACCGCCTGCGACCGGATCTGCCGGACAGAGGAGCTGGTGCTCACGGCCAGGCTGGGGCGCAGGCACCTCTTTGTCAGCCGTATGGCGGCCTGTGCCCTGGGAACAGTCCTTTTTGTTCTGGCTCTGTCGGTTGGAAATTTCCTGTGCGGAAAGGTGGTGGCCGATGGCCTGCCGGTGCCGCCCGGCTGGGGAAGCCTCTATCTGGGCCGCACACTGCTGGCGGGGGCGGGAGGCGCGCTTCTGGCGCTGGCAGCCTGCGGATTGTGCGAGCGGTTCCGATCCCTGCCCACCGCGTTTTTTCTGGTGTCTGTGGTGTTGCTGTTCAGCGCCCTGACGGCGGATTTGAAGGGGGAGCCGCTGGGGCTGTATGTCCTGGCCAACGGCTTTTTCGCCAAGCTGATCCGGGGCCGGGCCCTCACCGGCTGGGGCTCCTACAGCCCGCCCTGGGGGATGGAGTGGCTGGTGTGGGGGCCCTGGCACGTGGGGCTGACCGCGCTGTGCCTATATGGGGCGGTGCGGAGAAGAAAGGAGCGCAATCAGTGGTAAACCTAAAGGTGGAGCGGGTGAGCAAGCTGTACGGCGGCTTTGCCGCTCTGAAGGAAGTCAATCTGGATCTGGGGCCGGGGATCTGGGGCCTGCTGGGGCCCAACGGCGCGGGGAAAAGCACCCTGATGCGCATTCTGACCGACCTGCTGATCCCCAGCACCGGGCGGGTGCTGTACAACGGGCGGGACATCCACGCACTGGGGGAAGCCTACCGGGACAAGCTGGGCTATCTGCCTCAGGATTTCGGGGTCTACCCCAATTTTACGGCGGAGGGCTTTCTGCGCTACATTGCCCGGCTGAAGGGGTTGGACAAGGCTGCCGCCGTGAAGCGGACGGCGGAGCTGCTGGAGCTGGTGGGCCTTGCCGACCGGCGGGGCCGGAAGCTGGGGGGCTTTTCCGGCGGCGAGCGGCAGCGGGTTGGCATCGCCCAGGCCCTGCTCAACGACCCGGAGGTGCTTATCCTGGACGAACCCACTGCCGGCCTGGACCCCCAGGAGCGCATCCGGTTCCGGGCCCTGCTCACCGGTCTGTCCCGGCAGCGGCTGGTGCTGTTGTCCACCCATATCGTCTCCGATGTGGAATATGCTGCCGATCAGGTGATCCTGCTTAAGCGGGGTGAGATCATCGGTCAGGCGGCCCCGGCGGCCCTGCTCCGGGAACTGGAGGGCAGGGTGTGGGAGACGCCGGTGACAACTGAGGAGCAGGCGCGCCTGTCTGAGCGCTGCCTATGCAGCAACGTGTCCCGTGCGGATGGGATTACACGCCTGCGGCTCATTGTGGACCAGCGTCCCACGGAGAGGGCGGTTCCCGTCCGGCCCAATATGGAGGACCTGTATCTCTGGCACTTTGAACAGCCGCCCGTCGATCGTGGGTAAAACAAGGGGGCCTGCCTTCTGGCAGGCCCCCTTGCCAATGGATGGTTTTTGTGCGAAAATAGAAGGGACGATGATCCGCCCCGCGCATAGCGCGGCGGGGCCGAGCATAACCTATCAGATCCGCAATGACAGTTGGGAGACTATCCTTTATGACCGACTTATTTGAAAAATCCATACAGACCCTGGAACTGCCCCGGGTGCTGGAGAAGCTGGCCGAGCAGGCGGTGACGGCGGAGGGCAAGGATCGCTGCCTGGCCCTGCGGCCCTTCACCGACGCGGACGATGTCCAGCGTGCCCTGGACGAGACCACCGCCGCGGTGAATATGACCGCCCTGCGGGGTTCGCCCTCTTTCTCCGGCGTGCGGCCTGTCCGGGCCTCCCTCCAGCGGGCCGACATGGGTGGTGCGCTGAATACCCGGGAGCTGCTGGATATTGCCGCCGTCCTCCGCTCTGCCCGCTCCGCCAAGGAGTACGGCGAGGGGGAGGGGGACCGGGCAAAGACCTGCATCGACCACCTGTTCCGCTCCCTGACGGCCAACCGGTTTTTGGAGGAAAAGATTACCGGGGCCATCGTGGGCGAGGACGAGATCGCTGACGCCGCCAGTCCCGAGCT
>CALWXT010000104.1 GCA_944385575.1 uncultured Flavonifractor sp. | reverse complement strand
ATCCAGATGGCCAACCGGGCCGGCTACACCGCCATCGTGTCTCACCGCTCCGGCGAGACCGAGGACGCCACCATTGCTGACATCGCCGTGGCTCTGAACGCTGGCCAGATTAAGACCGGCGCTCCCAGCCGTACCGACCGTGTGGCCAAGTACAACCAACTGCTCCGCATCGAGGAGGAGCTGGGCGACGTTGCTCAGTACCTGGGCAAGGATGCCTTCTTCAACCTGAAGTAATCAGAAGCGCTGAGCCGTCGTGAGCAGAGCGGATGGAGCGGAGCGAGGGCGAGAAACCGAAGGGACGCGAAGCGTACCTGTTTTGAGCCCGAGTCGTAGGGAAGCCGCTCGCCGCGAACAGGCGAAGCGTGACAACTGAAGGAACCGCAAGGGGCCGCTGCCAATGGCAGCGGCCCCGTTTTTTATGTGTTACAGCTGCTCAAGCACGCTGCGGATGGTCCAGACGTGGGCCTCCTCCTCGACGGCCAGCTCGGAGAACAGCTCCTTCAGACAGGGATCGGAGGCTTCCTCGGCGGCAGCCTGATAGGAGGCTGCGCCCCGCTGTTCCTCCCAAAACCGTTCCCGCAGAGCGGCGTGGAGCGGCGCGGCAGGCTGAGCAGCCCGCACATCGGGCCAGTAGCGCACCCCGGAGATCAGGAAATAGGCGGTGCTCAGCTTCTTTGCGTGGCGGCGCTCGTCAGCAGCCACCGCCGCCAGCATCCGCCCGCCGCCGCCGGGGGTGCGGCGGGCCAGCGCCTGATAGCGCCGCCAGTCGGCCAGTTCATCGTCTATGTACCCCTGCAGAGCGGTACCGTAGGCGGCGGAAGCAGGGCCAAGGCAGGAAATATCAGCCCCCTCGTCCGCCTGCCCCAAGGTCACCACCTGGGGGGCCGCCGGTACCGCCAGGGCGGGCAGCGCACCAGCTGCCGGTTCCTCCTGCTCAGCCAGAGTGAATGGGCAGTCGCCCCGTTCCTCCGGCATGACCCGCCGCCACACCCGCTCAAAAACCTCCCGGTCCACGCCGGGAATGGAAGTTTGTTCCATAGCTCCTCCTCCAATTCTGTTTGGATTCCACCTATTCTATGCCGCAATGGCAACATTTGTCCCGCCAGGGTTGTATTTTGGTAAGGAGCGTGATAAAATACTAACTCTGGGATCAACCAACAGACAAAGGAGAGAACGGCTCATGCTGGAGATCAAGCATCTCAGCTATCAGGTGGAGGGCGAGGAAGGCCAGGAACTGGGCATCCTCAACGACGTGTCCCTCACCGTGGCAGACAATCAATTTTTGGTCATCACCGGCCCCAACGGCGGCGGCAAGACCACCCTGGCCAAGACGATCATGGGCCTGGTGGAGCCTACCGGGGGCAGTATTTCCTGGAACGGCACCGATATCACCCATATGTCCATCACCGAACGGGCCCGGCTGGGCGTGAGCTACGGCTTCCAGCAGCCCCCCCGCTTCAAGGGTCTGAAGGTAAAGGACCTGCTCAGCCTTGCTTCCGGCAACCCCAAGCTCACCCGGGAGGAGAGCTGCCAGTACCTCACCAAGGTGGGTCTGTGCGCCGGGGACTATATCGACCGTGAGGTGGACGCCTCCCTGTCCGGCGGCGAGGTCAAGCGCATCGAGATCGCCACCATTCTGGCCCGGAAGACCGGCCTGATGATTTTTGACGAACCGGAGGCAGGTATCGACCTGTGGTCCTTCGCCAAGCTGACCGAGACCTTCAAGCGCATCCATCAGAAGCGGGAGGCCACCCTGGTGGTCATCTCCCATCAGGAGCGCATCATCGACCTGGCCGACGAGATCGTGATGATCGCCGACGGTAAGGTCCAGAAGCACGGCCCCAAGGAGGAGATTTTCCCCCAGATCCTGGCCAACACCAGCACGGGCTGTACCTATCTTTCGGAAGGAGCGGACAAGTAAATGGATCAGGCAGAGTGGAAGCTCCTTAAGGAGATCGCGGATCTGGAAAAGACCCCCCAGGGGGCCTACAACATCCGCCGCAACGGCCAGCTGGATTCCCGCAACAATACCGCCAACATTGAGATCACCACCAAGACCGAGTCGGGCAAGTCGGGCATCGACATCACCGTGAAGCCGGGCACCAAGCACGAGTCGGTGCATATCCCGGTCATCATCAGCCAGACCGGGCTGAGTGAACTGGTGTACAACGACTTCTTCATCGGGGACGACTGCGACGTGGATATCGTGGCCGGCTGCGGCATTCACAACACTGGCTGCGAGACCAGCCAGCACGATGGTGTGCACACCTTCCACATCGGCAAGAACTCCAAGGTGCGCTACGTGGAGCGGCACTACGGCGAGGGTCCCGGCACCGGCAAGCGGATCATGAATCCTCAGACCATTGTCTACCTGGATGAGGGTGCCTCCCTGAATATGGAGTCCACCCAGATCCGGGGCGTGGACTCCACCAAGCGGGAGACCAAGATCGTGGCAGGAAAGGGCGCTGAGGTGGTCATCACCGAAAAGCTGCTCACCCACGGCCAGCAGACCGCCGAGAGTGACATGGAGATCATTCTGGACGGTGAGGACGCCTCCGGGCGGGTCATCTCCCGCTCCGTGGCTCAGGACGATTCGGTGCAGGTGTTTTACCCCAAAATGACGGGCAACGCCAAGTGCTTCGGCCATGTCCAGTGTGATTCCATCATCATGGGCCAGGCCCGGATCTCCTCCATCCCCGCCATTGTGGCCAACCATGTGGATGCCCAGCTGGTCCATGAGGCAGCTATCGGCCGCATTGCCGGGGATCAAATCCTCAAGCTGATGACCCTGGGCCTTACTGAGCAGGAGGCAGAGGAGAAGATTCTGGATGGATTCCTGCAGTAAAAGAGATTACAGAGGCATGCTGAACAAGGTCAACAACAACCCCTATTTTGCGGTCAGGAGCGGGGTGAAGGTCACCGCCATCCATGACGACCATTCTGCAGAGGGTGAGCTGGAGATCCGCACCGATACTCAAAACCCCTTGGGCATTCTCCACGGCGGTGCGTTGTTTACCCTGGCAGACACAGTGGCTGGCACCGCCGTCTTTACCACTGGGCGCAGCTGTGTCACGCTGGACAGCTCCATGCAGTTTTTGTCGGCAGCCAAAGGTGAAAAGGTATTTTGTGTGGCCACGCCCAAAAAGATGGGCCGTACCATCCTGGTATATGATGTTTCCATCACTGACGATGGAGGACGTCTGGTGGCCACCGGTATCTTTACGTTCTATGCCACGGGCGAGTACGAGCTGCCCCAAAAGGATTGAAAAACGTCCCCGCCGTTATTGGTGGGGACGTTTTTTGATTCCCTGAGCAGCTCGCCCAGCCGCAGCAGGGCGGCCAGCAGCACCAGCAAAGAAGCCAGCACATTGACAGCGGCTGACCCTTCTCCCGCCGTGCCCTCCGCATCCCGGCGACCCTGGAGAGCCAGACAGAAAAACACGGCCAGAGAGAGCACCACCAGTACCGAAGCGGCAAGCCGCAGCCGGAATACGTCGGTTTCCTCCCCGCGGCACAACCCTTCCCGCTGAAGCCACAGGGCCTGCCAGGACAGCAGGATAGACCCCAGCAGCACGGTGAGGAAAAACAGGGATTTGTTTGACTGATCCAGTTCCTTGCCCACAAAACCACACCCCTTTTCCACATCATATCCCAAAGAAGTGGAAAAGGTGATAAAACAGGCCCCGCGGCAATGCCGCGGGGCCTGTCTGCGTTTAAAATCTGGTGCCGCCGAACTCGTGGAAGGTAAGGTTCTTGTTCCGGTCCTGGGTCCAGTTTACCGCCCACTGGGAGCCGAACAGCAGCAGCTGGTTGCCCTTGTAATCCTCTACCAGCTTGGTGTCGGTGCCCAGGGTCAGGTCCTCCTCCTTCACCGGCTGGCCATCTTCGGTCTCAATCCAGCGCAGGTACTCGTAGGGCAGGCCCTCCATGTAGAGGTCCACGTTGTACTCGTTCTTCAGCCGGTACTCCAGTACGTCGAACTGCAGGGTACCTACCACGCCCACAATGACCTCCTCCATGCCGGAGTAGGGGGTCTTGAAGATCTGGATGGCGCCCTCCTGGGCGATCTGCTCCATGCCCTTCAAAAACTGCTTGCGCTTCATGGTGTCCAGGCTTCGCACCCGTTTGAAGTGCTCGGGAGCGAAGGTTGGGATGGGATCAAAGGTAAACTTCTTGGCGGCGGTGCACAGAGTGTCGCCGATGGAGAAGATGCCGGGGTCGAACACGCCGATAATGTCTCCGGCGTAGGCCTCCTCAATGATCTCCCGCTCCGCGGCCATCAGCTGCTGGGGCCGGGACAGGCGGATCTTCTTGCCGCCCTGGACGTGGTAGACTTCCTTGTCCGCCTCAAACTTGCCGGAGACGATACGCATGAAGGCGATCCGGTCCCGGTGGGCCTTGTTCATATTGGCCTGGATCTTGAAAACGAAGGCGGAGAAGCTGTCGTCCATGGAGTCGATGATCTCGTCCCCGGCTTTACGGGGCAGGGGGGCGGTGGTCATCTGGAGGAAGTGCTCCAGGAAGGGCTCCACGCCGAAGTTGGTGAGGGCGGAGCCGAAGAACACGGGAGAGAGCTTGCCGTGGCGTACCCGGTCCAGATCAAACTCGGCGGCGGCGCCGTCCAGCAGCTCGATCTCGTCGGTGAGCTGCTGATGGAGGCGGCTGCCGATGAGCTCGTCCAGGTTGGGGTCGCCAAGCTCCACCTCGGTGGCGGTAGCCGCCTTGGAGCCGCCGTTGGAGGTGAAGTGGATGATCTTCTTGCTGCCCCGGTCGTACACGCCCTTAAAATCCTTGCCGCAGCCGATAGGCCAGTTCACGGGATAGGTCTCAATGCCCAGCTCTTTCTCCAGTTCTTCCAGCAGCTCGAAGGAGTCCCGGGCCTCTCGGTCCATCTTGTTGATGAAGGTGAAGATGGGGATGTCCCGCATGGCGCAGACCTTGAACAGCTTCCGGGTCTGGGCCTCCACGCCCTTGGCGGCGTCAATGACCATGACGGCGGAGTCGGCAGCCATCAAAGTGCGGTAGGTGTCCTCAGAGAAGTCCTGGTGGCCCGGGGTGTCCAGAATGTTGATGCAGTAACCCTCATACTGGAACTGCATGACGGAGGAGGTGACCGAGATGCCGCGCTGCTTCTCGATCTCCATCCAGTCGGAGGTGGCGGCCCGGGTGTTCTTCTTGCCCTTGACCTGGCCGGCCTGGGCGATGGCTCCGCCGTAGAGCAGGAACTTTTCCGTCAGGGTCGTCTTACCGGCGTCGGGGTGGGAGATGATGGCAAACGTCCTGCGGCGCTTGATTTCAGATTCATATTGTGACAAGGTAATTCCTCCTGATTGAAATACAGATAAGGGATAGCCGCAAGGCCTGCCTTACGGGGGAGAAAGCCGGCGGACCGCCGCCGGGATTGCGGAAAACTGCTCCACAAAGGGTACCTCACGGTCAATGGCCCCAAACCCATAGGCGGCGTGGAGGAAGGGGACCCCTGCCGCTGAGGCGGCGTTGTAGTCCCCCTGGGTGTCCCCGATGTAGAGGGGATGCTTCATGCCGTTGCGCTCCACCACCAAAGCGATGTTGTCCGCCTTGGCCTTTCCGGTGCGGCCGGGATTTTCGTAGTCTGTAAAATACTGCTCCAAGCCGTGGGCCTGGAAAAAAGCCTCGATATACCCGGCCTGACAGTTACTGACGATGCACAGGGGATAGTCACGGGCCAGAAGCTCCAGCGTCTCAGGTACCTGAGGGTAGAGCACGCCGCCATGAACGGCCACGTAAGCGTTCTCCTCCTCCAGCAGCTCCTTCAGCACAGGCTGGACCTGCTCCGGAGGCAGATCGGGCAGCACCTTTTTCACGATATCAGGGAGTAGCATCCCCATGCAGCTGGTGACATTCTCCCGGGTCATCAGCCCGGCCAGCTCCGGGGCACGCCGTTCCAGCACCCGGCGCCAGGAAATACAGATGGCGTCCACCGAGTCCCACAGGGTCCCATCCAGATCAAACAGCAATCCGTCAAACAAAAAACGCGCCTCCCGCTCCTATACATACTCTGATACTATATCATACCCGTTGCGGCCTTTTCAAGCCTGACTGCCCCGCATTTTGCACGAAAAACACCCCGCCCGCCGGGGGTTCGGCGGGCGGGGTGCGGGAAAGGGGGATCAGGCAAGCAGCGGCTCTGCCGCAGGCAGAGGCAGGAAGCAGCGGTGGGGCAGTTCGGAGACGGCAGCGCAGGCGGCCTTCCAGGCCTCCTCACCGGACAGGCCCATCCTGGGACCCAGGTCCCGGGCCAGCGCGTCGGCCTGGGCGGACAGCCTCCGGGCCAGCCGGACGCCTTCCCGGGTCAGGTGTACCTTACCGTAGCGCTCCTTGGCCACCAGTTGTTTGTCGGTGAGCACGCCCATCATGCTGGTGACGGAGGCACGGGACACATCCAGCGAGCAGGCAATGTCCTTGGAGGAGACCTCCAGCCTGGCCCTGGACAGGTGATAAATGGTCAGCAGGTAACGGACGTTGGTGTTGGTCAGCTCCATAACACACTTCCTTTCTTACTGTGGGGAGTCCGAATGGGACCCCGGATGGCAGAGTCCGGAACAGGAGCAGCCCCCGCAGGAGCCGCCGCAGGAGCATCCGCCCCTGCCTTTGCGCTTGTTGTGGATGCCCCTTGCGATGATGGCCGCGCAGATGGCGGCGATGACAAGGGCGATGAGGATGGAAGGCATAACAGATGCTCCTTTCGTTGCGTCGGTAGGATTACTTTGCCGCAGCGGCCACGGCCCGCAGGCCGGCGCCCTGATCGGCGTATTTGTTCTTACGCACCAGCAGCCAGACCAGCGCCGCCAGCAGGATCACGGCGGCCACGGTGCCCGCGCCGAAGGTGACCATACCCAGAGCCAGGCCCACCAGCTGGTAGACGATGAGGGAACTCACATAGGCGAAGCCGCACATGTAGCCGATGGCGCCCAGGGCCCACTTGGGATTGTTCATCTCCCGCTTGATGGCGCCCATGGCGGCAAAGCAGGGGGCGCACAGCAGGTTGAAGATCATGAAGGAATAGGCGGCGATGGGGGTGAAGTGGGCGGCCATCTCCATAGAGGTGTTTCCGGGGAAGAGGACTTTGAGGGTGGACACCACTTCCTCCTTGGCGATGAGGCCGGTGACTACGGCTACAGTGGCCTGCCAGGTGCCAAAGCCCAGAGGAGCGAAGATAAAGGCCACGGCATGGCCAACGGCGGCCAGCAGGGAGTCGTTGTTATCCTCCACCATGCCAAAGCCAGCCTCGGTAAAGCCAAAGCCCTGGAGGAACCACAGAATGACGGAGGAGAGAAGGATGACGGTGCCGGCCCGCTTGATGAAGGACCAGCCCCGCTCCCACATGGCCCGCAGCACGTTGACGGCGGAGGGGGCGTGGTAGGCGGGCAGCTCCATGACGAAGGGGGCGGGATCGCCGGCAAAGATGCGGGTCTTCTTCAGGATGATGCCGGAGATCACCACCGCCGCCACGCCGATGAAGTAGGCGGAGACGGCCACCCAGGCGGACTTGCCGAACAGGGCGCCGGCAAACATGGCGATAATGGGCATCTTGGCGCCGCAGGGGATGAAGCCGGTGGTCATAATGGTCATTTTCCGGTCGCGGTCCTGCTCAATGGTGCGGGAGGCCATAATGCCGGGCACGCCGCAGCCGATGGCCACCAGCATGGGGATGAAGCTCTTGCCGGACAGGCCGAAGCGGCGGAAGATGCGGTCCATGATGAAGGCGATGCGGGCCATGTAGCCCACGTCCTCCAGAATGGCCAGCAGCAGGAACAGCACCAGCA
>CALWXT010000103.1 GCA_944385575.1 uncultured Flavonifractor sp. | reverse complement strand
GCTGTACATCAGGTTGGCCATCTCGGCCTGGAAGTCGGGGTTCTCGCACACCTTCTGCATGGCGGCGGTGATCTCGTTCAGGACGCCCTCATCCATATCCTTGGGGAACAGCATGAAGAAGTCCTTGTTGAAGTCGAAGGGCTCGCCGTTGAAGGTGATGCCGTCGTCGGCCATGGCGACAACGCTGTCGTCAGCGATCTTGCCGCAGGTGTCGAAAATCTTCATGGCCAGCTGGTCCTCTACGCCTTCCTTGGTGAACTCCACGCAGGAGGAGTAGTCAGCGTAGATGATGTCGGCGTTGCCGTCCCACAGGCGCTGCTTCTTCTCGTCGGTGGTGCCGCCAACCAGAGCCTTGATGCGGGAAGCCACGTCGTCACCGTAGGTCTCCTTGGCCCACATGTACCACACCACGAAGCACAGGTGAGAAGCGGAACCGGACTCGATGTTCACGCGCAGAGTCTCGCCGGGGTTGTCGGCCAGCCACTGAGCAGCCTCAGCCAGGGAGTTGTAAGGCACGGAGGCGTTGGCCGCGAAGCAGCCGCCGGGGTTCACGCCGATGCGGGGGCCGACGGTCAGGTTTTCCAGGGAGTACTCCTCACCCACGGCGCCGAACAGAACGCTCAGGTAAGCCATGTCGTGGAACATCATGATGGTGGTGCCGTCGCCGTCAGCCTTGCTGACAGCGTCCAGAGCCTGAGCATTGCCCACGGCGTCGACCTTGCCGTTGAAGCCCATCTCCTCACCCAGGTAACGGGTGACCATATCAGCGATCATGTAGGAGTCGCCGCCGGTGGAGGTGGAACCGATCACCACGCGGACGCGCTTGCCCTTCAGGCTGCTCTCGCCGGAGGCATTGCTGACCTCGCCGGTCTGCTCGCTGCCGGGATCGCTGGTGTTGGTGCTACCACCGTTGTTGCTGCTGCTGTTGCCACAGCCGGCCAGCAGGCCGACTACCATGGAGGCAGAGAGGAGCAGTGCAGTCAGTTTCTTGAACTTCATTGCTATTCCTTCCTTTCATTCATTCACATTCACACTGCGCTGGGATATTGCTGGGAAAATGGGGTCTGCTTCACTACCGTGCTCATATGATAGCAAAACGTAACTTTTCTTTCTATTCGCAAATAGCCTTGAATCTTGCCCCCAAAATTAGAATTTCTGTTCTTGTTTCATATAGGTGCACTTTTTATTTCATCCTTCCCATGTAAACGTTTCATACATGAAATATGTGTTCCATGTAAAAAGGGAATTTTCGGAATTTTTTTGGCCTGTTTTCCATTTTCCAAAAAAGCAGGCACGCAAAATTATTAGAATTGCACAAAGCAAGTGGATTTTATCCCTTATTTCCTTACACTTGAGTATTCTTTTTAGATTTGATACACTGATTGCAGGAAAGCCGAGCTTCAAAGGAAGGAGCATATCACCAATGAAAGAAGTGAAACAGGGGCTGCTGGACGCCCTCACCACCCAATACCGGAACCTGCGCCTGCTCTATCTGGCCTATCTGGCCGCCGCAGTGCTGGCCCTCATTTTCTTTTTTGTAGATAAGCGGATCACTCTGGTCCTGCTGGCCGCCAGCCTGATCTATCACCTGGCGGTGGTGCGGGTCCGTTCCAAGGCCTATTCCAAATCTTTTGTCCACGCCTGCCTGCAAAGTACCTTTGCGCGGACGCTTCAGGACGCCAAGCACACTCCGGAGTCCCCCCTGGACCCTGAGCAGCTGCGGCAGGTCCGTCTGATCGCCGCCAATAGCGCTAAGGGCTCCATCCTGGCGCGGGAGGGCGGTACAGGCACTTATCGAGGCCGGGCAGTCGCGCTGAGTGACGCGGGTTTTACTCACTCCTTTTCCATGGCAGGGAAAAACCACCACGAATTTGTCATCGGAGCCTGGGTGACGGTGGCGCTGGATCATGACACCGGACTGGACTGCCGGCTGATCCACCCCAAGGTAATGATGAAGGACTCCCGGGACCCCTATTTCAGTGGAGAGCGGGACCTGCGGCAGGTGGTGAGCGGTCTGCCCGAGTGGATGAGCAAGGACGGCTGGCTGGTGCTGCGGCCCGACAAGGCGCCTCAGCTTCCTGATGGTACATTCCTCAGCGCCCTGCGCACCCTGGCCGGCAAAACCGAACAGCCTCTGGCCGTCTGCGTCCAGGGTGACAAGCTCCACGTCTACGCGACCAACCGTATCCTGGGCCAGAAGGTGAGCAGCCGGGTGGCTCCCAGCCGGGCAGTGGTGGACACCGACTTCTTCCCGGAGCTGGGCGGAATTCTGAAGCTGTCCGACGTTCTGTAACCGGTATATGCAGTCAAAAAGCGGCCTGCCCCTATGGGGCAGGCCGCTTTTATATTCAGTTCTGATAATGGTCCCGGATGCCGTACTGTTTCATCCGCCGCCACAGGGTGGTCTTGCTCATACCCAGCTCAGCGGCCGCTTCCGTCCGGCTTCCTCCCCACCGGGAGAGGGCGGCAATGATGCGGGCAGCCTCCTCGGAAGGCGGCTGCTCCTGAGACTCCCGGGCGGGGGGCAGATCCCCGGGATAGAGCTCCTCCAGCAGGTCCCGCACGTAACCGTCCTTTACCGTGCGTGAGGGCGCGGTGAGGGACATACGCTCCAGGAAGGTATGCAGCTGGATATAATTGCCCGGCCAGGGGTAATCCATCAACACCTTGCGGGCCTCCTTGGTGAGCACCACATAGCGGTTGAGCTTGGTCACACAGTCATCCAGGCACATGGTGATGGCCTGATCCAGGTCATCCGGTCTGGTGCGCAGAGGCGGCAGAGTCAACTGCTGGGGCGAGAGGATATATCCCAGCTCCGGCAGAAAGCTGCCGTCATTCATCCGGGGCAGCTCCATGTCGGAGGTGGAGACAATCACCCGCACCGACACCGGCTGGGGTGCCGGCTCCCCCGGGAGATGGACCACGTTCTCCCGAATCAGGCGGCAAAGTACATGCTGGCCGCCCTGATCCAGATACTTCAGGTGATCCAGATAGAGGGTACCGGTGTCCGCGTCCTTGGCTGCCCGGGACAGAGCCGCCCACTGATTCTGCCAGCCGGCCCCGCAGTCGAAGGTGACAAAAGGTCCTTTGGAGCAGGGGCTGGCATTGTGGATGCTCTGGGCAAAGAGGGATTTGCCGCTGCCCACCTCTCCCCGGAGAAAGATGGGTTGGGTGGTACCGGCAAAGCTGCGGGCCAGGCGCACCACCCTGGCCATCTCCCGGCTGATGTGGTTCACGTCTTCAAAGCGACCGTAGGCCAGGTAGCGCTGGAGGCGGTAGCGCTCCCGCAGGGCCCGCTCCCCCTGGCGCTCCATTTTGTGCATCTCGTAGAAGGAGAAGATCATTCCCTCCTCCGCGCCCCAGTCGGTCACCGGGGCGGCGTTTGCCACCACATGGACCCCCGCCACGCTGAGCACAGAAAAGTAGAGCTCCTGGTGCCTGGCCAGGGCATCGGTCCACAGGTCCTGATCCTCCTGAGGCATCAGGGAGGACAGAGGCAGGCCCACCAGCTGCTCCCGGTCCCTGGAGAGAATCTTGCAGGCCATATCGTTGCTCCGGGTTATGACGCCCTCAGCGTCCAGCTCAATGATGCCGTTGAAGGAATAGTCCAGCAGCACCTGCAAGTGGGCGGTGTTCCGCCTCTCGGCGTCGGCAGCAAAGCCCACACTGCGGGCATTGCGCAGGCTGGTGCGCAGGGAGTCCTCCGTACCCTCAAAAAACAGGGTGCGCTTGCCCAGGCGGCGGCAGCAGGCGTTGACGAAGTCGCCGCCCAGAATTACGTCCATCCCGTCGGCTACCGCCTGCTCCACCCCCTTCTCGGTCTCGTCCACGCCGGCCACAAAGTAAGTGTGCAGGTCAATGCCCACGACTTCCTCAAAGCCCTGGATCTCCCCCACCATGTTGGGGATGGTCACCACCCCCACCCGGGGACGCTCCGACCGGGGGACCAGGTTCTTGGCCCGGTGGAGCAGCAGACCGATCTCCAGACCGGTCAGCCGGATCTCCACCACCGGCAGATCGGTGTTAGCCTTCAGAATGGACGCCTGACGGCCCCGGGCCACCAGGATATCCGCCCCCAGAGCCCGGCACTCCTCCACCTGCTCCAAAATGTGCTCGGTGGGCACCGACTTGTTCAGAACGACCTCCATCCCCAGCTCCCGGGCAATACGTCCCGCCGGCTCCACCATCTCCGCTCTGGGAAGAAGCAGCGCAAATTTCGCCATTCCAGTTCCTCCTTCTGCACGTTACTTTCATCATACCGGATTGCCGCACGCTTGTAAAGCGTGCTCAGAAAAGACAGCAGGGCCGGGGCGGAAAATCCGCCCCGGCCCTGCCGCGGGTTAAGGAAAAAAGTTGGAAAAGAAGTAGGCAAAAAAGTTGGCTGGTTCAGGTTCAGCGCACCAGGCAGGGGCGCTTGGGATCAAACTTCCAGCCGGGGATCAGGTACTGCATGCCGATGGCGTCGTCCCGGGCGCCCAGGCAGTTGTCCATGTAGATCTTGTGGGCCTTCATCAGCTGCTCACGGTCCAGCTCGATGCCCAGGCCGGGCCGCTCGGGCAGATCGATGCAGCCGCCCTTGATCTGCAGGGGCTGCTTGGTCAGCCGCTCGATGCCCTCCTGCCAGATCCAGTGGGTGTCGATGCCGTTGAGCTTACCGGGCACAGCGGCGGCACACTGCGTCATCATGGCCAGGGAGATATCGAAGTGGTTGTTGGAGTGGCAGCCCCACATCAGGCCGAAATCGTTGCACATCTGGCCCACGCGGACGGAGCCGGACATGGTCCAGAAGTGAGGATCGGCCAGGGGGATATCCACGCTGCGCAGCGCGATGCAGTGACGCATCTCCCGCCAGTCGGTGTCGATCATGTTGGTGGCGGTGGGCATGCCGCTCTCCTGCTTGAACTCGGCCATGATCTCACGGCCGGAGAAGCGGCCCTCAGCGCCGCAGGGGTCCTCGCAGTAAGCCAGAACCTTCTTCAGCTCGGGAGCCAGAGCCAGAGCGTCCTTCAGCAGCCAGCCGCCGTTGGGGTCCAGGGTGATGCGGGCCTCGGGGAAGGCTTCCTTCAGGGCCTGGACAGCCTTCAGCTCCTCCTTGCCCTCCAGCACGCCGCCCTTGAGCTTGAAGTCCTCAAAGCCGTACTTCTCGTAGGTGGCCTTGGCCAGAGCCACGATGGCGTCGGGAGTCAGGGCCTCCTCATGACGCAGGCGGTACCAGTCGCAGTCAGAGTCGGGCTCGGAATAGTAGGGCAGGTCGGTCTTCATGCGGTCGCCCACATAGAACAGATAGCTCAGGAAGCGCACCTTGTCGCGCTGGATGCCGTCACCCAGCAGCGCGGCGGCGGGAACCTCCAGATACTGGCCCAGCAGGTCCAGCAGAGGGGCCTCAATGGCGGTGACCACGTGCACGCCGGTACGCAGATCGAAGGTCTGCTGGCCGCGGACGTCGTCCTTGATGTTGGAGGTCAGCCAGTCGTTGACCTTCTTCAGGGTGTTCTTGTAGTCACCCAGGGAGCTGCCCTCCACCAGGTGCTTCACATCCTCCAGGGCCTTGGTGATCTTCTGGCCGCCGGGCACTTCGCCCACGCCGGTGTTGCCCCGGTCGTCGGTAAGCACCACCACGTTACGGGTAAAGTAAGGGGCATGCGCGCCGGAGAGGTTGAGCTCCATACAGTCCTTGCCCGCCACAGGGAAAACTTCCATAAGAGCCACTTTAGGGGTATTGGCCATTTCAAAGCACTCCTTTTCTTCTGAAATGAATGGTTGGCGTCCTCGGTCGGTAGTGAGCAGGCCAAATTCATCCAATTTAGAAGTGGGACGATACACTTTTCATTGCGAGGGCATTTTATCACGCTCTTAAGAAGAAATCAAACTTAATAATCTTATAAATCATTTAGTTTTTCTTAGTTTATCAAATAAAAGAGCGCCCCTCCGGATCGGGGGCCGGAGGGGCGCTTATGTCAGCGGCTGCCAGCCGCGGGGGCTGGCAGCAGGACCGAGGCAAACAGAGAGACCAGAGGCACGGTCAGGATGATGCCCACCGACCCCGCCACGCTCTGGATCAGCTCGATGGCCATAGCGTCGCTGTTGACAACCTGGATCAGAGGGTAGCCGTACACCTGAAAGAGAAGCAGCATATTGAAGGAAGCGCCGGCAAAGGCCAGGATCAGGGTGTTGGCCATGGTGCCCATGGCGTCCCGGCCGATGTTCATGCCGGAGCGGAACAGCGCGCCCGGGGTCAGGCCCGGGTCCACCGCCCGCAGCTCGCTGCACGCCGACGAGATGGACATGGCCACATCCATGACCGCGCCCAGGGCGGCGATGAGGATGCCGCTGACCAGCAGGCCGCGGATAGACAGAGGGCTGTCATAGGCCCGGAGCACCAGTTCCTCCGCCTCCGACATGTTGAAGCCGCTGATAGGCGTGATCTGCCCCACGATCCAGGCAAACAGGCCCGCCGCCGCCACACCGCATACGCAGCCCAACCCGGCGCACAGAGTCTTCCGGGTAAAGCCGGTGAGCAGAAGCAGGGACGCCGCCGCCGTCAGCGCGGCGATGAGCACCGCCGACAAAATGGGTGGCGCGCCCCGCAGCACCATGGGGATGAGCAGGAACCACACGCCCGCCAGGGTGTAGGCCAGGCCCAGCAGGGCCATAATCCCCTTCTTTCCTCCGATGACCACCAGCAGCAGGGCAAACACGGCGATCATGCCGGCCAGCACGGGCCCCCGGTCGTAGTTTGGAATGGAGATCACATAGGGCGCACCGCTGTCGTCCACATCCAGCCGGACGATGACCCGCGTACCCAGGGAGCAGTCCACATTGGCATAGGCGGTGAGGTAGTTGGTAGTCTCCAGAATGGCACCCTTGTACGGACCGGTGAGGATCTCCAGGGCCAGCTGCTGGGAACCCACCCGCAGGCCCTCCGTCCAATCCTCCGCCCGGGCGTCGTCGGCCAGTACGTCATCCACCCGTGCAACAGCAAACTGCCGCTTTTGGGCGGCGGTCAGTTCTCCGTTCTCCCTGCCCAGGAGCAGGCAGCCGGCCGCCAGGATAAGGAACAAAAGCAGGCCTGTCGCCACGGCAGCCAGACGTCCGGGTGTCCACGGACGTTTCACTTGTGCTTCGGTCTTTCGGGCCATATGGGGGCTCCTCCTCTCGGGAAAAGGGGCGGGCCGCCCGCTGGAAGGCGGGCGGCCCGCTCGTGTCAAAGGTTTTCTTACTTCTGGATGTGTGCCATGAAGCGGGCAAACAGGGCGGCCACCTGCGCGCGGTCGGCGGTGTCCTGAGGCGCCAGGCGGTTGCCGCCGGTGCCTTCCACCAGCTTCAGGCCGGTGGCCCAGATCATGGCCTCTCTGGCCCAGCTGCTCACCTGGTCGCCGTCGGCATAGGCGCTCAGGTCACCCTGGGCCGCCGGGCTGCCGGCATAACGCCACAGCATGGTGACCAGCTGCTCACGGGTCAAGGCATGATCCATGTTGGTACCGTCCGAGATCTTCTGCTCCATGGCCCAGTCGCGCCCGGCCTCGTACCAGGTGCTGCCGGTGGTGGTGTCCACTCCGGCAAAGCGGGCCAGCAGGGTCCAGCCCATGGCGCGAGTCATGGGGGCAGCGGGTCTGAAGGTATTTCCGCCGGTGCCCTCAAACAGGCCGCGGCTGGTCATGTAGTCGATGACATCCTTAGCCCAGTGGCTGTCGGGCACGTCGGTAAAGGACTTGGCGTTGTTGACGATCTTGATGGTGTCGCCGTCGGAGAGGGTAACGGTGAGGCCCTTTTCCGAAAGGGCGGTGTCCATCAGGATCTCCTCCTTGCCGTTCTCATCCACCCGGATGACCACGGTGCCGGAGCTGGGATTCTTCACCGGGATCTCTACCTTTACATCCTTTTTACCAGCCAGATCCACCGTGATCGTGGTGTCCTCACCAGCGGTCTGCTCGGGAACAGGCAGAGGCAGCGTCTCGCCCTCGTCCACGCCGCTCACCACCGACGCGGGCACCTTGACCGTAGTTTCGGCGCTGCCGTTCTTGTCGGTAACGGTAACTGCGGTGGAACCGTTCGGGTATTTGGTGGTCTCGGTGGAGGAGCCGTCCGGCTTGGTCACAGTAGTGGTGGTGCTGCCGTCCGGGTTGGTCACGGTCTCGGTCTTGTTTCCGGAGCCGGAGGAACCGGAAGAACCGGAGGAGCCGGAACTGGTGCACACAATATCCGCCCGGTCACGGACGCGGATGCGGGGGAAGGGCCCGTCGGGGGCGTTGAAGGTGTTGTCATAGGATGCCAGGCCGGTGGC
>CALWXT010000102.1 GCA_944385575.1 uncultured Flavonifractor sp. | reverse complement strand
TCCGGCTGTATCGGTTGAGCAAAAGTCAGCGTGGGATTGATGTGGTATCTTTATCTAAGTGAACCCCCCCGCTCCCACTTGCTCACCGCCGACTCGGTTACAAAGAGCTTGTCGGCAAATTCCTTCTGGGTCAGACCCAGCCCCTTCCGGCAGCGGCAGATATACGCGCCAAAGGTCTTCTTGTTTTCCATATGCAGCCATCCTTTGCTGTGACAGATATCGTTGTTCCCCGGGGCGTCTTTACCATACGGCACCCGGGAGCAAAAGGCAAGCTGTTATCCCGAATTTGCGCCTCGACCGTTAGGAAAGTCCTTATCCCGCAAGGCTTTCCGCCTCTGCCGGGCTATTTTCTGCTTTGTCTCATTTTTAACTAACATGTTAAAAAATACACAATTTATGCCGTATTTTCCCGTTTTACATTGTCAAAAAAATATCATAGTAATTTCTAGGATTTTCTCGTTGACTTTTCAAAAAAGGGTGCTATACTAAAGCTGAACTCACCAGTATATTTACTGATGCGTCCATAACTTCAAATTTTTTGAAAGGTCGTGTCATCATGGAAAAGCTCACTCAGGAACAATACGGTCTGTACATCAATGGCAAATGGGTGCCCGCCAGCGACGGCGCTACCTTTACCACCCGCTGCCCCGCCAACGGTGAGGTACTGGCCACCTGCGCTCAGGCTACCAAGGAGGATGTGGACACCGCAGTGAACGCTGCCTGGGAAGCCTTTAAGAGCTGGAAGAACGTCACGGTCAATGAGCGGGCCGCCATCCTCTACAAGGTGGCTGATATCATCGAGCAGAATGCCGAGCATCTGGCCATGGTGGAGTCCATGGATAACGGCAAGCCCATCCGGGAGACCATGACCATCGACATTCCCTACTCCGTCCGCCACTTCCGTTACTTCGCCGGCTGTATTATGGCGGAGGAGGGATCGGCCAATATTCTGGACGGCACCACCCTCTCTCTGATCCTGCGGGAGCCCATCGGCGTGGTGGGCCAGATCGTACCCTGGAACTTCCCCTTCCTCATGGCTGCGTGGAAGCTGGCCCCCGTGCTGGCCGCCGGCTGCTGCACCGTGTTTAAGCCCTCCAGCGATACCCCGCTGAGCGTGCTGGAACTGGCCCGTCTGACCCAGGACGTGATCCCCGCCGGCGTGTTCAACGTCATCACCGGCTCCGGCTCCAAGTCCGGCCAGTACATCCTGGATCACCCCGGCTTCCGCAAGCTGGCCTTCACTGGCTCCACCGAGGTGGGCCGCAACGTGGCCCTGGCGGCAGCGCAGCGCCTGATCCCCTCCACCCTGGAGCTGGGCGGCAAGAGCGCCAACATCTATTTCGACGACTGCAAGTGGGATATGGCTATGGATGGCGTCCAGCTGGGCATCCTGTTCAACCAGGGCCAGGTTTGCTGTGCCGGCTCCCGCGTCTTCGTGCAGGACACCATTTATGACAAGTTCGTGGAGGAGGCCTCCAAGCGCTTTAACGCCGTCAAAGTAGGCATGCCCTGGGAGAAGGACACTCAGATGGGCTCCCAGATCAACGAGAACCAGGTGAAGAAGATCCTGGACTACATCGAGATCGGCAAAAACGAGGGCGCCAAGGTAGCCTGCGGCGGCGAGCGCGCCACGGAGGGCGATCTGGCCAAGGGCTGCTTCATGAAGCCCACCCTGCTGGTAGATGTGGACAACAAGATGCGGGTGGCTCAGGAGGAGATCTTCGGGCCTGTGGCCTGCGTCATCAAGTTCCACGACGAGGACGAGGTCATCGCCATGGCCAACGACAGCGAGTACGGCCTGGGCGGCGCCGTCTGGACCCGTGACATCAACCGGGCCATCCGGGTGTCCCGCGGTATCGAGACCGGCCGCATGTGGGTGAACACCTACAACGCCATTCCCGAGGGCGCCCCCTTCGGCGGCTACAAGGCCTCCGGCATCGGCCGTGAGACCCACAAGGTCATTCTGGAGCACTACACCCAGATGAAGAACATCATGATCAACCTGTCCGAAGCCCCCTCTGGCTTCTATCCCGACAAGTAAGCAAGTTTAAAAAAGTCCGGCGCGGTTCAACCGCGCCGGACTTTTTTGCCCTCTTGTGAAACATTTTCCGCTGGGATAGGATATTTAGGGTGAAATGCATTTCAAGGAGACACGCATGATGACAGACCAACAGTTCACACCTCTGGCTCAGCGGTATATGGACACCATCTTCCGGCTGGCGTTCCACTACACCAAAAGCCAGGCGGAGGCGGACGACATCACCCAGGAAGTCCTTTTTAAGCTATATCGGGCGGACAAGGAGTTTGAGAGTGAGGATCACGTCAAATACTGGCTGCTGCGGGTGACCATCAACGCCTGCAAAAAGGTGCTGCTGTCCCCCTGGCGGCGGACGGAGCCCATTGAGAACCACACCGCCGCCATCCCCTTCCCCAGCCCGGAGCACAGCGAACTGATGGACGCGGTCCTGGCCCTGCCCGCCAAGTACCGAATTCCTATTTATCTGCACTACTATGAGGACTACTCCTGTGACGAGGTGGCCGCCCTCCTCCACATCCCAGGCGCCACGGTCCGAACCCGCCTGCGGCGGGCCCGGGCTATGCTGAAAACCGATCTTCAGGAGGCCGAGAACGATGTTTGACAAGAAAATCTATCGGGAGGCGGTGTCCTCCCTCCACGCCTCCGGGGAGATCCTACAGGAGGTAAAAGCTATGACACATCAGACCAGAAACCCCTTCCGGCTGTCCCGGGCCATCGCTCTGGCCGCCATTGTTACCGCCCTGTGCGCGGCTGCCGCCGTAGCGGCGGTGGGCTTCATCCGCTATGAAAACCCGGCCAATATGCTCCAGGCCTTCTTTGGGAAGAACGTGGAGTCCCATGAGGGCATCGTGGAATATAACGAATACGGCAAACTCATCACCAACATGCCGGCCTGGGAGCGGCTCCCTCTGGACGAGAGCGCGGCCCAGGAGCTGGTGGCTCCCTATCTTTTTGCTGTAGGCGAGCAGGCGGTGTACGGAGACTACACCCTGACGGTGGAGGCCGGGCTGTACGACCCCAGTATAGGCGCGGGCCTGCTCTACTACAAGGTGGAACACCCCGACGGGGTGAGCGGGTATGAGGTATTTGCCAACGGGGAGCTGTGGTGGCCGGAGGATGCCCCGGTATTCACCAAGACCAACGCCGCCGGCAGAGACTATCTGGACACCGCCTCCACCACCGATACGGAGCTCTGGCTGTGCACCTACTTCGTCACCGACTTCATCACCGACGCTTCCAACCTTCAGGTGTCCATCGGCGACGGTCAGAACCGGCTGGACATGACCACGGTAGCGGTGGCCCTGCCGGAGGATGGTGGCCCGGCCAGCGTGGAGCTGGCGGAGGGTGCCATTACCCTCTCCCCTATCGGCATCCGCATCCACGCCTCTGCCCTGGGCCTGCCGGTGGATTCCGATATCGACCAGATCATACTCCACTACGCCGACGGCTCGGACTACGTGCTGGAGGATGAGGAGGCCTTTATTTCCAACCGCACCTACGGCTTCCTGGACATGGAGCAGGGGGCGTTTATCGACACCTTCAACCGCATCGTGGACACCACGGCGCTGGCATCGGTGACCATTGAAGGCACAGAATATCCGCTGACTGCACAGTGACAGAAAAAGTGCCCTGCCGTCTTGGCAGGGCACTTTTTTGTTTATGTGGGATTTATTGTGCCGGCTTCCACGATATAGCGCAGTGCCTGCTGGGCCGGGATCAGGGTTCCGTCATTGCACAGCACAAAGGTGCGCAGTTCCAGTCTTTCACCTTCCGGCAGCGGGCAGGAGAAGGACACTCTCTCCCGGCCTCCACCGGTCCGCTCCCAGGTGAATACATCCAGCATCTGCCCGCTGTCTCCATCCACCAGGGCGGCAGCCAGCAGCAGCTCACCCGGCAGGCCGGACAGTTCAAAGCTCACCGTCCCTGCCAACCGGTCACCCTCCACGGTAAATTCAGCCTGGGGGCAGGCGGAGGGCGCCAGCACCCGTGGTGCTGCATCCCCCAGCAGCTGGGTGCAGACATATTCCATCCGCTCCCCGGTGACAGCGTAGTAAGGTGCCATCATGCTGTTATTTTCCAGAAATACCCGCCGGTACACCCAGATACCATTGTTGTTCTGGCAGTAGGTGTTGCCGGAAAAATCAGGGCTGTTTTCCGCGTCGGTTCCCATCATCACCAGAGCGTGCCTGGCCCGGTAAAGAACGTTGTTCTCCACGGTAATGCCGCTGTTATAGGTGGGGCCGTCCCACAGGGTAATGGCATTTCCGCTGTCGGTGACGCCCATCCAGGTGCGGTGATAGTTGTCCTCGCCGCTCCAGCCGTAGCCGCTGTCAAAGATCAGGTTGTCCGTGATGGTCACATCTCCAAAGGTCTCCCGGGTGTTTTCCCATTCCCGGTTATGGTCGCCGATCAACACTCCGGCCATGCAATTCTCGATCAGATTGCCGGTGGCGGTCATGTTCAAGCATTCATAGCCCGCCCCGAGATACTGCTCGTCAAATTCCATGGTAACGCCGCCGTCAAAGGAGTCATGGACATAGCAATTCACAGCAGCTGTATCATTGCCCTCCATGCGGATACACTCCCCGGAGGTGGGCACCCATTTCTCCCCATATTCACTCTCATAGTTCAGAGCGTGAGATCCGCCGCCGATCCAGCCGATCTCGCAGTTCTGCACCCGGTTGTTCCCCCCGTGGCTCAGATCAATGCCTATCGTGCTGCGGTACATCAGGCACAGGTTGTCGATCACGTTGTCCCCCACACAGTCCACGATGGCCCAGTAGCCCTCGGCCACCCCCACGGCGCTCTGGAATTCGATGCTGTCGTACAGCTCACCCGGATTTCCGGCGTCACAGCGCAGGTACAGCGGCCCCCTGCTGTCCACATTGTGGACCCAGTAGGTCTCTGACGGGTCCGCCGGCTGGTGGGCGGCCATGTCAAAGGTGGAGTAGAACTGTAAATCGTGGGCCAGACCCTCCACGATGTCGAATTCCTCCTCCATCCGGTCGGAAAACACAGCCTTTTCCCCGTCCCAGTAGGAGAATACCCGCAGGGCGCACGTCTGGCCGTCGTTCATCACGATATTGCCGCAGTCAGCGATGTCGGTATAAAACTTCCAGATCTTCACTCCGTCCTGGTCATACCACAGCTCCCATTTCTCCCCACCGGCGCCGTTCTCCGGAGAGCCGTAAATCTTAGGCTTCTCCCCTTCGCCGTAGGCAGAATAAGTGACTCCCGGCACGCACTGGAGGGTGCCCCGCCACAGGTCCCCCCGGCGGAAGAAGATCCCGTCGCCGGGCTGGGCGCCGCTGTTGTTCGCCTGGTGCAGGGTAGCCCACGCCGTCTCCGGCGACAGGCCGTCATTGGAATCGTCCCCGTCGTTGGAGACATAGTAGCAGGTTCCGGTAACCTCAACCTGGGTGGAGGTATTCAGGATCTCCTCCCGCCGCTGGTCCCGCAGGGCCTGCATCTCCCGGTCCTCCGGGGTCTCCCAACGGTCCGATTCCGGGAAGGTGCTCTCAGCGCTCTCATACAGCCGCAGCACAGAGAGCTGGGCCTCCCGGTAGAGAAGGGGGTCCTCAGGGCGCACAGAGTTGCGCCCTGCGTCATAGTCGAAGCACATCTGGTCGCTGACCCGGCTGTATCGGCCGATGGCATAAAAGTAGGCGCAGGCGTCATACTGCCATATAACACCTGGGATCAGCTCAAACTGCTCCTTCCAGAGATCGCCGTACACAGGGTCCAAAATACACCCGTCCCACGGCTCTCCGATCTCCTGGTTCATGACGACCCATCGCTCATCCAGCCCGATGTAGTCCCCACCTAGGGTGATTCCGGCCAGAAACAGGGATACCATGCCGTTGTAGCGGTCCAGCTCCTCCTGGCTGGTCCTGGCCTCCGGCTCCGTGCTCTGCCACTGGCTCAGCTTGTCTGGGGCAGCCAGCGCCACCAGGGCGTCCAGCATCTGAAAATAGGTCTCATAGGTCACCACGGTATTCTCATGCTCCAGCTCCCCGATCCCCAGAGCAGCCGCCCGGCGGATCTCATCCGTGATTCCGCCCTGGGCACCGGCCGCCGGAACAGCACCCAGCAGCAGGGCGCACAGAATACCCAAGCAGAGGAACCGGCGCAGCATCCGGTTTGCCATATGTACTCCCCCCTTTGATGCTCTTAAATATAACATACCTGGAATGACTTGTAAATTTTTGCAGGATATTTTCAGGGTTTTTTGACAGATTGGCCCCATCTATGTTGTTATAGAAGTGAAAGGAGGGAGACCCATGGAGGAACAGCGGGCGCAGACTTTGGTGGAGCGGTACGCCGACGCCATTCTGCGCATTGGCTTCACCTGGCTGGGAGATATGGACGACGCCAAGGACATCTGCCAGGACGTGTTGCTCAAGCTGGTGACGGACGAGCGCACCTTCCCCGACGCCGGACAGGAGCGGGCCTGGGTGGTGCGTCTCACCATCAACCAGTGCAAGAACTGGAAAAAGAGCGCCTGGTTCCGCCGCCGGGCGCCCTTGGAGGAGGGGCTTCACCTGAGTGTGGAGGCCCCGGAGCCGGAGGACGGCTCCCTGTTGGAGCAGGTGAACCGCCTGCCCCCCAAATACCGGCAGGTGCTTTACCTGCGGTACTACGAGGACTATGAGGTACAGGAGATCGCCGCGCTGCTGGGTCAGAGCCCCGCTTTGGTGAGCACCCATCTGGCCCGGGCCAAGGCCAAGCTGCGGCAGCAGTTGGGAGGGAATTGCTATGATGGATAACCGCTATCGGGACGAACTGGATCAGATCCGGCTGACCGGCGAGAGCAAACGGGCTCTGGTCCGGGCGCTGGCCGCCCGGCAGGGCAGCAAACACGCCCGACGTTGGAGCCGTACCGCCGTTGCGGCCGCTGTGATCGCGGCGGTGCTGGCGGGCACGGTGGGGGCAGCGGTGGTTCTGCCGCCGGTGGTACGGAACTATTTTGGCGACAGCGCCGGGTACCGGCAGAGCGCCATGGAGCTGGGCCAGTCCATCACCCAAAACGGCTGGACCATGACCCTCACCGACTGCATGGCCGACGACTACACGATTTATCTGGGGCTCACCCTCTCCGCCCCGGAGGGGACAGTGCTGGACTGCCCGTACGGGTATCACTTTATTGATCCCTTTATGCCGGATTTTGACCTGCCGGGGCTGACCGGCAGCGGCACTTATCATCAGGTGGAGGATGACGACCCCACAGACAACCAGATCAGCTTTCTGTTTTCCTGGAGCTATTACTCCCCGGAGAAGTCCCTCAACGGCCAGATCCTGGACTTCACATTGGGGGAGCTCTATCACGACGTTGGCTGGAACGGCGGGACGGAATACTCCATTGAAAAAATCTACGACTGCAACGAGACCTGGGCCTTCCGCACCACGCTGAATTACCCGGATCACATCATCCGTCTGGAGCCTGACGTCACGGTCCATACCCTGGGCGTGGACGCAAAGGTAGCCGAGGTGACGGTATCACCCATCAGTGTGTATGTGCTGCTGGCGGACAGCTCTTTGGGGCTGCACCACCAAAATCCGCCCAGAAATGCCTACGGCGATCCCGCCTGCACCGAATACCAGGAGATCACCCTGTATACCAAGGACGGCACCGCCATCCCCCTGAAAAATGACAGCCCGGAGAGCGGCTGTGACGAGGGCACCTGGATCATGCCTGCGGACTGGGAGGCCGACCCTTCCGGCGGGGAGCGGGGCTGGCTCCGGTTTATCCGCCGCCCGGACACTCCTCTGGATGTGGAAAACCTGGCCTCCATCTCCATCTGCGGGGTGGAGATCCCGCTGGAATAGTGGGCCTTTTACCCCTCCTGCCAGGTGATGCGCAGTTTGGTATCCAGAGGGAATTCCAGCAGCTTGTCCCCAATCCGCCGCTCCTCGGTGAGGGCTACGGCGGTAATGGCGCAGTTATCGTAGGTCTTGTAATAATAGGTGCCGGTATCCGTGTTGATGCAGCAGGAGTACCGGGTGATATCGCAGTTCCCCTCGGGGGTGCGCACCGAACCCCGGGGCATAGCCACCGTGTCCAGCAGGTGGAAAAACTGGCTGACACTGCTCTCCTCGCTGTCCTCGCAGACGGAGTTTCGCTTGCAGAACGCCGTCCGGACATACCGGGAGGCGGGCGACCAATCTCCCGGCAAACCGATTGCCCCCATACCCTGTCCGAAGGTGGGCAGCTCCAGAGCGGGGTCCAGGCTGTTGTCCGGCTGGGCGGCGGACAGCCCCCGGTACTGGGTCAGGTTGGTAAGGTGGAAGGGGAAGGTGGGGTTGTTGGTCAGGACACCCACCGGGTCGGGGTACACCTTTACCCCGTCCGCCATAGGCTC
>CALWXT010000101.1 GCA_944385575.1 uncultured Flavonifractor sp. | reverse complement strand
GCCTGACGGCCCACGTTAGGCACATAGTCCAGGTCGCAGGCCGGGTCGGGCACCTGGTAGTTGATGGTGGCGGGCAGGTAGCCCTCCTTCAGGGCCAGGGCGGTGAAGATGGCCTCCACCGCGCCGGCGGCGCCCAGCATGTGGCCGGTCATGGACTTGGTGGAGCTTACCGCCAGCTTGCCGGCATGGTCGCCAAAGACGGCCTTGATGGCGGCGGTCTCGCCGGAGTCGTTCAGAGGGGTGGAGGTGCCGTGGGCGTTGATATAGCCCACCTGCTCGGGGGCCACACCGCCGTCGGCCAGAGCCTGGGCCATGGCCCGGGCGCCGCCCTCCCCGTTGGGGGCGGGAGCGGTCATGTGGTAGGCGTCACAGGTGGCGCCGTAGCCCACCACCTCGGCGTAGATCTTGGCTCCACGGGATTTGGCGTGCTCGTACTCCTCCAGCATCAGGATGCCGGCACCCTCACCCATGACAAAGCCGGAGCGCTCGGCGTCGAAGGGGATGGAGGCCCGGTTGGGATCGTCCCCCACGTGGAGGGCCCGCATGGTGGTGAAGCCGCCGATGGACAGGGGGGTGACGGCGGACTCGGCGCCGCCGCACAGCATCACCTCGGCATAGCCGTCCCGGATGTGGCGGAAGGCGTCGCCCACCGCGTTGGAGCCGCCGGCGCAGGCGGTCACCGGGCAGGTGCACATGCCCTTGAAGCCGAAGGCGATGGCGATAAGACCGGCGCCCATGTTGGCAATGGCGGAGGGAATGTAGAAGGGGGAAGCCCGGTCAAAGCCCTTTTCGGAGCAGCGCATCTGCTCGCTCTCAGTCATGCCGATGCCGCCGATGCCGCTGGACACGATGACCCCGCAGCGGGTGGCGTCCACCTGCTCCAGATCCAGACCGCTGTCAGCCACCGCCTCCTTGGCGGAGGCCATAGCCAGCTGGGCGAAGCGGGCCATGTGGCGCACGTCTTTCTTATCCAGCACGGAGGTGGGGTCCCAGTCCTTCACCTCGGCGGCCAGGTGGACCTTCTGGTTGGTGGCGTCATACTGGGTGATGGGGGCGATGCCGCATACCCCGTCTTTCACAGCCTGCCAGGTGTCCGCAATGTTGTGGCCCAGGGGATTGATGCTCCCCATGCCGGTAATGACTACTCTGCGTTTATCCATAGTTGATCTTGTTCCTCCTAATAGAGATAGGCAGTTACCTTGCTGTCACGGTTCGCCTGTTCGCGACGCCCGGTTTCCCGTGAGGATTTTCTCCTCGCGGCAAAGCCGCTGCGGCCTACGCTACAAACGTGCCGCAGGCACGTTTGCTTTACGCTGCGGCCCTCGCTCCGGTCCATCCGGGCTGCTCACGACGGCTCACCGATTCTCCTTCACATGCCCATGCCGCCGTCGACCTGAAGCACCTGGCCGGTGATGTAGCCGGCCTCCTCGGAGGCCAGGAAAGCCACTGCGGCGGCCACGTCCTCGGGCTTGCCGGCCCGACCGGCGGGAATGGTGCCCAGCATGGCCTCACGGGCGGCCTCAGGCAGAGCGGCGGTCATATCGGTGGCGATGTAGCCGGGGGCTACCGCGTTGACGGTGACGCCGCGGCCGCCCAGCTCGCGGGCCAAAGACTTGGTCATGCCGATGACCCCCGCCTTGCTGGCGCAGTAGTTGATCTGGCCGGGGTTGCCCCGGAGGGCCACCACCGAGCTGAGATTGATAATGCGGCCGTAGCGGGCCTTCATCATGGGCCGGGCGGCGGCCTTCATGCACAGGAAGGCGCCCTTCAGGTTGGTGGCGATGACGGCGTCAAAGTCCTCTTCCTTCAGCATCATGGCCAGGTTGTCACGGGTGATGCCCGCGTTGTTCACCAGGATGTGGAGCCCACCCAGTTCCTTCACGGCGGTGTCGATGAGGGCCTTGACGGCGGCGGGATCGGCCACGTCGCCCTGGACGGCCCGGGCCTCCACCCCCAGCTCCTTCAGAGCGGCCAGAGTCTCCTCGGCAGCGGCGGTGTTGCCGGCGTAGGAGAACACCACGTTGGCGCCCCGGCGGGCCAGCTCCAGGCAAATGGCCTTGCCGATACCCCGGCTGCCGCCGGTAACAACGGCGGTCTTTCCAGTCATACTCATAGTTTTATCCTTTCAGGGCCGCGGAGAGCGCCTCGATGTCGGCGCAGGTCTCCACGGCGTAGGTCTTGATGGAAGGGGCGGTCTTTTTCACAAAGCCGCTGAGGGCCTTGCCCGGCCCGATCTCCACGATGGTGTCCACCCCCAGCTCCTCCAGCCGGCGGATGGTGTCCTCCATGTAGACAGAGGACTGCACCTGCTTTTCCAGCAGAGCGGGGATGGTGTCGGTCTCGCCCATCTCCCGGCCCAGGCAGTTGAAGAGCACCGGGAACCTGGGCGTGCCGAAGGTGATCTCCTGGAACTTCTCCCGCAGGGCGTCACCAGCGGGGCGCAGCAGGGAGGTGTGGAAGGGGCCGCTGACCTTCAGGGGCATGCAGCGCTTGGCCCCCAGTTCCTTGGCCAGAGCGGCGGCTTTGTCCACTGCCTCTTTCTGGCCGCCGATGACCAGCTGGCCGGGGCAGTTGTAGTTGGCGATCTCCACAACGCCCAGGCCGGAAGCCTGGTCGCAGGCCTGCTGCAGCTTTTCCCGGTCCAGACCCAGCACGGCGGTCATGCCGCAGGCCATGCCGGAGGCGGCAGAGGCCATGGCCTTGCCGCGGAAGGCGGCCAGGGAGATGGCCTGCTGAGCGGTAAATACCCCGGCACACTGGAGGGCGGAGTACTCGCCCAGGCTCAGTCCGGCGGCGTAGTCAGGAGTAATGCCCAGCTGGGCCAGGATGGCGGTCATGCCGGCGGCGAAAGCCACCATGCAGGGCTGGGTATACTCGGTCTGGTTCAGCACCCCGTCGGGATCGGTAAAGGAGACCGCTTTCAGGTCGAAGTCCACCTGGGCGCTGTCCAGGATCTCTTTGAAAACGGGATAGGCCTCATACAGGTCGGCTCCCATGCCGGGGTGCTGGCTGCCCTGTCCGGCGTACAAAAAGGCGAGGCTCATACGTTCAGTCCTTTCACCACGGCCTCACAGCCGCGCATCAGATCTTCAAAAATAGCCCGCAGAGGACGGATCTCCTTCACCATGCCGGCCACCTGACCGGCCATGAAGCTGCCGGTGTCCAGATCGCCGTCGAATACCGCCCGGCGGAGAGAGCCCAGGGTGAGCTTTTCCATCTCCTCCAAGGGCAGGTTCTGCTTCTCCATCCGCAGGTATTCCCGGGCCATCTTGTTTTTCAGCACCCGGACGGGAGCCCCGCCGGTGCGGCCGGTGACGGTGGTGTCGTTGGCACCGGCCTTGATGACCGCCTGCTTGTAGTTGTCGTGGATGGGGCACTCCTCGCTGGCCAGCAGGCAGGTGCCCAGCTGCACGCCGCAGGCGCCCAGAGCGAAGGCGGCGGCCATCTGGCGGCCGTCCGCAATACCGCCGGCGGCGATAACGGGCACGCTCACCGCGTCGGCCACCTGAGGCACCAGAGCCATGGTGGTCATCTCGCCTACGTGGCCGCCGCTCTCGGTGCCCTCAGCGATGACGCCGTCAATGCCGTAGCGCTCCAGCCGGTGGGCCAGGATAGGGGCGGCCACCACGGGGAAGACCTTGATGCCCGCCTCTTTCCAGGCGGGGATGTATTTGCCGGGATTGCCTGCGCCGGTGGTCACCACCTGCACGCCCTCCTCCACCACCACTTTGGCCAGCTCGTCAATGTGGGGGTTCATCAGCATCAGGTTGACGCCGAAGGGCTTGTCGGTGTTGGCCTTGGCGGTGCGAATTTCGGCCCGCAGGGCCTCGGCGTCCATGCCGCCGGAGCCCACCAGGCCCAGAGCGCCCGCATTGGACACGGCGGCGGCGAAGGCGCCGGTGGCGATGTTGGCCATGCCGCCCTGGATAATGGGGAATTCGGTCCCCAGCAGTTCGTTCAGTTTCATTGCAAACTCCTTATCTGTCTCAGGCCAGTTCCAGCAGTCCGCCGGCCCAGGTGAGGCCGCCGCCGAAGCCCACGCACATGGCCTTCTGGCCGGAGGTGAGGGCGCCGGAAGCGACCAGCTCGTCCAGCAGAAGGGGCACGCTGGCGGCGGAGGTGTTGCCGGTGCGGGCGATGTTGCCGGTACATTTGTCCGGGTCTACCTTCAGCTTCTTCACGGCAAAGTCGATGATCCGCTGGTTGGCCTGGTGGAACACGAAGCGGTCCACCTGGTCCAGGGCGATGCCAGCCTTGTCCGCCACCTCCTTGGCGCAGCGGGGGAGGGCCTCCACGGCGAAGCGGAACACAGTCTGGCCGTCCATGTGTACAAACGAGGGCTGGCCGGTATGGACGCCGGGCACATACAGCGCCTCCTGATTGCCCCGGCAGCCCAGTACGGCGTGGAGGGAGGGATAGTCCGCCCGCCACTCCACCAGAGCGGCGCCGGCGCCGTCGCCAAAGAGCACGCAGGTGGACCGGTCGGTGAAGTCCACAACCCGGCTGAGTACCTCGCCGCCGATGACCAGACCGTACTTCCGGGGGGCGGCGGCCAGCAGGCATTCGGCCACATGCAGACCGTAGACGAAGCCGGAGCAGGCGGCGTTCAGGTCAAAGCACACCGTGTCCTCTCCCAGGCCAAGATCCCGCTGAAGCAGGCAGGCGGCGGCGGGGGAGAGAAAGTCGGGGGTGACGGTGGCCACGATGCACACCCCGATCTGTTCCGGGGCAATGCCGCCCTGCTCCATGGCCTGCCGGGCGGCGGCCAGGCACAGGCCGGTGTGGTTTTCCCCGTCGGAACAGTGATGGCGGCTGGAAATACCGGTGCGGGAGACGATCCACTCGTCGTTGGTGTCCACGATCTTGGCCATGTCGTGGTTGGTCACCGCCTGCTTCGGCAGGGCGGAACCGGTGCTGATGAGTTTGATCCCGTTCATAGGCGCTCCTTTCCAAGGGCTTTGCTGCCCATTAAGCGGAATTTTTTATATCGATTGGCTGCCAGGGCGGAGGGGCTCAGCTTGCTCAGAGCGGCCAGCTCTCGCACCAGGGCGGCGTCCAGAGCCCGGAAGACGGGCTGGGGGGCGGCATGGGCCCCGGCGGCAGGTTCAGGGATGATGCCGTCGATGACACCCAGCTCCAGCAGGTCGGCGGCGGTGAGCTTCATCACGTCGCAGGCCTCCGCGCTGCGGGAGGAATCCTTCCACAGGATGGCGGCAAAGCCTTCGGGGGAGAGGACGGAGTAGACGGCGTTTTCCAGCATGAGCACCTTATTGCCCACGCCAAGGGCCAGAGCTCCGCCACTGCCGCCCTCGCCGGTGACCACCGCCACCACAGGGACAGTGAGGCCGGACAGCAGAGCCAGGGTGCGGGCGATGGCCTCCCCCTGGCCGTGAGCCTCGGCCTCCAGGCCGGGGTAGGCGCCGGGGGTGTCGATAAAGGTAATAATGGGGCGGCCGAACTTCTCGGCCTGGAGCATGAGCCGCTGGGCCTTCCGGTAACCCTCAGGGGAGGGCATACCGAAGTGGTAGGCCATGTGCTCCTCCAGGGTACGGCCCTTCCGGTGGCCGATGACGGTGACCGGGTGGCCGTGGAACAGGGCGATGCCGCCCAGGGTGCTGCCGTCGTCGGCACAGTGGCGGTCGCCCCGCTGCTCAAAGAAGTCGGTAAACAGGGCGTCGATAAAGTCCGCCGTACCCGGCCGTTGGGCGTGGCGGGCCAGGGTGACCCGCTGGGCGGGGGTGAGATCATTTGGCATGGTCGGACCCTCCTTTCCCATGGAGCTTCAGCAGGCGGATCAGAGTGTCCCGCAGCTGGGCCCGGGGCACGATGGCGTCCAGAAAGCCGTGCTCCAGCAGATACTCGGCGCTCTGGAAGCCCTCAGGCAGCTTTTCCCCGATGGTCTGCTCAATGACCCGGGGACCGGCAAAGCCGATGAGCGCGCCGGGTTCCGCCAGCATGATGTCCCCCAGGCTGGCGAAGCTGGCGGTGACGCCGCCGGTGGTGGGGTGGGTGAGTACCGAGATGTACAGCCCGCCCTTTTGGGAGAACCGCTCCAGGGCGGCAGAGGTCTTGGCCATCTGCATCAGGGACAAAATTCCCTCCTGCATCCGGGCCCCGCCGCTGGCGGAGAAGATGATGAGGGGCAGCTTGTTCTTTTCGGCATACTCCACCAGCCGGGTGACCTTCTCACCCAGGGCGGCGCTCATACTGCCCATGAAGAACCGGCTGTCCAGCACGCCCACCGCCACCTTCTGGCCATTGATCCGGCCGGTAGCGGTGACCACACCTTCCGCCATGCCGGTGCGCCGCCGGGCGGCGTCCAGCTTGGCGGCGTAGCCGGGGAAGGACAGAGGATCGTTGGAGGTCAGGCTGTCGTCCAGCTCCCGAAAGGTGCCCTTGTCCAGTACCAGACTCAGCCGGTAGTAGGCGCCGATGGAGTGATGATGTCCGCACAGGGGGCAGACATACCGTGCTGCCGCCAGGTCCCGGCGGCGTACCGTGCCGACGCAGGCGGGGCAGGTCTCCTCGGTGTGGGCGGGGGTGGGAGAGGTGCCCCGGAGGGCCTTCAGAGCCAGCAGCTTCTGCCGCCGCTGGGCAAAGACGTTGCTCATTTCGCTTCAGTCTCCTCTCCGCCCCGGCTCCAGGCCAGCAGGGTGTCCATGTTGGCATCCAGGAAGCCGGTGGTGTAGTTGCCCCGGACGAAGTCGGGGTGGTGCAGGATCTGGTGGAGCAGATCCACATTGTTGGGCGGACCCTGGATGATCAGCTCCTCCAGCGCCCGGCGCATCCGGCGGATGGCCTCCAGCCGGGTAGGGGCGTGGACAATGAGCTTCGCCATCAGGGAATCGTAGAAGGGAGGCAGGGTGTAGCCGGTATACAGTCCGGTGTCCACCCGCACGCCGCAGCCGCCGGGCAGATGGACGAAGTCGATCTTTCCCGGCCGGGGCTGGAAGCCGTGGGCCGGGTCCTCGGCGTTGATGCGGCACTCGATGGCGTGGCCCCGCAGCTGCACCTCCTCCTGGGTGAGGGAGAGGGGGAGTCCGGCGGCAATGCGGATCTGCTCCCGCACCAGATCCACTCCGGTGACCAGTTCGGTGACCGGGTGCTCCACCTGGATGCGGGTGTTCATCTCAATGAAGTAGAAGTTGCCCTCCTGGTCCAGCACGAACTCGATGGTGCCGGCATTCTCGTAGTGGGCCGCCCTGGCGGCGGCCACGGCGGCGGCGCCCATTTTCTCCCGCAGTTCGGGAGTGAGGGCCTTGGAGGGGGATTCCTCCAGCAGCTTCTGGTTGCGCCGCTGAATGGAGCAGTCTCGGTCACCCAGCTGGATCACGTGGCCTTCCTTGTCGGCCATGATCTGGAACTCAATGTGCCGGGGATTCAGGATCAGCTTTTCCAGGTACATCTCCCCGCTGCCGAAGCAAGCTACCGATTCGCTGCGGGCCTCCTCGAACAGGGGGATGAGCTGGTCGGGCTCAAATACCCGGCGCATGCCCCGGCCGCCGCCGCCGGCGGAGGCCTTGATGAGGACGGGATAGCCGATGGAGTCGGCCAGAGCCTTGGCATCCTCCGCCGTCTCCACCGCGCCGTCGGAGCCGGGCACCACCGGTACCCCGGCCTCCACCATCAGCTTGCGGGCAGCGGCCTTGTTGCCCATGGCCCGGATCACGTCCCCGGAGGGACCGATGAAGGCGATCCCTGCCTGGGCGCAGGCGTCGGCAAACTGGTCGTTCTCAGACAAAAAGCCGTAGCCCGGATGGATGGCGTCGCAGCCGGTGGCCTGGGCTACCGTGAGGATGGCGTCCACGTTCAGGTAGCTATCGGCGGACCGGGCGGGGCCGATGCAGTAGGCTCGCTCCGCCAGCTGGACGTGGAGGGCCTCCGCGTCGGCCTGGGAGTAGACCACCACTGGCTCAATGTCCAGCTCCCGGCAGGCCCGGAACACCCGGACGGCGATCTCGCCCCGGTTGGCGATCAAAATACGCTTGAACATGGGCTCACCCTTCCCGGTAGCGGATGAGGGGGTCCCCAAAGGACACCAGAGCCCCATCCTCCTGGAGCACGGCCTCGATGACGCAGTCGCAGGGGGCCTGCACCTCGTTCATCATCTTCATGGCCTCCATCAGGCACACGGTCTGGCCCTTCTTCACCTTGTCGCCCACCTTGACGAACGGCTCGGCGTCGGGGGCGGAGGCGGCATAGAAGGTGCCCACCAGGGGGGCGGTGATGCAGGGGCCCTCGGGCTGAGCGGGGGCCGCCGCAGGTGCGGCGGCAGGGACGGTAGGCAGAACGGGGGAGGGAGCGGCGGGAGCAGCGGCTCCCTTGACTAGCTCCAGGGTCACGTCCTTGGTGGTCAGCTTGAAAGAGGTGATGCCGCTCTGGTCGAAGCGGGCCATCAGCTCAAAGATCTCTTGGTTGGTCATTGCGGCTCCTTTCGGCACAAAGGCGCCGGATTTACCGGCGCCTCAAATCACTGTGCGGAAAACTGCGCT
>CALWXT010000100.1 GCA_944385575.1 uncultured Flavonifractor sp. | reverse complement strand
CGCATCAGGGGGTACATAATCGCACCTACAGATGCGGTGGTCGCTGCGCCGGAACCGGTCAGAGCTGCGAAAATGGCACATGTGACGATCGTCACCACGCCCATGCTGCCATGGGCCCGGCCGAACAGCTTATTCACCCAGTCCACCAGTCGCTCGGAGAGGTTTCCCTCTTCCATCAGATAGCCCGCGAAGGTAAACATGGGCACCGCCAGGAAAATAAAGGAGTCATTGCCCATGACCATCTTGGACGGGATCAGGGATAGGTCGACAGTTCCCGTAATCAGCGCCAGACCGCAGCAGGCCAGGGCGATGGCAATGCCCACGGGGATGCAGAGGAACATGAACAAAAACATCAAACCAAAGAGAATGCCTGCAGATGCCATTAGACCTCTCCTCCTTTCTCCTGCTGCTCAGCTTTGGCGGCCTTTTCCGCCATTTGCGCTTCTACAAGCTGCACTTCTTCGATCTCATTGCTCCGCTTGTCATCATTGAACAGAATCAGCTGGATCATGTTATTGATCACATTGATGGAAGTGAAGAATCCTCCCACAACGGAAGCAAAGTAGATATACTGCATGGGAATCCGCCAAGAAGTAGATATCATGTTGCTGACGCCCATAGCCGCCTCATATCCATAGACGATGAAAATGATGCCAAACACCAGGATCGCCAGATAAACGAACAGGTCCAGGGCCTTCTTGGGTCCCTTGGGCAGTGCATCCCGCAGGAAAGTCAGTCCCGGGTGCGCATTGCTTCCCACGCCAGCGCCCAGAGAGAGGAAGGTCACATAGATGAAGGAGTAGCGTGCGATCTCTTCCAGGCCAGTCAAGGTGAAATTGGGAATAAACCGTGTCAGCACCATCAGGATACAGGCAATGACCAAAATCCCCAAGAAGATGCAGGAGATGAAGATCAGAACCTGGTTGAGTTTCTGCATTCCTGCGTCGAGTTTCTTCGCCCAATGCATAGAAATTTCCGCTCCTTTCGTCAAAATGGCGGGCCTGCGCAATATCAGAACCACGCAGGCCCGCTGGTTTTCTTTAGCCTTGGCTTGCTCTGAATTCCTCGACCGTGGCGACGCACTGGTTATAGAAGTCCTCGCCGATCTCCGGGATGAACTGCTGGCGGACGCTCTCGGTGGCCTCCTTGAAGGGGGTCAGATCGGGAGAGAAGAACTGGATGCCGGCAGCTTCCTGCTCCTCCGTGAACTTGGTCTCCATCTCGCGCTGATGGGTCCGCTGATCCAGCGCGGCCTGAGTCGCAGCCTCAGTGATCCAGCCCTGCTCTTCCTCTGTGAGGGAGTCCCACAGATCCTTGTTCATCATGGGCCACGCCATGATGGGGAAGGGATTCAGGCGAGAGCAGTAGTCAGAGACCTCGTAGAAGCCCATGGTCTGCGCGATCGGCACGCCCACGTCCAGGCCGTCGATGACGTTCTGCTGGAAGGCGGTGTAGCACTCACCCCAAGCGATGACGGAGGGAATGGCTCCCATGGCCTTGTAGGCGGCTTCATGCACCCGGTTGGTGGTGACGCGGACCTTCATGTCCTTCAGGTCCTCAAAGGTCTCCACTGCCTTGCCCTTGGTGTACAGGGTCCGCCAGGAGGCGTCCAGGACAGGGGCGATCTGGACCATGTTCCAGTCGTTTTCAAAGATGGGCAGCACCGTGTTTAAAAACTCCTCGTCATCCACCAGGTGCTGATATTCCGCCTCGCTCTCAAAGAAGTAGGGCAGGTCCAGGACCTGGAGCTCGGGAATGCTGCCGGAGACGATGTTGTTGGAGATGCACACGGAGTCCAGGGTGCCGTCGCTGACGTACTGGAACATCTCCGCCTCGGTGCCGAACTGATTATCTGTATAGAACTCAAACTGAATGGCGCCGTCGCAGATCTCCTGCAGGTTCTCATTCAGCTGCAGACAGAAGTAATGATACTGGTCATCAGGGTCGGCAGGGTTGGAGTGCCCCATGGTGAACACCTTGGCCTCCGGATTGGCGGCCGTCGCGGAGGAGTCTGTGTTCCCGCCGTCAGTGGTGGAGGAGTCGTCTGAGGTCTGCCCGGAGGAGCAGGCCGCCAGGGAGAGGGCCATCATGCCGGCCAGAAGGGCCGCTGTGATCCGCTTGAAGTTCATAGATCATTTCTCCTTTTCATCTTCGATTTGTTGGAAGGTCTATATGTAGATCCCGGTCAGCTGCCGTATTTGTCGCACAGCTGATCGAAAACCAGCATACCGCCTTTGATGGTCATGACCGCCCGCAAGGTCTGACGGCTCTGCAGCCGCGTGCCGTACTGATCCCACAGGACGGAGGGGGTGTCATCCAGCCGGAGGACCGCTACATCGGCGGGCATCCCCACGGCCAGCAGCGGCTCCCGCCTCCCGGTCAGCAGCTGGTGGGGGGTGGTGGTGCAGCGCTCCAGAACATCCTGGAAGGACATGCCCAGGTGCAGGTACTCGGTGAGCATCAGGGTGAAGGGATACCGGGCGTTCAGGGAGATCCGGGTGTAGTCGGAGCTGATGATGTCCGGCAGGAAGCCCTGCTGGATCGCCTTCCCGGCCACTTCCAGAGAGAAGTTCTTGGTCTTGCCGTGGGCCGCATCAAAGAGCACACCCCGCTCTCTGGCCGCCAGAACTTCCGGCCTCACGGTGCCGTCCTCCGCCAGGATGCCCTCGCCCCAGCCGTGATACATGTGGCAGAAGATATCGCCGGGCCGCAGGGTCTCCAAGATCTCCCGGACGGAAACCGCCGGGTCCGTGGCGTGGACGGACACCCGCAATCCAGTTTTCTCACCCAGCTCAATGGCCGCCTTCAAGGGCTCCAGACCGAATTCCGCACAGTGGTCCCGGTCGATCTTCAGCTTGATGCCGACGATCTCGCCCTTGTACTTCCGGCAAAGGGCGCAGATCTCATCCTCATTGATCTTGGCCGGGTCCTCGTCCTCGATCCCGCCCAGCCCCACCTGCCCGGCGGAGCCGATGAAGAGATAGGCTTTGATGTCCATCAGACTCTGGGCGATCGTGCCCCGGTGGAAAAGCTCGTAGCCGCCGCAGCCGGCGGAGCCGGCGTCCACCAGTGTGGTCACGCCGTTCTGCGGGCCGTAGACCTCCGCCGGAAGGCTGGCCCAGTCGCCGCCGCAGTTCACGTGGCAGTGGTAGTCGATCAGGCCGGGCGTGATGAGGCAGCCGGCGGTATTGACGGCGACCTGCGCCTCGGCGGGATCGATCTTCCCGATGGCGGCGATCCGTCCGTCCGCAATGCCCACGTCGGCCTGGACCATGCCGGTCACCGCGTCCGCCGCAGTCCCGTTGAGCAGGGCGATGTCAAAGGGTGTGGTTCGCATTTTGTACAAGGTTATCGGCCCCCTTTCCAGGCTGGGTTCATGTTGTACGCGGTTCCTTGGGCACCACCACGGGCCAGGAGGGCTGCCTGCCGGAGAGCACCTCGTCGATGCCCATGGCGGCATGGAGGCCCATGCGGTCCGTGGTCTCCAGCGTCAGAGCCGCGTTGTGGGGCGTGACCGTCACGTTGGGCAGCTGGAAGAGCGGATCGTCCGGGCTAGGGGGCTCGGTCTGGAACACGTCCAGCCCCGCGCCGGCAATGGCGCCGTTCCGCAGGGCCTCCACCAGATCCGCCTCCCGGATCAGGTCGCCCCGGGCCGCGTTGATCAGATAGGCCGTGGGTTTCATCATCCCGATCAGGCGGCGGTCCACGCTGTTGCGGGTCTCCGGGGTGGAGGGCATGTGGATGGAGACGATGTCGCTGCCGGCGAAGATCTCCTCCATGGTCTCACGGCGGCCCACCTCCGGGTCCCAGCGGTCTGCGGGGAGGAAGGGATCATAGCCGATCACCTTCATGCCGAAGCCGTTGATGGCCTTCTTCGCCACCATGTGGCCGATCTTGCCCAGGCCCAGCAGACCCAGGGTCTTCCCCTCCAGATCCATGCCCTTGACCCGGTTGCGGATGTCGTAGTCGCCGCTTCTGGCCGCCCGGTCAAAGAAGACCAGCTTCTTGGCGCAGGCCAGGATCAGCATCATGGTGTGCTCCGCCACCGCCACGGTGTTGCTCAGGGGGCCGTTGGTGACCCAGATGTTCAGGTCTCTGGCTGCGTCCAGGTCGATCTTATCCAGCCCCACCCCGTGCTTGCTGATGACTTTCAGGCGGGGGGCGGCCTCCATGATGGCACGGGTGATATGCTCGTTCCGGGCCAGCAGGGCATCACAGTCCGCCGCGTCCTCCAGGATCGTCTGCTCGTCTGTCCCGCGGCCCATTTTTAGGGTATAGCCCTTTTCGGTGAGATAGTCCTTTCCGGGCTGAGAAATGTCCGAAGGGATCAGAACTCTCTTTTCCATGCATGTCACGTCCTCTCTGTTGGTTGTTCGTCCTATTATAAAGCAATCTCTGTGCCAATTTTGGAGAATCCAATGTTTTTGGATGTCACAAAATTTTTTACTGAAACTCCGTTGGCCGGTTTTTCAGATTTTCACAAAAGTGTCTCCAAAATTTTGCGGCCTTAATTGGTCGTTTTCACCGGAGGGCGTTTCATTCGTTCAAAATAGTGTTTTAACTGTTTCAAATCGTCTCGAATAGAACGGACGGCGGCTTGACGCAAAAAACGGCTTTTGCTATGATGGGCAAAGAAGCACACCGTTTTTTCGAGACAGGAGGCCGCTATGGTTCGGATCGCCATCGTCATTCCCTACGCCAGCATGGCAAATCTCGCCTGGGACGTGTTCCAGGAGCACACGGAGCAGATGCGCCTGCAGGCCCTGGACGCCACGGAGTACTCACTGGACATCCTGGTGGCATCCACGACCCAGGAGCTGCTGCCCCAGTGGCCGGACTGCGACGCCATGATCGCCCGGGGCGCCACCTATCTGGACCTGTGCCGCCGCTCCCTCTCCATCCCGGTGATCGAGCTGATCATCAACGGGACGGACATCGTCAACATCCTGCTGCAGCTGCGGCAGAAGTACGGCCCGGTTCCGGCCGCCATCCTGGGAACCCAGAACATGATCCTGGGTGTGGAGAAGCTGGCCCGCCAGCTGGGCGTGGATGTGACGCCGTACTGTTTTCAGGAGAACAGCCTGCTGGAGATCCGCGGGTGCGTGGAGCAGGCGGCCAGGGACGGGAAGCGGGTCATCATCGGCGGCAGCACCGGCTGCCGCCTGGCAGAGGAGATCGGACTGACCTCCATGCTCATCACCTCCGGCCGGGAGGCCTTCTGGAACGCCATCTCGGAGGCCAAGCAGCAGGCCAAGATCAGTCAGGTGGAGCGGGAGAAGGCCCTGAGCTTCCAAACCATGCTGGACAACGCCTATGAGGGGCTGGTGGTCATCGACCGCAATCAGCAGATCTCCTTTTTGAACACGGCCGCCATCCAGATCCTGCAGCTCTCCCGGCGGGAGCAGTACCTGGGAAAGCCGGCGTCTTCCGTGTTCTCCACCCCGGCGCTGAGCCGCATCGTGTCCGCGCCGGAGAACACGGACGAGATCATCGCTTACAAGAACACCCACCTGTCCGTCAAGACGAAAAACATGATGATGCACGGCCTCCGGGCGGGAACTGTGGTTTCCCTGCTGAACGCCGCGCAGATCCAGACCACGGAGGACCAGCTGCGCAAAAAACTCCACTACAAGGGACACAAGGCCAAGTACACCTTCGGGGACATCATCACCCGCAGCCCGCGGATGATGGCCTGCATCCAGGAGGCCAAGGCCTTTGCCCAGACGGACTCCAACATCGTGGTGGTGGGGGAGACCGGCACCGGAAAGGAGCTGTTGAGCCAGAGCATCCACGCCTGGAGCCGCCGGGCACAGAACAACTTCGTGGCCATCAACTGCGCCGCCCTGCCGGAGAACCTGCTGGAGAGTGAGCTGTTCGGCTATGTGGAGGGCGCCTTCACCGGCGCCACCAGGGGCGGTAAGCCGGGCCTGTTTGAGATCGCCCACAACGGCACCATCTTTTTGGACGAGATCTCGGAGATCCCCCTGGGGCTTCAGGGGCGGCTGCTGCGGGTCCTGCAGGAGCGGGAAATCATGCGGCTGGGGGACAGTCAGGTGACCCCCATCAACATCCGGGTGATCGCGGCCACCAACAAGGACCTGGAGTCGCTGGTCCGGGCAGGCAAGTTCCGCAGCGACCTCTATTACCGCCTGTATGTCCTGCAGCTGAACCTGCCTCCGCTGCGGGAGCGGCAGGAGGACATCCCGCTGCTGGCGCAGAGCTTCCTTCGGAACTTCCAGGCCCGGGAGGGCGACAGCTGTCCGCTGGAACTGAGCGATGGCGACTGCCGCCTGCTGCAGAGCCGCCCCTGGCGGGGAAACATCCGGGAGCTGCAGAATTTCTGTGAGCGGCTGGCGGTGCTCTACCGGCCCGGCGTCTCCGTGTCCGGCCTGATCGCCCATCTGCTGGAGGGCGCCGCCTCTCCCGAGACACCTCCCCCGTGCCCGCCGCCGGTGCCGAAGGCCGCCCATACCAGGATCGACCTGTCCTATGAGGTGCTGCTGGCCGTTCTTCAGGAGTGCCGCGGGAACCGGACCCAGGCGGCGGCAAAACTGGGCATCAGCCGGGGGACGCTGTGGCGGCTGCTGAAGAAGTATCAGGGCGGAGAGGCATGAGCAGAGGCGAAGCCCATGACGCATGCCCACTGCCGGTTTCCGGGGTATGGGCAGGGGAGGGCAACACTGATGCGGCCCTGGTGCACGAGAAAAAGCCCCGCGGCTGTAAAGCCGCAGGGCTTGATGGCTGCCGACACTCAGGATGTGCAGCATCTGAGCCGCCGGTGGAAGCGGGGCGCCGCCGCAAAGCTTGCCGACTCCGCTTCCTTCCCGTTACAAGCTTCGGATCCCGTGTCCCGGCGTTACGGCCGGAACGCAAGCTCTCCCCATCTCCGGCTCACCCCCGCTCGCAGGCGCGGCGGAGATCTCGATGCTCGACGCTTGCTCCGCCGACAAGCCCGAGCCCCGATGAGAAAAAGCCCCCTGGCTTTCGCCAGGGGGCTTGGTGTTCTTTGCAACTTAGTACATGCCGCCCTCCAGAACTTTGAACTTTTATCAACAATTATGTAGAGATATAAAGAGAAATGCCGATTATCTCAAATATTATCCGCACATTTCTCTGCGGTAATCTACATATTTCTGCGGCTAAAAATGGTAAATTTTATGGTAAGGTCAGCCGCGCGATTGTCACGGATTATAGGTTGCTGACTGCCCGGCCAAATGCCTCTTCCACCGCATCAAAATTCACATGTGTGTAAATATCCAGTGTTACGCTGACATTAGAGTGGCCCATGAGATATTGCAGGCTCTTTACATCAATTCCGGCCCGTTGCATATCTGTGCAGAAGGTGTGCCGCAGAACATGGGGCGTGACCCTGGGAAATGAACGCCCGTAAATTCTGACGATCTTTTTCTGCATCCCCCGCATGTAGTTCTGTAAGTGCATGGCGACCTTTGGTTTCCCGTCCTTGTCAAGAAACAGGAATCCGCTGTACCCATCCACTAGGAACTCAACCGTTGGTGTTGGACGGTTCGCTACCACCCGTTTCAGTGCCATGTAGACCATATCGCTCATGGGGATGCATCGGACGCCGCTGCTGGTTTTAGGGGAAGTCACAAAGTAGGGTTTCTCTGCCGTTCTGCATAGTTGATGCTTGATGAAGATATGCCGCTTTTTGAAGTCAATGTCTTTTTTGGTGAGCCCGTACAATTCGCTGACCCGCAAACCGGTTCCAAGCAGGATCACAATATCATCATAGTAATTATCCTGCCCATTCTCGCGGATAAACTTCAAATAACTCTCCTGCTGGGATTTTGTTAGGGCCGTGCGCTTGGCTGAATCATCCGGAAGAATGTCCGCAACTTTGAACTTGAACGGGTTCTTGCGGATCATATCATCATCCACAGCCATCTCAAAGGCAGGTCTTAAGATACTGTGATAGCCTGTGATCGTATTGCGCTTGATCCCCTTATCATGCAGTTCGACATAAAACTGCTTGGCATCCGACAGTTTTACATTCCGTACCTTGAGTTCCCCAAAGTCTGACTCTCTGATCCGGTTGACCACTGTCTGATAGGCTCTTAATGTATTCGGCCCAATATCCCGTTTCAAGCCCATATATCGGTCTACCAATTCTGACGCAGTAATCTCACCAGCGGCATAATCAATCCCATCTGCCAGATCTCTTTGAATTGCACTCTCTTTCTCGCGAAGGGCCTCTAATGTCTTGGCGTACACGCACCGGACTTTTCCGTGGCCATCTGTGTAGCGATAATCGTAGGTCCCGTTTTTCCTCTGATTTTCGCCAGTTTTTAGAATACGGCCACTTTTGTCTTTGTGCTTTCCCGCCACTGTGCACGCTCCTTTCCGGAAAAGCGCCCGGACATGTATGATAAAATTATCATAGCACATCCGGGCGTCTTTTGTACTGCACCCAAAATATTGGACAAATATGACTGGCTCAAGCAGCACCAAGGGCTTTACGTCTATGAACGGCTGG
>CALWXT010000099.1 GCA_944385575.1 uncultured Flavonifractor sp. | reverse complement strand
GTGTGATACACCGCCAGAATCAGCAGCCAGGCCACCAGCACACCGTAAAGCACAGCCAGCCCGCCCAGCACAGCGGCGGCAGCCACCACAGCGGCCACCAGCACGCAGGTCACGTACATCAGGACATAATTGGCGCTCTTGGGCAGCACCTGTACCGGCCCGCCCTTCACCGTCAGCTTCCCTTCGTTTTTCTGAAGCATGCGGAACAGCACCAGGGCCGCTACCACGACCACCGCCAGCACCACGGCGTAGCCGTAGGACAGCACCAGCGACATGCCGGTGCGGGGCACCAGCTTGATGCCCAGCAGGCCCAGAGCGCTGAGCAGAGCGGAGAAGAAGAACTCCCGCTGATAGAGGTAGTAGATCAGGGCCAGCACCGCCACCGCAGGAACGGCGGTGTAGAGGAACTTGACGCCGCTGTTGTCAAAAATCCGGACCACCACGGCGCACACTGCCAGGATCAGGGCCGCCAGCGTCAGGCCGCCGGTGAGCCGCACCAGCTTCCCGGCCTTCCGGGCCAACAGCCAGAGGACCAGCAGCACCACAAAGCAGATGGGCAGAATGATGGACAGCTTGGGGAACACTTCCTCCCGCAGGGCCACCGCCAAATCAATCTGATCCAACGTATAATTGACAAATACTTTATTAAGCAGGAGCAGCAGCGCCTCCAAAATTACGGAGCCCACGATCCACCAGAGGACTTTGTTGAGGATCTCGTCCTCCTGCTTCGCACGCTGCGCCTGCTGTTCTTTTCTGTTCATGCATCCATCTCCTGTGCGCGGCATCCTCCGCCAGTTTCCCGGGACAAGGCTGCCTTTGAAATCATCAATCTCGTATAGTTTACCAGAATTCGCGCCATATTGCAAGTCAAGAATCCCTACCCTCTTTTCCACCGGCTGAAAATGTGGTAAAATGTCGTCTGATTCCTGACAGTCTTCCGATACAGAGGAGTATACCATGAAACGTGCTATCGCATCCCTTCTGATCCCTGTTTTTTTTCTGCTCACCGGCTGCGGCACCGCTGAGGCCCAGGAGCAGTTTTTTACCATGGACACCGTTATGTCCATCACCGTATACGGCAAAGGCGCGGCGGAAGCGGCTTCCGCCGCCCGGCAGGAGGTGGAAGCGCTCAATGCCAAGCTCTCCCGCACCGAAGCGGATAGCCTGATCTCTCAGCTCAACGCCCATGCCGGGGACGGTACAGCCGTGGATATGGACGGGGACACCCTGGAACTGCTCACCTTTGCCAAGTCGGTGTCCCAGCTGCTGCCCGGCTGCTTTGATATCACCATCGCCCCGGTGATGGACGCCTGGGGCTTCACCGGCGAGGAGCGCCATGTGCCCGATGATGATACTCTGGCCGCCGCCATGGCGCTGGTGGACAGCGACAAGCTTCTCATTGACGAAGCCGCCGGCACCGCCCGGCTGGAGACCGCCGGCATGTCGGTGGACCTGGGCGCCGTAGCCAAGGGCTGGGCCGCCGCCCGGGCAGAGGCCGTGCTGCGTGAGGCCGGCGTCACCTCCGCCCTGCTGGACCTGGGCCGCAACATCACCGCCGTAGGCCCCAAGACCGACGGGACGGCCTGGCGGGTAGGTGTGGCCGACCCGGAGGATGACAGCCAGTATCTGTGCATCGTCTCGCTGGAGGATCAGACCGCCTCCACCTCCGGCGGCTACGAGCGCTGGTTTGAGGAGGACGGCGTGCGCTACCACCACATCATTGACCCCAAAACGGGATATCCCGCAGATTCCGGTCTGAAATCGGTAACGGTGATCTCCTCCAACCATCTGCTGGCCGACGCTCTGTCCACCACCCTGTTCGTGGCCGGGCCGGAGGCGGCCCTGGACTTCTGGCGGAGCCGGGATGACTTTGAACTGGTCCTGTGCACCGACCAGGGCCAGCTGCTGGTAACGGAGGGCCTGGAAGCCGGATTCGAGTTCCGGGGAGAGGAGCTGGGCTATGACTGCCAGATCGTCCGCCGCTGACCGGCGGCGGCCCACGCCATGGGATTTTGTGGTGGCACTCATCGTGGCCGCCGCAGCCGTGGCGCTGCTTTTTCTGCTGAAGCAGGAAAGCGGAAACTTTTTGACGGCCACTGTCGTCTTAGATGGTGAAACCATCGCACAGTACGACCTGACCGCCCTCACCGGGCCGGTCACGCTGGAGGTGGAGGACGCCTCCTACCCCCTGACCATCCAGGCCGAGCCCGGCCGCATCCGCATTCTGGAGAGCAGCTGTCCCGGCCTGGACTGTGTCCACACCGGCTGGGCTGACCGGGCGGGCCAGCAGATCATCTGTCTGCCCAACCGGCTGGTCATCTCCCTGGAAGGGACATCATCCGGAGATATTGACGCTGTCACCGGTTGAAAGTTCCCTTCTTTCCCGGATCTTTCCAAACATCGGAGGTGAATCCGTTTGTCCATATCCCTGCGGCGGCTGACCCGCTGCGCGGTCCTCACCGCTCTCGCCCTGGCTCTCTCCGTGGCGGAGGGGCTGGTACCCCTGACCATCATCTTCCCCCTGCCCGGCCTGCGGCTGGGCCTGGCCAATCTGGTAACAGTGTATGCGCTGTGCCGGCTGTCCGGACGGGAGGCTCTGCTCATCCTCATCGCCCGGTGCTTGCTGGGCTCCCTGCTGGGCGGCAATCTGATGGCGCTTGCCTTCTCCCTCACCGGCGGTCTGCTGGCCCTGGCCGTCATGGCCCTGCTGCTGCGCCTGAGCTGCCTGTCCCTGTTCGGCGTGTCCATCGCAGGCGCCGCCGCCCACAATACCGGGCAGATCCTGGCCGCCATGGTGGTGCTGGGTGGAACGGCCCCTCTGGTCTACCTGCCGCCGCTGCTGTTCTGTTCCCTGGTCACCGGCGCGGTCACCGGAGGCGTGTCGATCCTGCTGGTCCACCGGGTACCCGCTTTGGGTGACATAAAATCTTAAGGATTTGTCACCGATTTGTAGTTGCTTTTCCCGCAGTGTGTCGTAAGATGGTTTCCAGATAGAAAATATGCAGGAGGTTCGATCCCAATGAACGGTTTGATGAAACGTGCCGCCGCACTGGGTCTGGCGGCTGCTTTGATGCTTCCTCTGGCAGCCTGCGGAAGCGGCAAGGATACCGAGGCCCCCAGGAACAGCCCCGTGGCGGAGGCCACCCCCACGCCGGAACCCACCCCGACGCCCACGCCAGACCCTTATGACGCGGTGCGCAATTACTGGAGCGAGGATCAGCTCACCCAGGCCTGGGGCCCCGACCAGGTGGTGGAGCATCTGTTCTTCCATCCCGTCATCGCCTATCCGGAATACACCTTCTCCGACGCCATTTCCGCCGAGCGGCAGGCCGGTCTGGACGACTGGATGGTGACAGCGGACGAGTTCAAGAAGATCATCCAGAGCGTCTATGACAAGGGCTATATCCTGGTAAACATGGGCGACGTATGGAGCGAGGTCACCGACGAGAGCGGCGTCACCCGCATGCAGCGCAACACCCTGATGCTGCCCGAGGGCAAAAAGCCCCTGATCATTTCCTTTGACGATGTGAACTATTACCAGTACATGCTGGAGGAGGGCTTTACCTCCAAGCTGGTGCTGGGAGACGACGGACAGATCTGGGCGGAGACCAGGGACCCCTTCACCGGGGAGGTCTCCCTCACCCGTGACCTGGACGCCACCCCCATTCTGGACGATTTCGTGCTGGAGCACCCCGACTTCTCCCTCAACGGTGCCAAGGCCATCTACTCCCTCACCGGGTATGAGGGCATCTTCGGCTACCGCACCCAGAACGACATCGACATCGCCGCCGACGACCCCGCCCGCCCCGCCTTCGACGCCAAGCGCCAGGCAGAGATCGAGGCGGTAAAACCCATCATTGAGCGGCTGAAGGAGACCGGCTGGACCTTCGGCTCCCACACCTGGGGCCACATCCGGCTGGACAGCCGGCCCATTGAGTCCGTGCAGCGTGATACCCTCCGCTGGGCAGAGGAGGTTGGCAGCCTGGTCGGCCCCACCAACATCCTGTTCTATCCCCACGGCGGCCGTCCCGACGGGGACGACTGGCACAAGACCGGCCCCGTCTTCCAGTACCTGCAGAGCCAGGGCTTCCGCATCTTTGCCAGCGTGGGCATCAACTCCTTCTCCTATATCAAGGACGACATCTCCGCCGTCATCTGTGACCGGCTCCATCCCGACGGAACCACCCTGCGCAATGGCAAGGCGCTGAAGTGGTATGAGCAGTTCTATGACGCCCGGGAGATCATCGACCTGGACGTGCGTCCCAACCTGGGCACCACCTGGTAACCTGCCTGTACAAAAAAGCGCCTCATCCGCCGGATGGGGCGCTTTTTCTTGACTTTTTAATCAGGATGTGCTATGATAACGCTCCTTTACCGCGGCTGGGAAAGGATGGTTGGAATGATCCCTCATTGGAAACGCAAGTTTGTGACCCTCTGGACGGGGCAGGCCCTGTCCATCCTCAGCAGCAGCATCTCCCAATACGCCCTGATCTGGTACCTCACCGATCTGACCGGTTCTTCAGCGGTGCTGGCCATGGCCACCATGGCCGCCATGCTGCCTCAGGGGATTCTCTCCCTGTTTACCGGCGCCTTTGCCGACCGGTTTGACCGGCGGTATATCATGATGCTCTCTGACGGGGCCATCGGTCTGGTGTCCCTGCTGCTGGCTCTGGTCGCCTTTACCGGGCCTCTGTCGGTGGGACCCATCCTGCTGGTGGCCGCCCTGCGCAGCGTGGGCAGCGCCTTCCACACTCCTTGTATTCAGGCGGTCACCCCGCTGATCGCCCCGCCGGAGGCTTTGACCCGGTGTGCCGGCTGGAGCCAGGGCATCCAGACCGTGTCCCTGCTTCTCTCCCCCGCTCTGGCCGCCGTGCTGTATGCCCATGTGCCGATGGCCTGGATTCTCCTGCTGGACACCCTGGGAGCGGTTCTGGCTGTGGCCGGTATTCTGGCCGCCCGGCTGCCTGTCCTCCGGGCGGAGGGCTCGGGGCAGCCTCTGCGGGTCTGGCAGGACACCAAAGAAGGCTTCGCCATTCTCCGCACCCACCGCTGGCTGTGGGAGCTGTGCCTCATCTGCGCCCTGTTTTCGGTGGCTTTCATGCCCATCTGCGCTCTGTTCCCGCTGATGAGCATGGACTATTTCGGCCGGGATGCCGCCGCGGCAGCGGTGGCGGAGACCGCTTTCTCCATAGGTATGCTGGCCGGGTCCGTGATCCTCGGGATCTGGGGCGGCACCAAAGACAAGATGATCACCATGGTGGGCTCCATTCTGTGCCTGGGCATCCTGCTCATCTGGACCGGTCTGCTGCCCCCCTCCGCTTTCTGGCTGTTCATCGCGCTGGATCTGTTTATGGGGCTTACCGCCCCCTTCTTCAACTCGGTATTTATGGCCCTGATTCAGGAAAAGGTAGAACCGGAATACCTGGGCCGAGTGCTGGGGCTATCGGGCGCCATCATGACCCTGGCCTCTCCCGTCGGACTGGGCGCCACCGCCCTGTTTGCCGACCGCATCGGGCTCACCGTCTGGTTCCTCATCGCCGGGGCCGGCACTCTGCTGTGCGGTGTTCTGGCCCTGGCTCTGCCGTCGGTACGCACCTGCGGCCGTCCCGGCCCGTTGCAGAAGGATTGAAACCATGGTACAATTGGTGTACCATCTCTTTTTAAAGGAGGCGCCATGATGACTGATAAAGAACTGGTAGAGCTGGCCTTTACCATGCTGGAACGCTCCTATGTCCCCTATTCCCACTTCCCCGTGGGCGCCGCCCTGGAGTGCGCCGACGGCACGGTATTCACCGGCTGCAACGTGGAAAATGCCGCCTACGGCTCCACCATCTGCGCCGAGCGCACCGCTCTGGTGAAAGCGGTGAGCGAGGGCCACCGGGACGATTTCACCCGCATCGCCGTGGTGGGCAACTCCGCCGGGCCCTGCTGGCCCTGCGGCTCCTGCCGTCAGATGCTGTATGAATTCGCCCCCAATCTCACCGTGCTGGTGGCCCAGAGCGACCACAGCTTCGTCAAGCTGCCCCTGAAGGACCTGCTGCCCCACGGCTTCGGCCCCAAGGATCTGGATCAGGCATGACAGGAACCCGCGTTTATGTGATCCGCTGCGGCGGCTACGAGCAGACAGAGGAGGCGCTGCGCTCCGTCCTGGCCCAAATGGGCGGGATGGGGCGCTTCGTCCGGCCGGGGGAACGGATCTTGCTGAAAGCCAACCTGCTCCGGCCCGCCCCGCCGGAATCGGCGGTATGCACCCACCCGGCGGTGGTGGAGGCGGTGGCCAAGCTGGTACAGGAGGCAGGGGGCCGTGCGGTCATCACCGACAGCCCCGGCGGCGCTCTGCAAAAGGAGTCCACCCTCCGCCACCTGTATGAAAAGACCGGCATGGCTCAGGCTGCCGCCCGCTCGGGAGCCGAGCTGAGCTACGACGCCTCCACCCGGTTGGTCTCCATTCCCCGGGGAAAGGCCCTGCACCAGGCGGAGGTCATCACCCCCGCGGCGGAGGCCGACGGGGTGTTCGACCTGTGCAAGATGAAGACCCATGTGCTGATGGGCATGACGGGAGCGGTGAAGAACAGCTTTGGCATCATCCCCGGCCTGTCCAAGGTGGGCTTCCACGGCAGCCACCCGGACCGGACCGACTTTGCCGACGTGGTGCTGGATCTCACCAGCTTCCTCTCCCCCCGGCTGTCCATCATGGACGGCGTCCTGGCCATGGAGGGCGAAGGCCCCGGCGCCTCCGGCACACCCCGTCAGGTGGGCCTGCTGCTGGTGTCGGAAAACCCTCTGGCTCTGGACGTGGCGGCGGCGGAGATCATGGGTCTGCCCCGGGACTCCAACCCGCTCCTGCTGGCCGCTCAGCGGCGGGGCCTCACCCCCAACCGTGCGGAGGATGTGGAGCTTGTGGGCGGCAGCTGGGAGGAGCTGCGCATCCCGGACTACCGCTTCCCCTCCAATGTGCGGCGGGATCTGATGGAGTTTCTCGGTCCTCTGGCCGGTCCGGCCAAAAAGCTGTGCAAGGCTATCCTCTCCCAGACGCCCAAGATCCAGCCGGAGCGCTGCGTGGGCTGCGGCATCTGTCAAAAGGCCTGTCCCGGCAAAGCCATCACGCTGGAAGGCGGCAAGGCCAAAGTCCACCCCGCCTCCTGCATCCGCTGCTTCTGCTGCCATGAGCTCTGTCCTCAGAAGGCGGTGGCGCTGAAGCGGGGCCCTCTGGGCAGGCTGCTGAAATAAGGATAAAAAAAGACCGCTGCAATGCAGCGGCCTTTTTTTCAGCTTATTCCTGAGGGGGAAGGTCCTCACTGTCGCCCACCACCGGCTCCTCGGGGGGCACGTTGGTCTCCACATAGCTGGCGGCCTCGTCATCGCTGATGTTGCCCTCCTGCTTAAGCTCGGCAATGCGGGTCTTGTTCTCCTCAATGTTGATCTTGGCGGCGGTGATCCGCTCGCACAGAGCCACATAGGCGGGCTCGGCCGCCATGCCCCGCTCGGCGTAGTAGAGCTTGCCAATCTCGATATAAGCCTTGCGGATGGCGTCCTCCTCGCTGGCGTTGTTCAGGCTCAGCTTGGTGATCTCAGCCAGCTGCTTGGACTTGGCCACGCCAGCCCGGCCCAGGTCCATCGCCCGATCCTTCAGTTCGTCAAAAAAAGCCATATGCTTAGCCTCCTTACGGTTCGTCACTGGAATGATGGCCTTATTGTACCCCGTTCCCCTCCGGTGCGCAAGAGCGGGCAGGGAGATTTCATGCAAATTTAATCCCTTTTGCCGCCCTTCTTAAAGGCAAAGAACCGCTGGCCGAAGTAATTCAGGCCGGTGTAGATACACATACCCGCCAGCATGGCCACGTTCTCCTGGATCTTCACGCTCTGGCCGGCCAGGACCTGGAGCACCAGGGGCTTGGCAATGGCATAGGCAATGACCCAGCATACCGCCACCGTGATGATGAACTTGACCACCTGCCACCAGCTGCGCTCCTTGTTCTGGAAGGTAAAGTATTTGTTGAGGAAGAAACTCACGATGCCGCCCACCAGGTAGTTGGCGGCGGTGGAGGGCCAGTAACCCCAGCCCGCCACGTTGTACAGCAGGAACATGATCCCCGCGCCCACCAGGGTATTGAGCACACCCACCAGCAGGAACTTGGGGATGCTCTTATCAATCAGCTTTGCCATCTCTGTCCTCCAGCACCTCGCGCAGCAGGAAGCGGGGCCGCTCCTTGGTCTCCAGGTAGATCTTTCCGATATACTCGCCGATGACCCCCAGGGACAGCAGGATGAGGCCGCCGATGGCCCACACCGAGCAGATCAGGCTGGCCCAGCCCAGGATGGTCTCCCCCATGGCCCAGCGAACGATGGAGTAGATCAGCATGGCGATGCTGATGAGGAACACCAGAAAGCCCAGGCCGGTGATCATGCGGATGGGCTTTACCGACAGGGAGGTGATGCCCTCCATGGCAAAGGAGAGCATCTTCTTGAGGGGGTACTTGCTCTCGCCGGCAAACCGCTCCCCCCGCTCATAGGAGACCGCGGCGGTGCGGTAGCCGATCATGGGCACGAT
>CALWXT010000098.1 GCA_944385575.1 uncultured Flavonifractor sp. | reverse complement strand
GGTGTGGATGCGCCCGCCGGACTCGGTCTCGGGCACCCGCTGGACCCGGTGGACACCGCTCTCGAACTTCAGCCGGGAGTAGGCCCCGTCCCCCTCGATGGTAAAGCAGATTTCCTTCACGCCTCCAAGCTCGGTCTCGCTGACCGAGTCCACCTCCACCTTCCAGCGGCGGGCGTCGGCGTACATGGAGTACATGCGGAACAGGGAGTGGGCAAACAGGGCGGCCTCCTCGCCGCCCACACCGGCCCGGATCTCCACGATGACGTTCTTGTCGTCGTTGGGGTCGCGGGGCAGGAGCAGGATGCGGATCTCGTCCTCCAGCCGGGCCAGATCCTCCTTGGCCTGCTGGAATTCCTCCTTGGCCATGTCACCCAGCTCCGGGTCGCCCATCAGCTCCTCCGCGTCCTTCAGATTCTGCTGACAGCGCAGCCAGCTCCGGTAGGCGGTGACCACCGGCTCCAGCTCCCGCTGCTCCTTATTCAGTTTGGCCACCAGGGCCGGGTCCTCGTAGGTCTCTCCCGCACCCAGCTGGGCCTCGATATTGGAAAAGCGCAAGTCCAATGCGCTCAGTTTTGCCTGCATATCCAAACCAGATCACCTGTCGAACACAAAGGATTTTACCAGAGCCAGAGGCTCCCGGATGTACATTTTCAGACGGGAGGGCACATGGGAACTGGGCGCCGCCAGGGTGGACAGATTATAGTCTCCCCCGCACACCCGGCTCCACAGCATCCGTACCCGGGTCAGGTGGAAGCCGTTGGACACCACCACCATGTCGGCGGTGGTGTCGTACCCCTCATCCGCCAGCAGTCCCATAGTATAGCGCAGGTTTTCCACCGTGTTGCTGGACCGGTCCTCCAGGAGGATCTGCTCCTCATCTACGCCATGCTCCGTCAGATAGTCATACATACACTGGGCCTCGCTGATGTGCTCATCGGGGCCCTGACCGCCGGAGACCACAACGGTCATATCCGGATGATCTTCCAGATAGTCCAGCGCCTTGTCCAGCCGGTCCCGAAGAAGGACCGACGGGCCCCAGGGATTGATCTGACATCCCAGGATAACCATGATCTGGGGATCGCCCTGGATATGGTCATAGGCGCCGTAGAGCACTGCCCCGAGCAGGGCACCGAAGGCCAGCAGAACCGCCAGGAGCAAGCCCAGCAAGGCTCTGAGCCACTGCTTCTTTTTCACCCTCTGGCCTCCTCCAACTCCGCTGCCAGCTTCTCCCACTGGGTGTAGAGCGTGGCGATCTCCTCCTCCAGAGCCTTCTGCTCCTCGTAGACCTTCTGGAGCTCCAGATAGTTGGAGGCCACCTCCTCGGCCTTCAGAGACAGCTCATACTGCCGCTCCTCCGCCTTGGCCACCGCCCGCTCCGCCGCAGCCACCTGCTTTTCCAGCTCTTTGGTGCCGCCGGGGCGCTTGGGCTTCTCTTTTTTGGGCTTCTCCGGCTCCACCTTCGCAGGAGCGGACGCCAGATTTTTGGCCCGGTCACGGGCCGCCCGGAATTCCTCAAAGGTGCCCCGGAAATCGGTGATGTGTCCGTCCTCCAGCATCCAGATTCGGGTGGCGAACTGCTTGATAAAGTAGCGGTCGTGGGAGACAAAGAGCAGGTTGCCCTCGTAGTCGGCCACTGCGTCCTCGATCCACTCCCGGCTGGCGATGTCCAGGTGGTTGGTGGGCTCGTCCAAAATCAGCAGATTGATTTTTTCGTCCATCAGCATGCACAGCCGCAGGCGGCTCTGCTCGCCGCCGGACAGTGCAGACACCGGCTTGAACACGTCTTCCCCCCGGAAGTTGAAGGCGGCCAGACGGTTCCGGGCGGTCTGGGTGGAACAGTCCTGATCGTAGATCATGGTGTCCACCAGGTTGCGCTCCGGGTGGGAGAAATGGATGATCTGGGGCAGGTAGCCCACCTTTACCGTAGGCCCCATGCGGAGCTTGCCGGAGTCCGGCTCCTCCTCACCCAGCAGGATCTTCAGCAGGGTGGACTTGCCGGTGCCGTTGTCGCCCAGCAGGGCGATGCGCTCACCCCCCACCACTTCCAGATCCACATGGTCAAACAGGATGCGCCCGTCAAAGGACTTTTTCAGGTCCTTGATGGTAAGCACCTCGTCCCCCCGGAACTCCCGCTCCCCAAACTTCATGTCCAGGCGGCGCTCCTTGGTGGGCTTGTCGGTGGTGCGCAGTCGCTCGATCCGCTTCTCCATGGACTGGGCCCGCTTAAAGGTCTTGTCGTTGCCCGAATAGGCCCAGATCCGCAGCTGCTCAGCTGCCTTTTCCAGCTGCTCGATCTTGGCCTGCTCCTTCTCATACTGCTTCAGCTTTTCCTGATAACGGTGCTCCTTCTCCTCCACATAGAAGGAGTAGTTGCCCGCGTAGAACTCCGCCTTGCCGTCCTGGATCTCGATAACCCGCTTGACCACCCGGTCCAGGAACCAGCGGTCATGGGAGATGGCCAGCACGGTGCCCTTATACTTGTCCAGGTATTCCTCCAGCCACTCAGTGGCCCGCAGGTCCAGGTGGTTGGTGGGCTCGTCCAGCAGGAGGATGTCGGTGTCCTCCAAAATCAGCCGGGCCAGGTTCACCCGGGTCTTCTCCCCGCCGGACAGGGAGGAAAAGAGCTGATTCCGCATGTCCTGGGAAATCTCCAGGCCGTTGCATACCTTGTTCAGGGGGGTGGTGGTGTCGTAGCCGCCCCCCGCCTCATAGGCGGCAGTCAGGGCGTCATACCGGCGCAGCAGGGCGGGATCACTGTCCCCCGCCATCCGCTCGGTCAGCTCCGCCATCTCCCGCTCCATGTCGTGGAGCCGCTGGAATGCGGTCTGAAGCACATCCTCCACGGTGTACTCCGGGGGATATACCGGGATCTGGGAAATAAGCCCCAGGCCCTTGCCGGGGGCAATGTGGATTTCCCCCTCGTCCCAGTCCAGCTCCCCGGTGAGCATTTTGAACAGAGTGGTCTTGCCTGCGCCGTTCTTGCCCAGCAGGCCCACCCGCTCGCCCTGGTCCACCTGGAAGGTGAGTCCGTCCAATATTTTTTTACCTACCTCGAACTCTTTGACTAGGTTCGAGACGGAGATATCGATCATAGCTTGTCTCCCCGTACTGTATGTGGTATGATGCTCCCAAAGGAGGTCGTCTTATGGATGCCATTCAATGGAAAGGAAATACCCTTTACCTGCTCGACCAGACCAAGCTCCCGGTGGAGGAGGTCTGGCTGTCCTATATGGATTATCGTCCGGTGATCGACGCCATCCGCACCATGGTGGTGCGTGGCGCCCCCGCCATCGGCGTGGCCGCCGCCTATGCCTACTGCCTGGCCGCCCTGGAGGGGGCCGACCTGAAGAAAGCCAAGGAGGCTCTGGCCGCCAGCCGTCCCACGGCGGTCAACCTGTTCTGGGCCCTGGACCGAATGGAGAAAAAGGCGGGCACCTGCGGCGGCGATCCGGAAGCTCTGATCGCCGAGGCCATCGCCATCCACCAGGAGGACGTGGCCATGTGCAAGGCCATGGGCCGTTACGGCGCGGCGGTGATACCCGACCACGCCCGCATCCTCACCCACTGCAACGCGGGCGCGCTGGCCACCGGCGGCTATGGCACCGCCCTGGGTGTCATCCGGGCGGCCCACGAACAGGGAAAGGTGGAAATGGTCTATGCCGACGAGACCAGGCCCCTCCTTCAGGGTGCCCGGCTCACCGCCTACGAGCTGGTGACCGATCATATCCCCGCCACCCTGATCGCCGACAATATGGCGGCCAGCCTGATGGCCAAGGGGAAGATCGACATGGTGGTGGTAGGCTGCGACCGGATGGCGGCCAACGGCGACTTTGCCAACAAGATCGGCACCTACTCGGTGGCGGTAAACGCCCACCATCACGGGGTGCCCTTCTATGTGGCCCTCCCCTGCTCCACCATCGATCTGTCCATCCCGGACGGGTCCGGCATCCCCATTGAGGAGCGGGAGAAGGACGAGGTGCGCACTCTGTACGGCGTGCAGACCGCCCCCAAAACGGTGGAGGTGTACAACCCCGCCTTCGACGTGACCCCCCACAGTCTGGTCACCGGCATCATCACTGAGAAGGGCGTCATCTATCCGCCCTTCAAGGAGAATCTGCAAAAGCTGTTTGGATAAGGCACGGGGGCCGGTGGAAACACCGGCCCTCTTTTTTCATGCCTCTTTCGTAATAGTCAGCAGGTACTCCACCAGTTCTTCCAGCTCCATGCCCCGGGAGGCTTTCACCAGAATGGTGGCATGAGGCCCAACCAGGCCTTCCAGCACCGGCTTGGCCTGCTCCTTAGTCTCGCAGTAGAAACACTGAGGCACTCCCGCCTCCTTGGCGGCGGTGTAGATGTGCTTGGCCAGCTCACCTACGGCCACCAGGCAGCCGATGCCCGCCTTGCCCAGGTACTCCCCGATCCCGGCGTGGAGCGCAGGAGCCAGGGGGCCCAGCTCAAACATGTCGCCCAGCACGGCGACCTTATCCGCTCCGTTGGCGTTGGAGAGTACCTCCACCGCAGCCCGCATGGACTGGGGATTGGCGTTATAGGTGTCGTTGAGGATGGTGATATCGTCCCCCCGGTTGAGAATGTTCATCCGCATCTTGGTGGGGGCGAAGTGGAGCACCCCGCTGGCGATCTCCTCCGGCATGAGGCCAAAATGCTCACCCAGGGCCGCAGCCATCAGGGTGGGGTAGATCATATGCTCGCCCAGGGCGGGGATCTCCACCCGGAACTGACCCTTGGGAGTGGTCACCCGACAGGTGAGGCGGCTCTTGCCGTCGCTGCTCAGGTCCTCGGCCCGGTAGTCCAGCCCCTCCGCCGCCCCTACCCGCACAAAGGGGAAGGGCAGCTTGCCCGGCAGGGTGTTCAGCAGGGGATCGTCCCCGTTGATGATGGCCAGGGCGCCCGGCTTGGCGTGGTGGAAGATCTCGCTCTTAGCCTCCAGGATCTTCTCCCGGGAGCCAAAATATTCAATGTGGGAGTCCCCGATGTTGGTCATCAGGATCACGTCGGGCTCCACGATGGCGGAGAGGTAGTCGATCTCCCCGGCGTGATTCATGCCCAGCTCCAGCACCGCCAGCTCATGCTCGGGCTTGAGGCGCAGCAGGGTCATGGGCACGCCGATGTCGTTGTTCAGGTTGCCCTCGGTCTTGAGTACATTGTACTTCTCCCCCAGCACCGCCGCCGCCATGTCCTTGGTGGTGGTCTTGCCCACCGAGCCGGTAATGGCGATCACAGGGATGGGGAACTTGGCCTTGTAGTACTTGGCCAGGTCCCGCAGGGCCTTATGGGTGGAATCCACCTTGATATAGAATTTGCCCGGCAGATAGCTCTCCCGCTCCCGCTGGGTGAAGCACCCGGCGGCGCCCCCCTCCAGGGCGGCGTTGATATAGGCGTGGCCGTCGAACCGCTCCCCCACCAGGGGCACGAACAGGGAGCCGGCGTGAATGGTGCGGCTGTCGGTCTCCACCCGTCCCACGGTGCGCTTTAGATCGCCGAACTCTCCCAGCAGGCTGCCGTGTACTGCCTCCAGGATCTCTCCTATGGTCATGGGTTCCATAACTAGCTTCCTCTCTCCTTCTATCCCTTACCGGCCCTGCCGCCGGGCCTCCAGGGAGGCCTCCACGATCCGGCGGCACAGCTCGTTGTAATCAATGCCCACTGCGGCCGCCTCCTGAGGCAGCAGGCTGGTGGGGGTCATGCCGGGCAGGGTGTTGATCTCCAAAAACCAGGGCTCCCCGTCCTCGGTGACAATGAAGTCCGCCCGGGAGTAGACGCTCAGCCCCAGGGTCTCGTACACCCGCAGGGCAGCGGCGCGCAGCTTTTCCTCGGTCTCCGCCGGGATCTCTGCCGGGCACACCTCCAGGGCCGCGCCGGACTGATACTTGTTGGCGTAGTCGTAAAAGCCCTCCTTGGGGATGATCTCGATGGAGGGCAGAGCCTTGTCCTCCAGGATGCCCACCTGGATCTCCCGGCCTTTGATATACTCCTCCAGCACCGTGCGCCCGCCCAGAGCCAGGCCGTCGGTGAGGGCTTTCCGCAGCTCGTCGGCGGTATAGGCAATGGACACGCCGATAGAGGAGCCGCTGGCCACCGGCTTCACCACCATGGGCAGCCGGGCGTTCTTCACCAGGCCATCAATATCCTCGGCGGTGTAGGCCACCGTCTTCCAGCCGGGGGTGGTGACCACGTCCTCCACCATCCGCTTGGTCAGGTCCTTATCCATGGCAATAGCGCTTCCCAGGTAGCCGGCGCCGGTATAGGGAATGCCCATCAGCTCCAGGGCAGCCTGCACCTTGCCGTCCTCGCCGCAGGAGCCGTGGAGAGCCAGGAACACAATGTCCGCCATCTGGCACAGCTCCAGCACGTGAGGGCCGAACATGCTCCGGCTGTTCCCCGGGCGGCTGGCACGCACCTGGTCCAGATCGGGAGCCTCCCGGCTCACCTTCTTGAATGCCTCGGGCACCGGGGCGTCAAAAAAGCCCTCGTCCGACTGCTCCGCTCCAAAAAACATGTCCACCAGCCCTGCCCGGTGGCCCAGCTCCCGCAGGGCCTGGGTCACCATGGCCCCCGTGGAAAGGGATACGTTCCGCTCGGGAGAAAGGCCGCCGGCCAATACAACGATCTTCATATTCACACCTCGTCAGCGCCATTGTTGATGCCACACGTTATAATATGCGCTAATGGTATATTATAGCATGGTTTTCTCCCATACTCAACTACCATTCCCGCTTTTTAGCCTCTCCCGGACAAAAAAGGACCGGGCCCGCAGGCCCGGTCCCACCGGTTCAGAACCAGCCGGTCTCCCGGCTGTCCATCCACTCCAGCGCGGCGCACAGCAGCTGGGCGGCCTCGCCCCGGGTCAGCTGGGTACCCAGACTGGTCCCGCTGTCCAGCATCCCGCAGGTGGATAGGTTGGCCGCGGACTGGGCCGCCCAGGCGGGGGCGTCTGCAGAGGCGAAGGTCTGGGCATCCACGTCAGTGACCTGAAGGGCGCGGTCCAGCAGCACCGCCGCCTCTGCGGCAGTCACCGTCTCGCCGCCGCGGAAGACCGCCTGTCCCTCCCCGTCCAGGCTGCCCTGAATCAGACCGCTTTTCAAGGCGGAGGCCACATAGGGCTTGGCCCAGGTCTCAATGATCCCGTCATCGGCAAAGCCGGTGCGCTCCACGTCCTCCAGCGCCTCCAGCCCCGCCGTGTCCATCACCATAGCCACGAACTGGCTGCGGGTCACCGGCTCATCCGGGCAGAAGAAATAGGCACCGTTCATGCACTCGCCTACAAAGATGCCCTCCTCCGCCAGGCGGACAGCGGCCTTATGGGCAGGATTGCCGTCCAGGTCAGCATAGGTCACCTTGGTGTCCGGCTTCTCGATCTTCACCTTTACGGTGGCCGGGTCGGAGGAATTGCCCACCGCGTCCACCGCCACGTAGGTGAAGGTGTCCTTCCCCGTTTTGTTCTCATAGGGTGTATAGACGAAGGTCCCGTCCTCCTGGATCGTCACAGCCCCACGGGCGGGCTTTTTCACCACATGGTAGGTCAAAAGGTCGCCCTCCGGGTCCACCCCGTCGAACCGCTCCGTGACCGCTACATTTTTATAGGTGGTGAATTCCATGTCGCGGGCCACCGGGGCGCTGTTGGCTTCACCCAGCAGGAACAGGTCGGCCGAGGCCGCCTCCCCGCTGGTGCCGTCGGCAAACACCGGCAGGAACTCAAAGTGGGCGGCGGAGGGATTAACAGCGTCCTTGGCGGTATAGACCAGGCCGTCCACCGCCTCCATGGAGATCACATCACCCACCCGCAGCAGCTGGCCGCCCAGGGTCAGGGTGCCCGTCTGGCTGTCGGGCAGGGTGGAGAGCACGATGGCGTCCAGCTCACCGCCGTCGGCGAGAAAATCGGTCTCAGTAAAGGTAAGGCTCTGGCCCACAGGGGCGTTTTTCAGCAGATCATAGGCCACGGGCGCCGTCTCCGTCTCCTCATTGAAGAAAAAGGCGGAGGCGGGCAGGGCGGCGGAGAACAGCAGCGCCATTGCTGCCGCCGCAGTCAGGATGCGGTATTTCAATTGGATGACCTCCTTATTTGGTAATCGCCCATAGTCTCTGCCAAAAGGGCCAGAATATGCGCGCCCTGCCAGGGAAAAATACCTCTTGACAAACAGGGAAAAATCGTGTATTATCCTTTCTGTTGTAAAGTTAAGAAACTTTACTTCCTTTACAGAACCCCCCAACGGGCGAAGGAGGCGGCAGAATGAAAAACCAGGCTTACCGTATGGCGCTGCTGTACGACTTCTATGGTGACATGCTCACCGACCGGCAGAAGGAGTTCTACGATCTTTATTACAACGAGGACCTGTCTCTGGCGGAGATCGCGGAGAACTACGGCATCACCCGGCAGGGTGTGCGGGACGTGATCGTCCGGGCGGAGGCGGTGCTGACCGAGCTGGAGGACAAGACCGGCATCATCAAGCGTTTCCACAAGATGCAGGGTCAGTTCACCCAGATCCAGGAGGCGGTGGACGCCATCGCCAAGCGCAACGATCAGAACTGGCAGGACGACGAGGTGGAGGTCCAGTGCGGCCGCATCCGCGACCTGCTGGCCCAGCTGAAACAGGAGTGACCCCATGGCATTTGAGGGATTGACCGAAAAGCTCTCCGCCGCTTTCAAGAAGCTGCGGGGCAAGGGCCGTCTCACCGAGGCCGACGTAAAGGAGGCCATGAAGGAGATCCGGATGGCCCTGCTGGAGG
>CALWXT010000097.1 GCA_944385575.1 uncultured Flavonifractor sp. | reverse complement strand
GTGGCGGGGCACGACTCCCACTTCGGCTACAAGGGGGAGGGCAACCCCGACCGCCTGCGGGACAAGTGCGCCCAGCTGGGGCTGGGATGCGACATCATCCCCGCAGTGGTGAAGGACCACATCACCATCTCCTCCACCTATATCCGCAACCTGGTGGCCCAGGGGGAGATTGAGCGGGCCAATGTGTTCCTGGGCCACCCCCACACTCTCAGCGACACGGTGGCCCACGGCAAGCGCCTGGGGGCCACTCTGGGCTTCCCCACGGTGAACCTGCACTTTGCTCCCGGCGTGCTCATCCCCGCCCACGGGGTGTACGTCACCAAGGTCTACTTTGAAAACGGGGACAGCCGCCCGGCAGTGACCAACGTGGGGGTGCGCCCCACAGTGGATGACGGGGATGCGGTGACGGTGGAGGGCTTTATCCTGGACTTTGACGGCGACCTGTACGGCCGCCAGATCCGGATGGAGTTTTACAAACGCCTGCGGGGGGAGCGGAAGTTCCCCTCCCTGGAGGCCCTGCGCGAGGAAGTCATGCGCAATGCCGAGGAGACCCGGGCCTATTTTTCCGCCTGAGCCGGAACAGGACATCATCGACCGACTGACACCATGCGACTGGAGGAATGCCGATGGAAGCCGGCCATGTTATGCGATACCGCCACATGTACCCAATTCTGCTCTGCTTTGCCGCCGCCCTGGCGGCGGTGGGGCTTGCGCTGGACAACCCGGGGAACATCCTGCCCGGGCTGTGGAAGATCATCATCACTGAGGACTCTCTCATTACCGACTATATCCAGATTGCAGGGCCGGGGGCGGCCTTCATCAACGCCGCCCTGGTCACCCTCATCAGTATTTTCGTTCTATGGCTGGCCAAGGACCCCATCAACGGCTATACGTCGGTGGAGATTGGGCTTATGGCCGGCTTTGCCCTGTTCGGGAAGAACATTGTGAACATCTGGCCCATCATCTTCGGGACCTGGCTCTACGCCAGAGTGGTGCGGCGGGAGCCCTTCGGCAAGTACGCCTCGGTCTCCCTGCTGGCCACCGCCCTCTCGCCGGTGGTGAGCTACGTGGCCCTGGACAACGGCTGGGGCAACCCGGTGTGGGGGGCTGTGGTGGGCATTCTCATCGGCTTTGTGCTCCCGCCCCTGGCCAGCTATACATACAAGATTCAAAACGGCATGAATCTCTACAACATGGGTTTCGCCTGCGGGCTGATGGCCATGATTCTGGTGCCGGTGATGAGCTCCATGGGCGCCGAGCCCACCACCGCCCACCACTGGGCGGTAGGCTACAACCTCCCCCTGGGGATTTTCCTGGGGATCTTCTGCGCGATCCTGATTGTCATCGGCTTTTTCTTCACGGGTCGGCCGCCCTGGGCGGCCTGGGCGGGCTACCGCCGTCTGCTCAAGACCACCGGCCGGGCCCCCTCGGACTTCCTGCGCATGTTCGGTGCCGCCCCCGTGCTGATCAACACCGGGATCAACGGGCTCATCGGCATGGCGGTCATCCTCATTACCGGGGGTGACCTCAACGGACCCACCCTGGGCGGCATCTTTACTATTATGGGCTTCTCCGCCTACGGCAAGCACGTGTTTAATATCCTGCCTGTGATGGCCGGGGTGCTCCTGGGCAGCGTGGTCATGTCCTGGCATATCAACGACAGCTCGGTGCAGCTGGCCGTCCTCTTCTGCACCACCCTGGCGCCGGTGTCGGGCTATTTCGGATGGCCCTTCGGGCTTCTGGCCGGGTTCCTCCACTCCTCTGTGGTGCTCCACGCCGGTACCCCTGTGGAGGGCATGAACCTCTACAACAACGGCTTTTCCGGCGGCCTGGTGGCCATTGTGCTCTTCCCCCTCATCACCGCCATCTTCCGGCACCGCAAGCCGGTGCTCCAGGACGAGGAGTATCTGGACGCCTTTGAGGACGACAGCCCTCTGGTACCGCCTCCCAAGCGGGGGGAGCGGAAGGAGTAGCGCCCGTCCCGGCAAGTGAAAACAGCACGAGTCCCCCGGGTCCGCTCTGCGGACCCGGGGGACTCGTTGTTTCTGACAGATTAGCTGTGAGAGGCGGCCTGGGCGGGGGAGAGCAGGCGGTCCCGGAGGAAGGACAGCCGCTTGGAGTAGAGACCCACCAGGCGGCCCACCAGGAAGGCGGCCACCACGGTGCCCTCCCGCACCCCGTTGAGGCGCCCGAAGACGCACAGGGCCAGGATGGCGGCAATCACGGTGAGGCTCCCGTCAAAGAGCATCTTCACCTTATGGAACTGCCAGCCCGTCTTTTCCGAGATGGCCCGGACCAGGGCCTCACCCGGGAGCATGATCACGTTGGCAAAGACCTCCAGGGTGACCCCCAGGGCCAGCAGGGAGCAGCCCACCAGGAGGTAGACCACCTTCAGGGGGTAGGGGCCGTGGAGCTGGGTGGGGATGAGCCAGAGGGCCCCGTCAATGCACACGCTGAAGAGCAGGGTGGCGGGGATCTGCAGGGCCTGCACCACGGTGAACCGCCGGCGCAGGATCACCTCGCCCACCAGAAACAGGAGGTTGAAGGCCATGGTGTACACCCCCATGGACAGGGGTGTGGACAGGCTGAGGACGAAGGGCAGGCTGGAGATGGGGGACGTGCCCAGCGCCGCCCGGGAGATAAAGCCGATGCCCAGGGCGCTGATCAGGACGCCGGCGATGAACATCAGGTACCGCCTGCGCGTCTCCTGTGCCGGCATCCTGATCGCCTCCTCATTTCTTCATTGGGATTGGGTTACCGCACCAGATAGCCGTAGTGCTCCCGCACCGCCAGGATGATCTTGCGCAGATCCTCCTGGAGGCCGCAGCCGGGGTCGGTGACGTTGTACTCGGCCACAGCGCCGTCCAGGCGGACCTTGCAGCGGCCGCTGCCGTCCCCGGCGGGGAGGAAGCCCTGGTTCTCGCTGTTGACAAAGTCCTCCTCGCTCCAGAACAGGGTGAACTTATCCTTGTAGGGCGCGGAGTCATAGGGGCAGAAGGTGGCGCAGTTGCCGCACTCGTTGCACATGCCGTCCACGTGGATGATCTGACGGGTGGCCATGCCGGGCACCCACACCGCCACGTTGGCCCGGTTGGGGCAGACGCTGACGCAGGTCTCACACACGGTGGCGCAGCCCAGGCAGCGGGTCTGGTCGCAGCTGTCGCAGTCGGCGTTGAGGACGCCCCGGCGGTCCAGCAGCTTCTGGTAGTTCTCCGGCTTGCGGTTTTCGCCCACGTACTTCTCGGTGCCAACCTTGACGATGGCCTTGGCGGCCTTGGTGGCGCCGGCCATGGCCTCAACCACGGTGCCGGGGCCCTTCTGGCCGTCGCCGACCACAAATACGTTCTTTACGCTGGACTCCAGGGTGTCGGCGTTCACCACGGCCTTGCCGCGGCTGTCCACCGCCATGCCGTTGGCGGTGTAGAGGTCGGTGTCAACCTTCTCACCTACGGCGGTGATGACGGTGTCAGCGGGAACCTCCTCCACCTTGCCGGTGTCCACGGGGGAGCGGCGGCCAGAGGCGTCGGGGGCGCCCAGCTCCATCACCTTGCAGGTGAGGACGCCGTCCTTCATCCCAACGGGGGCCAGCAGCTCCTTAAACTCCACGCCGTCGGCCAGGGCGAACTCCAGCTCCTCCTGATCGGCGGGCATGTAGCGGCGGGTTCTGCGGTAGACCAGAGAGACCTTCTCCACGCCGGGGATGCGCTTGGCGGCCCGGGCGGCGTCCATGGCGGTGTTGCCGCCGCCGATGATCACCACGTTCTTGCCCCGGTTCAGGCCCCCGGGGGCCTTCTTCGCCTTCTCCAGGAACTCGATGACGTTCATTTCCTCGCCGTACTCCAGGCCGGCGCTGCCCTTGTGCCAGGCGCCGGTGGCCAGGATGACGTGGGTGTAGCCCTTGTCGAAGAGGTCCTGCACGCGCTTGATCTCGGCGTTGAGCTCCACTTTGGCGCCCATGACGTTCATCAGCTTCACATCATTGTCGATAGCCTCGTCGCTGATGCGGAAGGCGGGGATGACGTGGCGGACAATGCCGCCCAGGGCGTCCTTGCGCTCAAAGACGGTGACATCCACGCCCTCGCGGCCCAGGTAAAAGGCTGCGGCCATACCGGCGGGGCCGCCGCCCACCACGGCCACCTTGACGCCGGCGGCGGGGGCCTTGGGCTGGAGCTTGGGCAGCAGGGCGTCGAAGCCTCCCTTGGCCGCCACCAGCTTCAGATCCCGGATGCGCACCGACTCCTCGTAGCCGCCGCGCATGCACTTGTCCTGGCAGCGGTGGGAGCAGATGGTGCCGGTGATAAAGGGCAGGGCGTTGCGCTGCACGATGACCTGGAGGGCCTCCTCATACTTGCCCTCTCCCACCAGACGCATATAGGCGGGGATATCCTGCTCGATGGGGCAGCCGCTGCGGCAGGGGGCGGTGAAGCAGTCCACCAGGGGGACCTTTTTGTCCAGCTTGCGGCTGGGAATGGGCTTCATAGGCTTGCGGAAGCGGCTGCCGTTGAGGGCGCCGTCCAGGATGGCGTCCAGGGCGGCCACGTCCACGCCGGACCAGGCCTTGCCCGCGCCCCGGCCCTGCAGCAGCTCGCCGATCTGGGCAAACCGCTCATAGCCGCCGGGTTTGAGGACGGTGGTGGCCATGGTGATGGGCCAGATCCCGGCATCAAAGAGGGGCTGGACGGTGGCGAAGTCGGCGCCGCCGGAGTAGGAGATGCGCAACTTGCCGCCGAACTCGTGGGAGAGCTGGCTGGCCACCGACAGGGACAGGGGGAAGAGGGAGCGGCCCGACATGTACATCTCCTCGCAGGGCAGCTCCCCGGCCTTCACGTCCACCGGGAAGGTGTTGGTGATCTTCACGCCGAACTCCAGGCCGCGCTCGGCGGTGAGGGCCAGCAGGCGGCGGAACATGGGGAAGGCGTCCTCCTTCTGGAGGTCCTCCAGGAAGTGGTGGTCGTCAAACTGGATATAGTCGAAGCCCAGGCCGTCCAGGGTCTTGCGGGCGTACTCGTAGCCCAGGAGAGTGGGGTTGCACTTGATATAGGTGTTGAGCCCCTTGTTCACAATCAGGTGGGTGGCGATGCGCTCGATCTCGTCGGGGGGGCAGCCGTGGAGGGTGGACTCGGTGATGGAGTCGGACACTTTTGGGGAGATCCCCTTCACATAGGCCTCATCCACCGCGGAGAATTTGTCCAGGTTGGCCAGGGCCCAGTCCATGCACTCCTTCCACACCTCGGAGCCCGAGGCGTCCATCATGCCGTTGATGTAGTTGTCGATCTTCTCAGACTGGATGCCCGCCAGGTCATAGCCCACGCTCATGTTGAACACGAAGCCGTCGGGATCGCCCAGGCCCAGCTCCTTGGCCAGCAGCTTACAGGCGAACCAGGCCTTCACGTACTCGGCATAGGCCTGGGGCACGTAGAGCTCGGTGGACCACTCGCAGTTATAGCACTCGTCGGCGGCGGTGATGCAGGGCTTGTTCACGCACTTGGAGAGCTCGTCGCCGTCCATGATCTGCACGGTCTTGACCTCGAAGAACCGGGCGCCGGCCACGTAGGCGGCGATGATGTTCTGGGCCAGCTGGGTGTGGGGGCCGGCGGCGGGGCCGTAGGGGGACTCAATCTTCTCCTTGAAGATGGGCAGGGCCTTACCCACCTCGTACTTGGGCATCTTGGACACGCCGAAAATGCTGCCGTAGGTCTTGTACTCCTCCAGCACCCAGTTCATCAGCTGGGCAAAGGGGATGGGACGCATGATGTCGCTCATCTGTCATTCCTCCGTAATTCGGTTAAAATGGTGGAAGGGAACCGCGGGCGCGTCCGCCCGGGGCCGCGTATTGGGTCAATAGGTCCGGTGGTTGAGCTCGCCCCAGAGCTTCTTGCTCTGCTCCATGGTCCAGGCGTTGATCTTTTCTTCATCGATGCCCACGAACTCACGGTCCTTGTAGAGCACCTTGCCGTTGATGATGGTGGTGCGGCAGTTCTTGCCCATCATGCCGAAGAGCATGTGGCCGTCGATGTTCTCGTCAGAGAAGGGGGTGAAGGGCTTGTAGTCCATGACGATGACGTCGGCGGCGGCGCCGGGCTTCAGGACGCCCAGGGGCTTTTCAAAGTACTTGGCGGCGATGGCGGCGTTATTTTTGAAGAGCATGTCCATGCACTCGCACCAGGCCACGTTGGGCAGGGCGGCGTTGTGGCGCTGGATGATGAGGAAGACCTTCAGGCTCTCCAGCATGTCGTGGGTGTAGGCGTCGGTGCCCATGCCCACCAGGATGCCCTTCTGGAACATCTGGAGCACCGGGGAGCAGCCCACCGCGTTGCCCATGTTGGACTCGGGGTTGTTCACCACCATGGTGCCCGTCTCCTTGATGATGTCCATCTCGGCGGGGGAGACGTGGATGCAGTGGCCCAGCAGGGTCTTGTCGCCCAGGATGCCGTTGTAGAGCAGGCGGTTCACCGGGCGGCAGCCGTAGTTGCGCAGGGAGTCGTACACGTCGTTCATGCCCTCGGCCACGTGGATGTGGAAGCCGGTCATGCCGTCGTTGGCCTTGACCATCTCCTCAAAGGTCTTGTCCGAGATGGTGAAGAGGGCGTGGCCGCCGAACATGGCCTTGATCATGTCGTCGTCGGCCTCCTTGGCCCACTTGGCGAAGTCGGCGTTCTCCTGGATGGCCTGGTCGCACTTCTCCTCGCCGTCCCGGTCGGAGACCTCGTAGCACAGGCAGGCGCGCATGCCCAGCTCCTGGCACACGTCCTTGATGGCGAACAGGGAGCCGGGAATCTCGCAGAAGGAGGCGTGGTGGTCAAAGATGGTGGTCACGCCGTCCCGGATGCAGTCCAGCACGGTGGCGTAGGCGGAGGCCTTGGTGCCGTCCAGGGTCAGGTGGCGGTCGATGTTCCACCACATGCCCTCCAGAACCTCCAGGAAGTTGGTGGGGTTGTTGCCGTCAATGGCCAGACCACGGGCCAGGCCGGAGTAGATATGGGTGTGGGCGTTGATGAGGCCGGGCATGATGACCCCGCCCTTGGCGTCCACAAATTCAGCATCCGGGTATTTGGCCTTCAGGTCGGCGAAGGCGCCGACCTCCTTGACCACGTCGCCGTCCAGCACCACGGCGCCGTCAGCCAGATAGGGCAGGGCGCTGTCCCGGGTAATCAGTTTGCCGTTTCCCACCAGAAGCATGGTAATTCCTCCTTTTGAGTATAAAACGTAAGACTTCGAAGAGGTATAGTCGGTTTTTCGTAACAAAAAGCGTCCATTCCGGCGGAATGGACGCAGTCCTTCTCTGCCCCGGCGCGGCGGGGCGGGAATTTCATGTCCATTCAGCCCGTGCGCGCAGCACTCCGTTGCAGCCTTGCTTCATAAAATTTTGTGTACTATATACAGAAAAGGTCCTTCGATGGCTCTATTCTACCATAACATTGCTTGTATTTCAAGGTGATTTTTCAGAGTGACTAAAAAATTTTTAGGTCAAACAATTTTTCTTGAAATTACAGCGGTTTATGTTAAAATGATGTTTATTAAACGATGATCCCGGGCATAGATTGTGGAAAATGGCGGAAGAGCTTTTGGGATGACACTAGGGAAAGAAGGTAGATCGAATGGATGCATCTGTGCTCCAGTTTATGTTTCAGCTGGCCAAGGGCCTGGCCAGGCAATTCGGGCCCAACTGCGAGGTGGTGGTCCACGACCTGGACTCCAACGACCCGGACAGCTCCATCGTGGCCATTGAGAACGGCCAGGTGACCGGGCGGCAGGTGGGGGACGGACCCTCCCACGTGGTGCTGGAGGCGCTCCACAGCGGCCGGGAGGATCTGGAGGACCACCTGAGCTATCTGACCCGCACCAAGGACGGGAAAATTCTCAAGTCCAGCACCATCTACCTCCGGGACGACGACGGCAAGGCCATCGGCATTTTCGGCGTCAACTACGACATCACCCTCATGCTGGCCATGGAGGAGCAGCTCCACAAGTTCACCAGTACCGACGCCCCCCAGCGGGAGCCGGAGCGGATCTCCCGCAACGTGGCCGACCTGCTGGACGAGCTCATCGACCAGAGCGTGGCCCTGGTGGGCAAGCCGGTGGCCATGATGACCAAGGAGGACAAGGTGAAGGCGGTCCAGTTCCTCAACGACACCGGCGCCTTCCTCATCACCAAGTCGGGGGACAAGGTGTGCAAGTTCTTCGGCATCTCCAAGTACACCCTGTACAGCTACATCGACGAGGCCAAATCCTGACCTCTCCAGGCGGGGACAGCTCCCAAAACCGGCCATGTAAACCGCTGGTTGACAAAAATCCACCCCTCAGTTGGTGGTTTTTGGGCCTGTTCCTGTGCTAAGGTGGAGGCGGAAAGGAGGCGCTCGCCATGACAGTGGGACAGCGCATCGCACAGAAACGAAAGGAGCTGGGCCTCTCTCAGGAGGGGCTGGGAGATAAGCTGGGGGTGTCCCGGCAGGCCATCTATAAGTGGGAGTCGGACGCCAGCCTGCCCGAGGTGGAGAAGCTGGTGGCGCTGAGCCGGATTTTCTCCGTGCCGGTGGGCTGGCTGCTGGGAGAGGAGGAGCACCCCTCTGGCCAGACGGACAGCCAGAGCGCAGAGCTGACCGAGGCCCAGATTAAAATGGTACAGGAGATTGCGGACCGGTACCTGGCCGCCCAGACGGCCCGGATGCCTCAGACTCCTGTCAAACGGCGGCGCTGGCCAGTGCTGGTGGGCTGCGGAGCGGCAGTGGTGGCGGCAGCGCTCTTTCTCAACCTGTTCAGCCAGCTCAACCGGGTGAGCCAGGATTACGGCAATCTGCAAAACGCCATCTCCA
>CALWXT010000096.1 GCA_944385575.1 uncultured Flavonifractor sp. | reverse complement strand
CCCATCTGAATGCCCTCCCTTTGCTATTCTTTGTGCAGTTGGCAGACCGCACTTTCATTATAGCAAAGGGAGTTTTTCTATCTTCTTTATCGCCATAGGCTTTTTTGTACCACTCGCCTAGCGAGTGGTTTTGGGATACAAAAAAGCCGCCCCATCCAAAAGGATGGGGCGGCTTTTTATCATTATCATTCTTACAGTACCTTGGACAGGAACTCGATGGTACGGGGCTCCTTGGGGTTGGCAAAAAAGGCGTGGGGCTCGTTCTGCTCCAGAATATGGCCCCCGTCCATGAACAGCACACGGCTGCCCACCTCGCGGGCAAAGCCCATCTCGTGGGTGACCACCACCATGGTCATGCCCTCGTCGGCCAGCTGCTTCATAACCTCCAGCACCTCGCCCACCATCTCGGGGTCCAGGGCAGAGGTGGGCTCGTCAAACAGCATCACCTTGGGCTTCATAGCCAGAGCCCGGACAATGGCGATCCGCTGCTTCTGGCCGCCGGAGAGCTGGTTGGGATAGGCGTCCGCCTTCTCTTCCAGACCTACCCGCTTCAAAAGTGCGGTGGCGGTGTCATCCGCCTCCTGCTGACTCATCAGCTTGGTACGCACGGGTGCCAGGGTGATATTCTTCCGGATGGTCATGTTGGGGAACAGGTTGAAGTGCTGGAACACCATGCCCATCTGACGACGGACCTGGTCGATGTTGATCTTGGGGTCGGTGATGGGGGTGCCCTCAAAGGTAATCGTGCCTTTGGTGGGGGTCTCAAGCAGGTTGAGGCAGCGCAGGAAGGTGGACTTACCGGAGCCGGAGGGTCCAATGACTACCACCTTCTCGCCGGGATAGATGTGCTCGGAGATATCGTCCAACACCAGGTGGTTTCCGAAGGATTTGGACAGATGTTTAACGTCTATCACTTTGACGCAGCCTCCTTTCCAGAATCCCCAGCAGCCAGGTGAGGATCATAACAAATACCAGGTACATAACGGCAATACCCAGGTAGGGGAACATGTACTCATAGGTCTTTGCACCCACCGCCCCGGAGTAATACACCAGCTCGGTGCCGCCGATGGCGGAGACCAGAGAGGTATCCTTGAACAGAGTAATAAATTCATTGCCCAGAGAGGGCAGAATGTTTTTGAATGCCTGAGGAATGACAATAAAGCGCATGGTATCCAGATAGTTCAGGCCCAGGGAGCGCCCGGCTTCCATCTGACCCACATCTACACTCATCAGACCGCCCCGGACGATCTCCGCCACATAGGCGCCCGAGTTGATACCCAGGCCGATAATGCCCACCATGGTCTGGTCCCGACTAGTCTTGAAGATGACAAAGCCCCAGATCAGCAGCTGCACCATCATAGGTGTGCCCCGGATCACGGTAATGTAGACTTTGCAGATCAGATTCAGCACGCCCAATGCAAAGCTGCGCCGGCGGCCCGGCCGCTGCTGGTCATGGGCTGTACGGATCACGGCCACTACAACACCCAGAATAATACCGATAATCAAGGCAAAAACAGTAAGCTGCAGCGTAACACCCAGGCCCTGAAGATACAGCTTCCAGCGGTCGCCCTCCACAAAGGCCAGGTTGAATTTGCGGACAGCATCCATCCAAAATTCCTGCATGGGGTTACCTCCTTTCTGACACGGACGGAAAGGGCGGCCTTCCGGGGCCGCCCTTTCCGTTATTTGTTCTGCTTCTCGCTGACTTGCTTACTCAGCAGCGATGTACTTATCCACGATAGACTGAACGGTGCCGTCCTCGATCAGCTTGTTCAAAGCGCCGTTGATGGCATCCAGCAGGGCGGTGTTGCCCTTCTTCACGCCGATGGCATAGTCTTCCACCGCAAACTCGGTGTCCAGGATCTTCAGGCCCTCATTGGCAGCCACAAACTCCTGAGCGGGAGCATTGTCGATAACCACAGCGTCTACCTTGCCGTTGATCAGGGCCTGGACAGCCAGAGCGCCGGACTCATAAGCGGTGACATGGTCCTCGCCGTAGCCGCCGTTCTCGGGAGTGTCGGAGCAATAGATGTAACCGGTAGTGGCTACCTGGGTGCCGATCATCTCAGCGGTGGCCAGATCATCCACAGTCTGGATGGGGGAATCCTCCTTGACGATGACCACCTGAACGCCGGTAGCATAGCTCTCGGAAAAGTCCATAACCGCCTGACGCTCCTCAGTAACGGTAACACCGGCCATGACCATGTCGCTCTGACCGTTCTGAGCGGCCAGCAGGGCGGCGTCAAAGCCCATGTCGTCCACGACCAGCTCCAGGCCCAGTTCCTCAGCGATAGCGGCAGCCACCTCCACGTCAATGCCCTCGAAGGTGCCGTCGTCCTTGATCATCTCATAGGGAGGGAAGGCAGCGTTGGTGGACATGTGGAGCTTACCGGCCTCCACAGTGGTGAACTCGCCGGCGGCAGGAGTGGTCTCCCCAGCGGGGGCCTGGCTCTCGGTGGCGGGAGTGGTCTCCCCAGCGTCGGGGGTCTCAGCGTTGCCAGTGGTGCCGCCGCAGCCGGCCAGCAGGCTCAGGGACATTACAGCGGTCAGGCCCAGCAGGGCCAGTTTCTTCATGTGCTTCATGATGTATTCTCTCCTATTCATTGAATCCTCTCAGGGTTTCCTTATTGGTTGTATCTTATTATACATGATATTCAGAAAAATGCAATATTTATTCACTCGTCAAAGCACACAAAAAAGCCGTCACTTTTACCCCGTCCTCTGTTCAGACAGGCGCAAAAAGGGCGGAGCCGGTTGGCTCCGCCCTTTTTTCAGGCTGAAATTAGCCCTGGGTGCAGTGGTCGAAGAAGAAGTAGCCCAGAGGAGTATAGTACATACCCTGGATGCCGTCGGCCAGCATGTACTTCTGAGTGTAGAAGTACAGGGGGCACAGAGCGTAATCCTGGCCCATGATGATGTCCTCGGCCTCATGCATCAGCTGCATGCGGGTGGCAGGATCGGAAGTGGCCTTGGCCTCCTGGATCTTGGCGTCATACTCCTTGTTGGAGTACTGAGCGTCGTTGTTGCCGCCGCCGGTCAGCCACATATCCAGGAAGGACATGGGATCGTTGTAGTCGGCAATCCAGCCGTTACGGGCGATGGAGTAATCGCCGTCCTTACGGGTCTGCAGGAAGGTGGCCCACTCCTGGTTGTTCAGGGTGACGGTCACGCCCAGCACGTTCTGCCACATGCTCTGCAGAGCCTCGGCAACGGCCTTGTGGGCGTCGTCGGTGTTGTACAGGTACTCAACAACAGGGAAGCCCTCGCCGTTGGGGTAGCCAGCCTCGGCCAGCAGCTGACGGGCCTCCTCACAGTTGGCCTCGTAGTCGGCGTCGGTGGGCTTGTAGTAGTCGCCGCCCTGGGTGCGGAAGTCGTCGCCGGTGGCGCCGTCAGCGTCGTACACGCCGGCGGGCACGAAACCGCCAGCCTCGACCTGACCGGTCTGGGTGATCTCGTTCACGATATAGGTGCGGTCAATGGCCAGAGTGAAGGCCTTGCGGACGCGCCAGTCGTCGAAGGGGGCCTTCTGGGTCTGATAGCAGACATAGTAGGTGCCGATGTAGTCCACGATCTTCAGGTCGCCGGAGGTCATCAGGCCGGCAATCTCGTCAACAGGCATGGACTCGATGAAGTCCAGCTCGCCGGTCTTGAAGCCGTTGAGCATGGCGTTCTGATCTTCCATCAGCTTGAAGGTGATCTTCTGGGGACCCAGGGAAGCCACATCATAGTAGTACTCGTTGGGCTCCATGACGATCTGAGAGTTGGTCTCACGGATGGTCATCTTGTAGGCGCCGTTGGAGATGTAGGTGGCGGGATCATAGGTCCACTGAGCGTTGCTCACGATGTCGGAGCGCACGGGGAAGGTGGCGGGGAAAGCGCAGATCTCCAGGAAGTAGGGCAGGTCGGAGGTGATGGTGACCTCGAAGGTCTTGTCGTCCACAGCCTTCACAGCCAGGGTGGAGGGATCGGCGTGCTCCATGATCTCGTTGCCTTCCTCATCCAGCTCGCCGGTGGCGGTGCCATAGATGATCTCGCTGGCGCCCACAACACAGTCGATCATGTAGCTGTAGTCAGCGGCGGTGGCGGGATCAACCAGACGCTGCCAGGAGAACACGAAGTCCTCAGCGGTCACGTCCTTGCCGTCGGACCACTTGGCATCCTCACGCAGGTGGAAGGTGTAGGTGACGGTGCCGTCATCGTTGACCACCTTGTCGTAGGTCTCGGCCTGGCCGGGAGCCAGAGTAGCGTTGTTGCAGGTGCCGTTGGTGCCGGGAGTCTCGGCGCCGCTGTCATCCCAACGCATCAGGCCCTCAAACATGTGGCTGAGCATGATGGCGCCGTCCACGGCGCTGTTCAGAGCGGGATCAATGGTCTGAGGCTCGGAGGCGATGTTCACGGTCATCTCAAAAGCCTCGCCGGAGGGAGCTTCGCTGCCGCCGGGAGCGGGCGTGTTGTCGCCAGCGTTCTCAGTGCCGCTACCGCAGCCGGCCAGCAGACCGGCTACCATGGCCCCGGACAGAAGCAGAGACAGGAGCTTCGTCTTTTTCATAATTGGACCTCCATCTTTCAATTTTGTATCGTTTCGCCTGTCGGCGGGATACACTCAGGCGACAGGCCCCCTCGGCGTCCGCACTGCGGACGCCGGAAGGCCATGGCCTTCCGCATGGTATGGTGTATTATAGCACAATTATGTCAAGAGTGTAAATAATTTGTTGCGATTTTGTTAATTCAGCCCAACAGGTGGCAGGCTGCCCAGTGACCGGGTGCATGTTCTTTCAGCTGGGGCACAGCCTCCTTACACTTCTCCGTGGCGTAGGGGCAGCGGGTGTGGAACCGGCAGCCCGTGGGCGGATTCATGGGAGAGGGGATGTCGCCCTCCAGCACAATGCGCTGGCGGGTACGGCTTACCTCGGGATCGGGCACAGGCACAGCGGAAAGCAAGGTCTTGGTGTAGGGATGGATGGGGTTCTTGTTCAGCTCATAGCTCTCAGCCAGCTCCACCAGGGTGCCCAGGTACATAACGCCGATGCGGTTGGAAATGTGGCGCACCACGCTGAGGTCGTGGGCGATGAACAGGTAGGTCAGCCCCAGATCCTGCTGCATGTCCTCCAGCATGTTGACCACCTGGGACTGGATGGACACGTCCAGAGCGGAAATGGGCTCGTCACACACGATGAACTCAGGACGCACAGCCAGAGCCCGGGCAATGCCCACGCGCTGCTGCTGGCCGCCGGAGAACTCATGGGGGTAGCGGTTGGCATGTTCGGTGTTCAGGCCCACCATGCTCAGCAGTTCCTTGATGCGGTCGGTACGGTCCTTCTTGGTGGAACAGAGCTTGTGGATATCCAGCGCCTCGCCGATAATTTCACCCACCGTCATACGGGGGTCCAGGGAGGCGGAGGGGTCCTGGAAGATAATCTGCATCTTCCGGCGATAGGGCAGCATATCCACAGCCTTGGCACGAGGCACCGGCTTCTTGACCAGCACGCTCTGCTCATGCATGGCACCGTCCTTGCCCTTGACCTGGACGTTCTTGGCCTCAAAGGGGTACTCATGCTGATAAATAGTCTGGCCGTCATAGACGATCGTGCCGGAGGTGGGCTCATGCAGCTGCAGGATCGTACGGCCAAGCGTGGTCTTGCCGCAGCCGGACTCGCCTACCAGGCCCAAAGTCTCGCCCCGCTTGATGAACAGGGACACATCCTCAACGGCCTGGACGCCGGGGCCCTTGACGCCCTTGATGCCAAAGTACTTGGTCAGGTGGTCCACCTGTACCAGGATATCATTCTTCTCACTCATGATCCGGCACCTCCTTCTGCTCAGCGGCGCCCTGCTTCTCCCGCTCCATCTGCTCCTGCACCCGCAGCCAGCAGGCGGAACGGTGGTTCTCGCCCAGCTCCACATAGGGAGGCATCTTCTGCAGGCAGATCTTCATGGCATACTCGCAGCGGGGGGCGAAGGGGCAGCCCTCGGGGGGATTGAGCATATCCACGGGGGTTCCCTCGATGGGGATGAGGCGCTCATAGCTCTCGGCGTCCACGCGGGGCATGGAGCGCAGCAGGCCCATGGTGTAGGGGTGGCCGGGCTTGTAGAAGATATCGTCCACAGGACCCTGCTCCACCATCTTGCCGGCGTACATAACGGAGACCTTGTCACAGATCTCGGCCACCACGCCCAGGTTGTGGGTAATGAAGATGATGCCCATGTGGGTCTTCTTCTGCAGGTCCTTCATCAGCTCCAGGATCTGGGCCTGGATGGTCACGTCCAGAGCGGTGGTGGGCTCGTCGGCAATCAGCAGCTGGGGATGGCAGATCAGGCCCATGGCGATCATGACACGCTGACGCATGCCGCCGGACAGTTCATGAGGATACTGCTTCATACGCTTTGCCACGTTGTTGATACCCACCAGCTCCAGCATCTCCATGGCACGCTTGGAAGCCTCTTCCTTGGAGACCTTCTTGTCGTGGGCCTTCAGGGCCTCAATCAGCTGGTTGCCGATGGTGTAAACGGGGTTCAGGCAGGTCATGGGGTTCTGGAAGATCATGGCCACCTTGCTGCCGCGGAGGGCGATCATCTCTTCCTTGCTCTTGGCCAGCACGTCCTCACCCTCCAGGGTGATGGAGCCGCCCACCACCTTGCCGGGGGACTGGAGCAGGCCGATGATGGAGTAGGCCTCCACGCTCTTGCCGGAGCCGGACTCGCCCACGATGCCCATGACTTCGTCATAGTTCAGGTCATAGCTGATGCCGCCCACCGCCTTGACCTCGCCGGCGGGGGTAAAGAAGGAGACGTGGAGATCCTTCACTTCCAGCAGCTTGCCGGTCTTCTGATTCTGTTCCATGTTGTCTCCTCCTTTCTTACTTCTTCAGCCGGGGATCCAGGGCGTCACGCAGGCCGTCGCCGAACAGGTTCAGGCACAGGATCATCACGCTCAGGATGGCGGCGGGGATGAACAAACGGTAGGGATAGGTGGTCAGACCGCCCAGGGCATCGGAACACATGGAGCCCAGGCTGGTCATGGGGGCGGAAACGCCCATGCCCAGGAAGGACAGGAAGGACTCGGTAAAGATGGCGGAGGGGATCTGCAGGAAGGTGGTGGTCACGATCTGGCCGATGCAGTTGGGCAGCAGGTGGCGCTTGATGATGCGGCCGCCCTTGGCGCCCAGAGCACGGGCAGCGGTGACATACTCCTGCTGCTTGAGCTGGAGGATCTGGCCGCGGATGATGCGGCTCATGGTCACCCAGTACAGCAGGCCGAACGCGATGAAGATGGAAATCAGGTTGGGACCCAGGATGGTCACCAGATTCTGAAGCGGACCGTTGCCCGAGTTCTGGAATTCCTCAAAGATGGGCTTGAGGGTGGCGGACAGCAGCAGGATGATGAGCACTTCGGGGATGGTATAGATGATCTCCACGATGCGCTGCATCACCGCGTCCACCTTGCCGCCGCAGTAGCCGGAAACGGAGCCGTACAGGGCGCCGATCACCAGCACGATCAGCGCGCAGCAGATGCCCACAATCATGGACACCCGGGCGCCCACCATGGTACGCACCATGATGTCACGGCCGTGCATGTCGCAGCCGAACACATGGGGGAAGACAAACTCACCGTTGGCCTTGCGCTCCAGCTCCTCGTCGGTATAACCGAACAGGCGGGGCTTCATCTCGCTGGCGCCGCCGGCCTTGATCTGAGCCCGGATCTGGGCCTCCTCCACACGGGTGAGCTCACGGCCTTCAGCCGCAGCCTCCTCGCGGGCCTTTTCAATGGCGGCCTCGGGGTCCTGGGCTGCACGGTCTTCCAGGGAATAGTGCCAGGGATGCAGGTTGTTGGCGCCCCGGATCTGCTCATCGTAGCCGTAGGGTACGATAAAAGGTCCGACAAAGGCGAACAGGGCGATCAGGATCACGATGACCATGGCCACCATGGCCACCCGGTTGCGGCGCAGACGCCGCCAGGCGTCCTTCCAGTAGGACACGCTCTTGCGGTCCTGGATAAAGCTCTCCTTCTCCTGGGTGCTGGCCGGCTCAAAGGCGTTCTCCGGCAGGTCGTTCCAGCTCAGAATATCCTCCACGTCGGGCTGAAGGGAGCCGAGTACTTTCTTATGCTTCTTGTCTGCCAACTCAGTTCCCTCCCTTGCTCAGGTTGATCCGCGGATCCACCAGCTTGTACAGCAGGTCAACCAGCAGGTTCATGATGATAACGAAAGCCGCCAGGAAAATGGTGGTGCCCATGATGATGGGATAGTCACGGGCCTGGATGGACATAACGAAGTAGCGGCCCAGGCCGGGGATGGAGAAGACCTTCTCCACCACGAAGCCGCCGCACAGAGTGAAGGCGATCTGGGGGCCCAGGTAGGTGATGACGGGAATCAGGGCGTTGCGCAGGGCGTGCTTGAAGATGATCTTCCGATTCTTCAGGCCCTTGGCCCGGGCCGTCTTGATATACTCCTGGTTGATGGAGTCCAGCATGGCGGTACGGGTCTGGCGGGACAGATAGCACATGGGATAGAAGCCCAGAGCCGCGCAGGGCAGCACGTAGCTTTTCCAGGTCGTGACGTCAAACGTCGTTGGGAACAGCTTTACGCCCTCAATGCCGCCGGTGAGCAGGTACAGCAATATGGTGGCTACCACGAAGCCCGGCATGGATATGCCTATGGTACAGACCACCCGCAGCAGGCTGTCTATCCACGTACCTCGTTTATAGGCTGCCAAACAGCCCAATGGGACGCCCACCAATATGGCCCATCCGATGGCGATGATACCGATCCGGGCGGAGATGGGGAACATGCTGGTAATGATGTCCAGCACGGGACGGTCCTTCTGCATCTTGATGGAATTCCGGAAATTGCCCTGGGCAATGTCCTGGAGATACAGACC
>CALWXT010000095.1 GCA_944385575.1 uncultured Flavonifractor sp. | reverse complement strand
GGGGCGATCGCCAGGCGGCAGGGGGACATCCAGGCCCCGCACACCGCGCCCCAGCCGAAGCCCTCGTCCTCCCGCAGCCGCAGGTAGTCGAAGGCGTAGTCCCGCTCGCCCGGACTGGCCTGCTCAAAGAGCCACTGGACGAAGGTGGGGGTGTCGTGGGTGCCGGTGTAGATCACCGCGTCCCGGGGACAGTTGTGGGGCAGGTAGGAGCTCTCACCCACGGGATCGAAGGCGAATACCAGCACCTTCATGCCGGGCAGGCCGCTCTGATTGATGAATTCCAGGGCGTCGGCCTCCAGCGCGCCCAGATCCTCGGCAATGAGGGCCAGGCCGGATACGCTTTTCAGGGCGTCCAGCAGGTCAAAGCCGGGACCCTTTTCCCAGTGGCCGGGCCGGGCGTCGGCGGCGCCGGCGGGGATGGACCAGTAGGTGTGGAAGGCACGGAAGTGGTCGATGCGCACCACGTCGTACAGCCGGGCCATCTGAGCGCCACGCCGCTTCCACCAGGCAAAGCCGGTCTTCTTATGGTAGTCCCAGTCGTAGAGCGGGTTGCCCCAGTGCTGACCCAGCTCGGTGAAGGCGTCGGGGGGTACCCCCGCCACCGCGGAGGGCCTCATGTCCTCCTTCAGCTGGAACAGCTCCGGCTCGCTCCACACTTCGGCGCTGTCGGGGGAGACATAGATAGGCATATCCCCGATGATGGAAATGCCCTTGGAATTGGCATAGGCCTTGATGGCGGTCCACTGGCGGAAAAAGAGTAGCTGCAAGAAGGCCTGGAACCGGCATTCCTCCGCAAGCTCAGTCCGATAGCGTTCCATGGCCTCCGGCTGGCGCAGCCGGGCCTCGTCGGGCCAGTCAGCCAGCTCCTTGCCGCCGAAATGGGCGCGCAGCGCCAGGAACAGGGCATAGTCGGGCAGCCAGTCCGCCTCGTCCGCCAGGAATTTGTCCAGCAGAGGAGCGTACCGCTCCCGGCCCCGCTCCCAGGCTTTCCGGAACAGGGGCATGCGGCTCTGGTGGAGCCAGCCGTAGTCGATACGATCGGGATTGTTCCAACGGGCGGAGTCCAGCTCCTCCCGGGTGAGCAGCCCCTCCTCCTGGAGCAGATCCAGATCCAGCAGCAGAGGGTTGCCGGCGAAGGAGGAGGCGGACATATAGGGGGAGTCTCCGCCTCCCGGCGGCACCAGGGGCAGGATCTGCCAGAATTTCTGCCTGGAGTCGGACAGGAAATTGATGAACTGCCGGGCGGAGCTGCCCAGAGTTCCGATGCCATAGGGGCCGGGCAGGGAAAAGACGGGAAGGAGGATACCGCTGGCACGTGCTTGCATAAACAGGCCTCCTGAAATAAGGATAAAGAACCCCTACATTATACCGCGTTCTCCGCTGTCCCGCAAGGCCAGACAGGGGAAGGGGCTATTTTTGCTCCTCAATGGAGGCACGGATGGAGTCGAACACCCCGTCCTGATCCTCGCACATCACCATCAAAATGGTTCCGTCGGAGAGGGTTTCCAGCCGGGCGTCCTGGGCGATCTCGTACTGATCCACAAGGTACTGCTGAAAATTCTGCCGCTGCTGGTCAATAAAGGCAGACAGGCTCGCCTTTACCTGCTCCTCCCGCCCGTCGGCGGGATAGACGGCGGCGATGCCGTAGGCTTTCACGTTCATCAGGGACACCGACAGGGCACAGGCGGTGCAGTCTGCCGGGTCCAGCCCCAGAACGTCAAAGATGGCCTGGCCCAGATCCTCCTCGGCAGAGGTGATGACGGGCACGGCGTCGTTCATGTCCTGATCCCGGGCCTCCTCAATGGCGGTACGGTAGAGCTGGGTGCGGTCTTCGGGGGACAGCTCCTGTGTGGTGCCGCCGCAGCCAGATAGCAGGATCAGGGCCAGCGCCAGCGGCGCGATACGGGATGGGTTCATACGGATTCCTCCTTTGTGATTGCCGGGACAGCATGGAAGCGGAGGGCAGGCTTTCCCTCCGCGCAGCAGACCAGAGCGGTGTCACCCGCCTTCAGGCTGCCGCTGAGCAGTCCTTCGGCGGCGGGGTCCTCCACCTGGGTCCGAATGGTGCGGCGGAGGGGCCGGGCGCCGTAGCTGGGGTCAAAGCCCTGTTTGGCCAAGACGTCCAGGGCCTCGTCCGTCCAGGAGAGGGTGACACCGAGCGCTTTCAGCCGTTCGCCCACCTGTTCCAGCATCCGCCGGGCGATGGCGCGGATCTCCGCCCGGCCCAGCTGGGTGAAGACGATGGTCTCGTCCAGCCGGTTGAGAAATTCCGGCCGGAAGACCTTTTTCAGATCCTCCGTGACAGATGCCTTCAGTTCCTCCGGCGAGCGGGTCTGGCCGTCGGCGTGGTCGGCAGCGGAGAAGCCCAGACGTCCGCCTCTGGCGGTGATGCGCTGGGCGCCCACGTTGGAGGTGAGCACCACGATGGCGTTCTTGAAATCGGCCTTCCGGCCCTGGGAGTCAGTGACCACACCGTCCTCCATCATCTGAAGCAGGATGCCCCAGATATCCGGGTGGGCCTTTTCGATCTCGTCAAAGAGCACTACGCAGTAGGGCCTGCGGCGCACCTTTTCGGTGAGCTGGCCCCCTTCCTCGTAGCCCACATATCCCGGCGGGGAGCCGATGAGCCGGGAGACGGCGTGCTTTTCCATATACTCCGACATGTCGAAGCGAAGCATGGCCTCCTCACTGCCGAACATGGCGTGGGCCAGGGCCTTGCACAGCTCGGTCTTGCCCACGCCGGTGGGCCCCAGAAAGAGGAAGCAGCCGGTGGGGCGGCCGGGTTCCTTCAGACCCACCCGGCCACGGCGCACCGCCCGGGCCACTGCACGCACCGCCTCATCCTGACCTACCACCCGGCGGTGGAGATCCTCCTCCAGCCGGAGCAGCCGGTCGCTCTCCGCCTGGGTCAGGGTGGTGACGGGCACACCCGTCCACCCGGCCACCACCTGGGCGATATCCTCCGCCGTCACCGCGCCGGTGTTCTGTCCCGAACGCCACCGGGCCTTCTGCTGTTCCAGCTCTCGGGAAAAGTCCTCCTCCGCGTCCCGGAGCATGGCGGCCTGCTCAAAGTCCTGGTTGCGGATAGCCTCCTCCTTTTCCCGCCGGGTGCGGGCGGTGCGCTCCTCCAGCGCCTGAAGGTCGGGGGGCGCGGCCAGCCGCTGGATGCGAACCCGGGAGGCGGCCTCGTCCATCAGGTCGATGGCCTTGTCCGGCAGCCGCCGGTCGCCGATATAGCGCACCGACAGGGAGATGGCGGCGTCGATGGCCTCGTCGGTGATGGTGAGCTTGTGGTGGGCCTCGTACCGGTCCCGCAGGCCCAGCAGGATGGAGCGGGCGGTGTCGCTGTCCGGCTCGCCCACCACCACCGGCTGGAACCGGCGCTCCAGGGCAGCGTCCTTTTCGATATATTTGCGGTACTCGTCGGTGGTGGTGGCGCCGATGACCTGGAGCTCGCCCCGGCCCAGAGCGGGCTTGATGATGTTGGCGGCGTCGATGGCGCCCTCCGCCGAGCCAGCACCCACAATGGTGTGCAGCTCGTCAATGAACAGGATGATGCCGCCTGCCCGGCGCACCTCCGCCAGGATATTCTTGACCCGCTCCTCAAATTCACCCCGGTATTTGGTGCCCGCGATCATGGAGGACAGATCCAGGGACAGCAGCCGCTTGCCCTGGAGGTCGTCGGGGACCTGGCCGGTGGCGATCCGCCAGGCCAGCCCCTCCGCTACGGCGGTCTTGCCCACCCCGGGCTCGCCGATGAGGGCAGGATTGTTTTTCTGCCGCCGGGCCAGGATCTGGATGGTGCGCTGGATCTCCCGGTCCCGTCCGATCACCGGGTCCAGCACACCGCCGGCGGCCAGCCGGGTGAGATCCCGGCAGAACTGGTCCAGCAGCTTGGTGTCGCCGCCGTATTCCCGCTCCCTGGGCCGTCCGGTTCCGCGGAAAGGGGAGGAGGAGGGATCTCCTCCCATGGCTGCGGTGACATCGGCCCGCAGCCGCCGGGGTTCCACCCCCACGTTGGCCAGCACCCGCACCGCTACCCCGTCCCCCTCCTGGAGGATGCCCAGCAGCAGATGCTCGGTGCCCACATACTGATGTCCCAGCCGGACGGCTTCGGTGAGGGAGAGTTCAATGATCTTCTTGCAGCGGGGTGTAAGTCCCTGGGAGGGGGCGGTACCCCCGTCCCCGGTGCCCACCAGAGCGGCGATGGCCGATTTCAGAGTGTCGGGGTCCAGACCGGCGGAGAGCAGTACCTTGGCTGCTACGCCGCTGCTCTCCTGGGCCAGCCCCAGCAGCAGGTGCTCACTGCCCACGTACCCGTGCCCCAGCTCCGCCGAGCACTGCTGGGCCAGCCGCAGAGCGGTCTGGGCCCGCTGGGTGAACCGGGTGTCATTCATGGCCTGCCCTCGTTTCTTCCGGCTCCAAAACAGGAGCTTTTTCTGCCGTTTGACGGGCTTCATGCGTTGTTCCACGCCCTTTCGCCTTTGTTCTCTGGCGGTGCACGCCGCTGCGGGGTGCGCCCTCCAATTCCGGGGTCAGGCTCCCGGCAGCCTCCATATGAAATGGGGATGGATGATCCATGGATGCTTCCGCCTCCTTTGGAGTGTCTTCTAGTTTTTCCCGCCGAGAAAAAATATACCCATCAGCGGCGCATTTTAGCATTGCATTTTTAAAAAGTTATGATACAATAACGATAGTTTTAGAGTTTGGAGGTGTATTCCAATGGCCTATGTCATCAGCGACGCTTGCGTGAGCTGTGGTTCCTGCGAGGGTGCTTGCCCCGTGGGCGCTATCTCTCAGGGCGATAGCCAGTACGTCATCGACGCCGGTTCCTGCATCGATTGCGGCAGCTGCGCCGACACCTGCCCCACGGGTGCTATTTCCCAGGGCTAATTTGGTGCATAAAAGTGGAAAACAGCGGCACGCCGTCCGGTGTGCCGCTGTTTTTAACCCAATCAGGAGGTAGAGACATGCAATTGCGTGGGAAAAACCTGATTTTGGTGGGCTTTACGCTGTTTTCCATGTTCTTTGGCGCGGGCAACCTGATCTTCCCGCCGGGCATCGCGGCCCAGGCGGGTACGGCCACCTGGCTGGCAACCATCGGCCTGGCGGTGAGTGCCGTGGGCCTGCCGGTGCTGGGCGTGGTGGCGGTGGCCCGCTCCGGCGGAATGGACACGCTGGGCAGCCGGGTGCATCCGCTGTTCGCCCGGGCATTCACCATCGCCGCCTATCTGGCCATTGGCCCCTGCCTGGCCATTCCCCGTACCGCCACTACATCCTTTGAGATGGCGGTGCCCCCCTTTGTGGGTGCGGACGCCCCCATTCCCATGTTCCGACTGATCTACTCCCTGGTGTTTTTTGCCGCCGCGCTGGTCATCGCCCTGCGGCCGGAAAAGCTCACCGACCGGCTGGGCAAGATCCTCTGTCCCATCCTGGTGGCCCTCATCATCATCACCTTTGTGGGCTGCCTGGCCAACCCACTGGAGGGGTACGGCCCGGCCTCCGGGAATTATGTGACCCACCCGGTGATTCAGGGCTTCGTAGAGGGCTACCAGACCATGGACACCATCGCCGCCCTGGCCTTCGGCATCATCATCGCCGTCAATATCCGGGCCCGGGGGGTGGAGGAGGAGAGCGCCGTAGTCCGGGGTACCGTCCGCTCCGGCATCATCGCCGGGGTGATGCTCCTCATCATCTACTGCATGCTGGCCCACATCGGCGCCCTGTCTGCCGGGGCGATACCCGATCCTACCGACGGTGCTCAGGCGCTGACCAATGTGGTGGGCCTGCTGTTCGGGCCGCTGGGCAATGTGCTGCTGGCGGGCATTTTCATCATTGCCTGCTTCAATGTGTGCGTGGGTCTCATCAGTTCCTGCGGCGAGTATTTTTACTCCATCTGCCCCAAGCTGAGCTATAAGGGCTGGGCGGTGCTGTTCGCGGTGGTGAGCATGGTGATCTCCAACGCGGGGCTGGCCCAGATCATCTCGGTGTCTGCCCCGGTGCTGGGCATCCTGTACCCCATGGCCATCGTGCTCATCGCCCTGTCCTTCTTCCACCGCTGGCTGGCGGGGAAACGCTGGGTCTATCCCCTGGGCGTGCTGTTCGCCGGGGTTTTCAGCGTGCTGGATGCCTTAAAAGGTGTGATCCCCGGCTTGAGCGATGTGCTGAAGGCCATGCCCCTGGCCTCGGTAAGCCTGGGCTGGGTGCTGCCCGCTGCGGTGGGTATCGTACTGGGCCTGATTTTGCCCTCCAGACAGAAATAAGGAAAGAGCGTCCGCGGCTGCGGACGCTCTTTTTTATGATTTGGACTTGGGCTTGAACAGCAGGGCAACCACCAGGCCGAAGAACACCGCGGCGGTGATGCCTCCCGCGGCGGCTGTGACCCCGCCGGTGAGGGCGCCCAGCACGCCTTGTTCCGCCACCGCCTTGGCCACGCCCTTGGACAGAAGCCAGCCAAAGCCGGTGAGGGGCACGGTGGCTCCCGCTCCGCCGAACTGGGCGATATACTTGTAGATACCCAGGCCGCCCAGAATGACGCCCGCCACTACATAAGATACCAGGATGCGGGCGGGGGTGAGCTTGGTTTTATCAATGAGTATCTGCCCGATGAGGCACAGTACGCCCCCGCAGAGAAACGCCCTGGCGTATTCCCAAAACATGTCCATTCCTATCCCTGCCTTTCCTGTTCGATGGCCACCGCGTGGCACACCGCCGGGATGCTCTCTCCCTGCTGGGTGGAGGTGGGGGAGAGCAGGGCTCCGGTGCCGCAGAACAGAATCCGCTTCCACCGGCCCTCCAGCATGCCATTGAGGAGCAGGCCGCACAGCACTGCCCCCGAGCAGCCGCAGCCGGAGCCGCCGCAGTGGACATCCTGTCCCTCCAGATCGTAGATCAGGGTGCCGCAGTCGGCCAGATGAGGGAGCTGGAGCCCCTCCATCTGCAAGAGGTCAGCCAGCAGCTCATGGCCCAGCTGGCCCAGGTCGCCGGTAACCACCAGGTCGTAGTCCGAGGGCTTTCGGCCCGTGTCCCGGAAGTGGGCCAGAATGGTGTCGGCAGCGGCGGGCGCCATAGCGGCGCCCATATTATTGGCGTCCTTGATGCCCTTGTCCACGATCTTGCCGGTGGTGACGTGGGTGACTCTGGGTCCCTGGCCCTCCCGGCCCAGAATGACGCACCCGGAGCCGGTGACTGTCCACTGGGCGGTGGGGGTGCGCTGCCCGCCGTATTCCAAAGGCGTGCGGTACTGGCGCTCCGCCGAACAGAAGTGGGAGGAGGTCATGGCTGCCGTGTGCGCTCCGAAGCCGCCGTCCAGCAGCAGGGAGGCCAGCGACAGGCTCTCCGCCATGGTGGAGCAGGCTCCATATAGGCCCAGAAAGGGCACATCCTGATCCCGGGCGGCGAAGGCGGAGCCGATACACTGGTTGAGCAGGTCGCCCGCCAGCAGATAGTCCAGGGCGCCAGGGGCCAGGTTGGCCTTTTTCAGCGCGGTGGACAGGGCCAGCTTCTGCATGGCGCTCTCCGCCTTTTCCCAGCTCTTTTCTCCGAAGGAGTCGTCGGGGCTTACCACGTCGAAGGTGGCGGCCAGAGGGCCTTCGCCCTCCTTTTTCCCCACCACGCTGGCCCAGGCCAGCAGGCAGGGCCGGGAGGGGAGCTCGGCGGTCTGCCCGCCGGGGCGCTTTTTGTTCATAGCCTCATCCCTTTTTCAGCAGATGATGCTATTTTGAACGAAAAGACGGAAAAATATGAGGCGGGATTTTACGGGACGGGCGCTGGTCAAGAATCGCAGTTTGCGTTATAATAAAATACAACATTTTATTTCGGAAGGGGAGGCGCGCCATGGCTCAGGAAGCCAAACGCACACTGGCCTATTTCTGCCCCTCCTGCCGCCAGATCGTGGCGGCGGAGCGGACTGTTTTTCAGCTGGCCGCGTCAGCAAATACGCTGCCCTGTCCCTGCGGCAAGTCCAGCTTGCAGGTGGAGATGATGGGGGATCGGGTGAAGCTGACGGTACCCTGCCTGTTCTGCGGCAAGGATCACTCGGTGATCTGCTCCTCACAGGCATTTCTCCACCAGCGCCTGCTGGCCTTCTCCTGTGCCCAGTCCGGCCTGGACTGCTGCTACGTGGGTGAGGAGGGCGCGGTGTTTGCCGCCCTCAAGCGCCTGGAGGAGGCAGTGGACAAGCTGGGTGAGGAGAACCGGGAGAAGGGCAGCTTTCTGGATGAGCTGGTCATGCATGAGGTGCTCTCCGAGCTGAAGGAGATCGCTCAGCGGGACGGTATCTCCTGTACCTGCGGCTCCCACCGCTGGAAGCTCCAGGTGAATTACAGCTCCATTGACCTGTTCTGTGCCGACTGCGGGGGCGCCATGCGCATCCCGGCGGCCACTGCCAGCGACATCGACGACATCTGCTGCAAAACCAAGCTGCTGATCCACGGCAGCAAGGAGGAGGGGTAAGGGTGTTCTGGGAAGGAACCTACCCGGTGGACTCCCGGGATGTGGACCAGTGGTACAACTGCCGGCCCTCCGGCCTGCTGGGCATTTTGCAGGAGGCGGCAGTGTCCGCCGCCTGTCAGCTCCACGCCTCCCGGGAGGAGATGGTGGAGAAATATAACCTGTTCTGGATGATGGCCCGGCTGTGGTATCGGCTGGATCGGCCCCTGAAGTGGGGAGAGCACGTCACGGTGCGCACCTGGCACCGGGGCGGCAAGGGGGCGTCCACCTACCGGGACTTTGACCTGCTGGTGAACGGTGTGCCGGTGGGGGAGGCAGTTTCCCTCTGGGTAGTGGCCGACGCCGAGACCCACCGCCTGGGCCGGATGAGCGGCATCCAGGAGTTCCAGGGCACCGACGGCGGGGAGCTGTGCAAGAAAAAGACCCTGGGCCACCTGCGTATGCCGGAAG
>CALWXT010000094.1 GCA_944385575.1 uncultured Flavonifractor sp. | reverse complement strand
CAGGAAGTGGCCAATATGCTGCTGCGCTCCGGCAAGCCGGTGGTGCTGGCGGTAAACAAGATGGACCAGGTGGGCCATACCAATCCTGACATTTATGAGTTTTATAACCTGGGGCTGGGCGATCCCATCCCCGTCTCCGCCGTCCATGGCCATGGCACCGGCGACCTGCTGGACGAGTGCTTCAAGTACTTCCCCCCGGAGGACGAGGAGGAAGTGGACGACGACGTTATCAAAGTGGCCATCATCGGTAAGCCCAATGTGGGCAAGTCCTCCCTGGTCAATCGCATTCTGGGAGAGCAGCGGGTGATCGTCAGCGATATGGCGGGCACCACCCGGGATGCGGTGGACAGCTACTTTGAGAACAAAAAGGGCAAATATCTGTTCATCGACACCGCCGGCATGCGGAAGAAGTCCAAGGTGGACGATCCCATTGAAAAGTTCTCCGTCCTGCGGGCCACCATGGCCATCGAGCGGGCCGACGTGTGCCTCATCCTCATCGACGCCAACGAGGGCGTCACCGAGCAGGACACCAAGGTAGCCGGCCTGGCCCATGAGGCGGGCAAGGCGTGCATCATCGTGGTCAACAAGTGGGACTCCATTGAGAAGGATGACAAGACCATGGACAAGATGCGCGCCGACGTGCGCCGGGATCTGAGCTATATGACATATGCCCCCATCCTGTTCATCTCCGCCCTGACAGGCCAGCGGGTGGACCGGCTCTTTGATCTCATCAACTACGTGGTGGACCAGGCCTCTCTGCGCATCACTACCGGCATGCTCAATTCGGTGCTGGCCGACGCCACCGCCCGGGTGCAGCCTCCCACGGACAAGGGCCGGCGGCTGAAGATCTACTATATGACCCAAATCGGCATCAAGCCGCCCCACTTCGTCTGCTTCTGCAACGACGCGAAACTGTTCCACTTCTCCTATCAGCGCTATCTGGAAAATCAGATCCGCTCCACCTTCGGACTGGAAGGCACCCCGGTGCGCCTCACCATCCGGCAGAAGAGCGACAAGGAGTGACGGCAATGGATTGGATGACAGCTGCGATTCTGGTCTACGGCGGCGTGGCGCTGGCCTCTTACTTCCTGGGCTGCTTCAACGGGGCGGTCATTGTCTCCAAGTATATCCTGCGGGACGATGTGCGCAAGCATGGCAGCGGCAACGCGGGCCTGACCAACTTCTACCGCACCTTCGGCGGCCCCCTGACCTTTGTGGTCATCCTCACCGATGTGCTCAAGGCGGTGGTGGCCATCCTGCTGGCCTCCTGGCTGTTCGGTGCAGGCGGGGCGTTTGCCGTGGTGGTGGGCAAGTACTGGGCGGGTACCTTCTGCCTGCTGGGCCATATGTTCCCCTGCATGTTCCACTTCAAGGGGGGCAAGGGCATCCTCTCCGGCGGTACCATTGCCATCATGATGGACTGGCGCATTGCCCTGGTGGTGTGGGGCGGCTTCCTGGTGCTGGCCATCATCACCAAGTGGGTGTCTCTGGGTTCCATCTGGGCCGGAGCCTCCTTCCCTTTTGCCACCGGCTTTGTCTACCGGGATTATCTGATGGACCCGGTCTGGTCCGCCCACGCGTGGCTGGTACTGATCCTGTCGGTGATTCTGGGCGGTCTCATTGTCTGGAAGCACCGGGGCAACCTGAAGCGTATTTTAAGCGGCACAGAATCCAAATTCAGCCTGCATCATAAGAAATAAGGATGGAGGACGGTAACATGAAGATCTCTGTCATGGGCAGCGGCGGCTGGGGCACGGCTCTGGCCCTGGTACTGCTGGAAAACGGCCACGATGTGACCCTCTGGTCCTATACTGAGGCGGAATCCGCCGTGCTCAGGGAACAAAAGGAGAACCCCATGCTCAAGGGGGTAGCTCTGCCTGACGGATTGAAGCTCACCTCCGACACCGACTGCGTCAAAGGCTGCGGCGTGGTAGTGCTGGCAACTCCGTCCTTTGCCGTGCGTACCACCGCCCGGACAGTGGCCCCTCTGCTGGACCCCGGCGCGGTGCTGGTCTCTGTGTCCAAGGGCATTGAGAAGGACACCTCTCTCACTCTTACCGATGCCATCGCCCAGGAAGTGGGGGAGACCCACCCCATCGTGGCCCTGTCCGGTCCCTCCCATGCCGAGGAGGTTGGCCGCCGGGTACCTACCGCGGTGGTGTCCGCCTCCAAGGATCGTGCCGCTGCCGAGCTGGTGCAGGATCTGTTCATGAACGAGCGCTTCCGGGTGTATGCCTCCGATGATGTGGTGGGCGTGGAGCTGGGCGCCGCCCTGAAGAACGTCATTGCCCTGTGCGCCGGCGTGTGCGACGGCATGGGCTTTGGCGACAATACCAAGGCTGCCCTCATGACCCGGGGCCTGACCGAAATTGCCCGGCTGGGCGTGGCCATGGGCGGACGGCGGGAGACCTTTGCCGGACTTACCGGCGTAGGCGATCTGATCGTCACCTGTACCTCCATGCACTCCCGTAACCGCCGCTGCGGCATCCTCATCGGTAAGGGCACCCCGGCGGAGCAGGCTGTGAAGGAGATCGGCGCTGTGGTGGAGGGCTATTATGCCGCCGCTACCGCCCGGGCTCTGGCTCAGAAGGCGGGGGTGGAAATGCCCATCACGGAGGCTGCCTACCAGGTTCTCTACCACGGCAAGGACCCCCATGCAGTGATCGTAGAGCTGATGACACGGGAGCGTAAGCACGAGCTGGAAGACAGCTGGGTGTGAACAAAAAGAAAAATCAAAAAAATTAAAAAAAGGCTTGCATTTTTCTCGCGTCCGTGGTAATATAATCAAGCCGTCTGAAACCGGGCGGCAATTTCCGGGTGTGGCGAAGTTTGGTATCGCGCTTGAATGGGGTTCAAGAGGCCGCTGGTTCGAATCCAGTCACTCGGACCAAAGGACACTTGCAGGAATGCAAGTGTCCTTTTTGTTATACCCAGGGGGCGGATGCAATGGAACAGGTGCTCTATGAACTGCACATCAATTACATAGATGGCCTGTTTTTGCTCATTCCCTTGGCGCTGAGTGTTGGCTTTTTCATCATAGGGAGACAGATGAAAAACAAGATGGCACATCAGCTATGGAAGCACAGGCTGGGCGGACTGCTGTTTCAGATTATCTCCCTGGTGATGCTGGTGGTGTTCCTTTTTGTGATGGGGAGCAGCATCCTCCTGTATGCCGCATGCAGACGTCTGTGGAAGAGTGGAGAAGTGTCAGAGGTGACGGGCTATGTGGAAAATTACCACCCCATGCCTGCCTCGGGCCACGATATGGAATCCTTTGAAATCGACGGCGTTTCCTTTTCCTATTCCAATTTTGTACTTCAGACGGGCTATCACTGCGCCGCTTCCTGGGGCGGCGTGATTACGCACAATGGCCAGCATTTGAAGATCCAATACATTCCGATGGAAAATGAAAAATTGATTGTCTATATCGCGGAAGTGGCAGAGCAGAGAGGGGCGGGAACTTAAGTTCCCGCCCCTCTCTGCCGCTTTTGGGATAGAGGCGTTATGTGTGATTATGTGAAAGTAACGGTTTGATGCATACAAGTAACAATACTTGAACCATATTTTGTGGTATGATTTGAGCGGCGGGGAGGTGTTAATATGGAAGTCGGCAAGAAGTTAAAAAAGCTGCGCTTAGAGAATAGACTTTCACAGCAGAACCTGGCGGATAAGATTTTTGTGAGCCGGAGTGCTGTTGCCAAGTGGGAGAATGGTCTGGGACTGCCGTCAGAGGAATCCCTGGAGCGATTAGCTGAACTTTTCGGCGTGTCTAAAGAATTTTTTGCAACAGAAGAAGCAGAAAAGACGATCATCCGCAAAAATCGAAAGATTTTGAAGCTGTCCGGTTCAATCTATGCAGCAGCGGCATTGTTTGTTGTTATATTTATTTTGTATGTGTTGTTCCATCCGGTACATTATTATGTAACGGCGACCTGCGATGAAATAGAAGTTCAGATATGGGATGGAAAACAAATATCTTTTACTATCACAGATGAGGATAGCGTTGAGGCTCTGATTGATGCACTCAATGCGACGACTTTTCAAAAATCCTTACGTGTGAATGCAGGGGAAGATTATCCGGCTGCGGTGAAAGCGAGCTTGATGTTACGAGCTGAAAACGGAATGGGATGCACGGTTATGTTTTGCTCGACTTCTCAACACGCATCTGTCTATGTGTCTTATAGCGGTGGAGAAATAGCGGCAGTTAACCCCCAGATTTTAAGTGATCACATCGTTCGGCTGTTGGAAAAAGAGACCTCGGGGCTATGGACATTTTCTTAAGCACTTACACCAAGGAAAGGCGGGAGCATCGTGAAAGATGCTCCCGCCTCTGCCTGTGTTTCAGAACATCATACGGATGTTCTCCTCGGTAAATTCGTACCATTCCGCGTCGGGCTTCTGTGTCTGTGCCTCCCAGGCGGTCTCGTACTCCGCTTTAGAGACCGGCTGGCCGTTGATTAGAAAAGTGTCAAACTCAAACTGGCTTCCCTGGCCGCAGACGCCTTTAACCAGCTCCATGCCTGTTTCGGTGAAGCGGACGACGGCCAAGCCTTCCTCATTTCCAGCCGAATAGGAATAGAAAAAGGTGCCGTCGGTTTTCAGGTACCAGAACGTGCGCCAGTGACTGGGATAGCCGTAAACCGTGCCGCCCACCTGTCGGAGGACCAGATAGCCGCCCATATCGCTGGCCACGTCAGAAATCTGGAGGACCACCTCTGACGTCCCGTCGCCGTCCAGGTCCAGCACTGCAAACTGGTAGATGGCGGCATAGTCGCTGTCTGGGCTGAACAGGGCAGGAACCTGCGAAATAGCTTTGGATTCCGGAATTTCAGTACCTTCCGCCCAGTAGAGGAAAGAGGTGCTGCCCGACAGGACATCCCTAATTTCGGAGGAAGCAAAGGGAATATAGGGGAGAGAGGCCCCGGAGGCCATCCAGGTGTCTCCCACCTCAATGGCCGCCTCACCGTTCTCCGGCACGGAGACATGCTCCACAGTTTCCAGATAGCCTTCCGTCGCCGGGTCAAAGCGGTATTTGTTCCATTCTGTCCGGTCTGCGCCGCTGGAGCCGCAGTTGTAGAGATAGCCGTCAGTACCAAGCACATAGGTGTTCCGCTCCCAGCCCTCCACCGCCAGGATCGGCTGGCCGTCCACCAGGGTATAGATGGCGAACACATAGCCCTCGTTCAGATTCCAGAACTCATTGCCCAGCCACCCCAGCAGCAGCTCCGGCGATCCGTCGCCGTTCAGGTCCATCTGAACGTACCCGGTCCGGGGCAGCAGACTGTCCACATCTGTCCAGGCCCAGTAGGGGTTGGTCAGGCTGATGGGCAGGTCCGGGTAGTCCTCCGGCTGGCGCAGGGCGAGGGCCTCCTGATACCGGGACAAAAGTGCCGCATAGGGGTTGCTGACGGCTGTCTCAGGTTCAGGTGTGGTGGGGGTGGACGGTGAAGCAGCTTCTCCGGCCAGGTCCAGCACGCCGCAGGCGCAGCAGGCCAGGAGCAGCCCCAGAGCCAGGGCCAGACACCGTGCCGCCCGGGTAGGCTTCCGGTAGCCCAAAATCCCCTGAAGCCGGGCCTTCAGCTGCCGCTTCTCCTCGCACAGGGTGGTGGCGGTCACCCCGGCGGGCAGCCTGCGCCGGGCGGCCAGAGCCAGCAGCATATCCCCATAGCCCACCCGCTCCTCCGGAGCCAGGGCGGCAAGCACCGCCTCGTCGCAGGACAGCTCGCAGTCCAGGGCGATTCTTTTCCCCAGCCAGTGGACCAGAGGGTTGAACCAGTGGAGGGCGGTTGCCAGCACCACCAGCCATTTGTAGAAGACGTCTCCCCTCCTGTGGTGGGTCAGCTCATGGCACAGGACGGCGGAAAGCGCCTGCCGGCTGAGGAGCGGCCCGTTTTGAGGAAGAACGACCACCGGCCGCAGCAGTCCCATCAGCATGGGGGTGTCCACCAAAGAGCTGGCGGCCAGGCGCACCCGGCCTCCCTTCCGCAGAGCCTCAAACACAGCCAGCTCCTCCGGCCCGGGCGGAACGAGGGAGGCCCTGACCCTGCGGGAAAAGGCGGCATAGGCGACCACATGCCAGAGCAGGCTGCCCGCCGCACCGGCCAGCCATAGGAAAACGAGCAGGCTGGGAATGGAGATGGAGGAGGCGGGGGATTGGGGAGCCGGCTCATCAGGCTCTGCCGGAAGGGGTTCCGGCGCGGTGCCCCCGGCAACGGGTACCTCCTGCCCGCCCTGACTGGGGGCGATAGGAAGGGCAGTCTGCAGCGGGACAGCCTCCGCTGACGGCTGAGGCCGTTCAGGCAGGTGAATCCCGTAGCCCAGAGGGACCACCAGCCGGAGCAGCACCAGCAGCCAGGCGTAGTACCAAAAGGCCCTGGGCAGCCGTCCACCTGTGAGCCGCCGGGCGGCCAGCAGGATCATGCCCAGCAGTGTGCCGGACAGAGAGAGGGCCAGCAGTGTGAGCAGAAGCGCCTTCATTTTGGCTCCTCCCCGTGCAGCATGGCAGACAGCTCGGCAATGTCCACCTCGGTCAGCTGGCCGTCAGACAGCAGGGAGGCCACCAGCTTTTTGGCGCTCCCTTCAAACACCTTGCCGATGAGATGCCGGGCGGACCACCGGCTGTACTCCGCCTGGGTAATGACAGCACGGTACATTCCCCGGCGCTCCAGCTCCACCGCTCCCTTTTCACACAGGCGGCGCAGCAGCGTCTTGACGGTGGAGTCCTCCCAGCTGCACTTATCGGCCAGAACCCGCCGGATCTCGGCCAGCGGGACCGGCTGAGGGGAACTCCACAGCACCTGCATCACTTCCAGCTCCGCGTCCTGGATCTTTTCCGCACCTGTACACATAGCGACCTCCTAAAAGTTTACTGTTGTAGTCTATATAAAGTTTACAATAGTAGTCTTTTCTTGTCAAGAGGTCAAACAGAAAGCCGGGAGCAGAAATGCTCCCGGCGGTTCAGAACTCTTTTCGGTTGTAAATTCCCAGGGAGACGGCAAAGGAGAGGGCAAAGCCGCCGACGCTGATCAGGCCGAACACCACCGGCAGGGCGGTCACCAGCCAGTCGGGCAGATGGGGTATACTGGCGCCGTTGCTGGCCAGACCGCCCAGCAGGACGATACTGCCGAAAATGACTACAAAGGTGATCATACTGATGAGCCGGGCCTTTTCCGCGCCGTATTTCAGCATGAAGGGGAGGAGAACGGCATCCAGCAGCAGGGTGACGGAGGCACAGGATGCGGTGACGACGATCAGCTCCTGGAAAGGACTTTCGGTAAGGCCCACCACCGAGAAAACCAGCATGATGGCGGTGCCTGCCAGGCCGCTGACCAGGATGACCAGCAGGGTAAAGAGATATTTTCCTGCTACGATGCCCTTTCGCCCGGCGGGGGTGGCGGCGGCGTACCGGTCCCAGTGGGAGGTGTCGTCCAGAGCCACCGAGGACATGGGAATGGTGAGGCCGAACACGGCAATCAGGACGCCAATGATGGAGAAATCGAACACCCCTGCCACGCAGAAGCCGCCGTAGACCAGCACAAAGACCAGCAGAGTGGAGATCTGCTTTCTCAGGACCACGATATCCTTGTAGAGCAAGCCTTTCATTGGGCATCCCCCTTTCCGGTAAAGACCATGATATCCTCCAGCGTGACCGGGTCCACTGTCAGGGCCGGATAGCGCCGGGCAAAGGCGTGGCGGTCCTTCACCAGGGCCTCACAGCCAAATTGCCCCACTCGCTTGCCGGCCAGCAGGGACTGGTCCACACGCTCCAGGTCGGTTTTGCTGCACACCAGCTTGCCATAGGTGTCCAGCAGTTCGTCCTTGGCGCCGGACACCGCCACCCGCCCGTTGTGGAGGTAGGTGATGTAGTCGGCCACCTTCTCCAGATCGCTGGTGATGTGGCTGGAAATGAGGATGGCGTGGTCCTCGTCCTGGATGAAGGCCAGAAATTCGTCCAGGATCTCATCCCGCACCACCGGGTCCAGGCCGGAGGTTGCCTCGTCCAGAATAAGCAGCCGGGGCTTGGCGGCAAAGGCGGCGGCGATGGCCAGCTTCATTTTCATGCCCCGAGAGAACTCCTTCACCGTCTTCTTCCCAGTGAGACCGAACTTTTCCAGGTAGTGGGTAAAAAGCGCCTCGTCCCAGTTGGGATATAGGCCGGACAGGATCTTTCCCACCTGACGGGGCCGGAGCATGTCGTGGAACAGCACCTCGTCCAGCACCACGCCGGTCTGCTCCTTGACTTCCCGCTCCTGCTGAAGGTTATCCATGCCGAAGACGCTGATGGTGCCCTCGTCCCGGCGGATGAGGTTGAGAATACATTTGATGGTGGTGGACTTGCCCGCTCCGTTCTCCCCGATCAGGCCCATAATGGTACCGCCGGGCACGGTGAGGGACACATCGTCCAGCTTGAACGCGCCGTAATCCTTGGTGAGATGGGATATCTCCAATGCGTTATTCATGGTTCGTCCTCTCCATACAGAAGGTGTAAGGTCTCTGTAAGCTCGGCCAGAGTGATGCCGCCGGTCTTGGCGATGTCTACCGCTTGAGACAGGTGGTCCTCCGCCCGGCGGAGGGTCTCCTCACGGACCAGTTCCAGGTTCCGGGGGGCCACAAAGCACCCCTTTCCCGGTACGGTGGTGATGAAGCCCTCCCGCTCCAGCTCCTCATAGGCCCGCTTGGTGGTGATAACCGAAATGCGCAGCTCTTTGGCCAGCAGCCGCATGGAGGGAAGGGCCTCCCCCTCGGCCAGCTCCCCCCGGAGGATGAGGCCCTTCATCTGCCGGGTGATCTGGTCGTATATGGGCACGCCGCCGGAGTTGCTGATGATAATATCCATGGTGCACCTCTTGTTGCCATACTGTATATACTTGGCATATACAGTAATAACACAGATATACACGCCTGTCAAGTGTCCGGAAAGATTTTCTTGCAAGGGCGGGTGGGAACCGGTATCATGGAGGTATCAAAGGATCAAAATGGAGGGACCTG
>CALWXT010000093.1 GCA_944385575.1 uncultured Flavonifractor sp. | reverse complement strand
GGCATCGTGGGCGACCTGTACAAGGTCACTCCCATGCTCATCGAGGCCATCCGTGCCGCCAAGGCCGCGAAGTAAGAACCCTGATTGAATCGAAGCACCGGCCAGTTTGCCTGGCCGGTGCTTTTCTTTGTGCTGGAGGAGATGAAGGACATGTTTGACGAACATCCCAGGGCGGTTTTGGTGCTGGGAGTAGTGGGGATCTCCATATCCGCCATCCTGGTACGCTTTTCCCAGGCCCCTTCCGTCATTACGGCGGTGTACCGCCTGGGCTGGACGGTGCTGCTTCTGCTGCCCATGGTACTGACCAAATTCCGGGGCGAGCTGCTGCGGGTCAAGGGCAGGGACGTATTGCTGTGCGCCCTCAGCGGCCTGTGCCTGGCCCTCCACTTCCTTACTTGGTTTGAGTCCCTGAAATGGACAGGCGTGGCGGTGTCCACCGTGCTGGTATCCACCGAGGTCATCTTCACGGCGCTGGGGTTTGCCCTCTTTCTTAAAGGCCGTATTCCCCCCTTGGGCATATGCGCCATCCTGCTGGCTTTTGGCGGCAGTACGCTGCTGGCGCTTTCCGGCGGTGCTCAGGGCGGCCAGCTCTACGGCAATATCCTTGCCCTGGCGGCGGCGGTATTCGTCTCACTGTATACTTTGATTGGAAAAATACAGAGAGGACACCTTTCCACCACTGTCTATACCTTCCTGACCTATGTGTTTTGCTTTCTCGCCCTGTTGGCCATGGCGGCGGGTTCCCGTACACCGCTGACGGGCTACGGCGGAAGGGAGTGGCTCATCGGCCTGGGCCTGGCGGTGCTGTGTACCCTGATGGGCCACAGTCTGTTCAGCTGGTGCCTGAAATATCTTTCCCCCGCCTATGTGTCAGCGGTCAAGCTGTGTGAACCGGTTTTCTCCGGCGCACTGGCCGTGCCGCTGTTCCAGGAGATCCCCTCTCCCATGCAGATGGCAGGTGCTGTGGTGGTGCTGGGTTCTGTTCTCCTGTATACAAAAGCGGAAAAGAAGGCGGAATAATACCATATGTTATGCAGACATCCCCTGTCGAAAAAGCACGGACGATACTTCTTTACAAATTATGCCAATAATGTATAATTAAGTAAAGAAAAGCGGAAAGGGGACAAGCACCATGCGGGAACTGCTGGTGGACAGCCGACAGGAGACGGGAGAGGAAGGACAGACCTGCGGGTATCGCTATTACATACTGGTGGGGGAAATGGCGGTAAGCGGCGGCCTGGCCTGTGAGAGCTACGGAGTGAAGGTTGTGAGTGAGGACGGGGAGGAGGCGGCGGTCCCCAACATTACCATCAGCGCCGGGCGGATCGATGAGCTGATGGAGCTTTTGATCCGCAACAGCGTTTCGCCGGTGACTCTGCTGGATGTGGTAGAGGACTGGCTGTAACGCCGTTTCCATTGACAGCTCTCCAAAAATCGGCTATGATAATAGGCATGTCTGGCAGGTGAAAAACTGGACAGACTGCTTATTTTTGGAGGGATCGAGTTGAAAGAGAGAGAGACCTTTGCGTCCCGGTTGGGCTTTGTGCTCATTTCTGCCGGGTGCGCCATCGGCCTGGGCAACGTTTGGCGTTTCCCCTATATCGTGGGGCAGTACGGCGGCGCTGCCTTTGTGCTGATCTATCTGGCGTTTCTGCTGGTGATGGGCCTGCCCATCATGGCCATGGAGTTTGCCGTGGGCCGTGCCAGCCGAAAGAGCATTATTGTTGCCTTTCAGGAGCTGGAGCCCAAGGGGAGCAAGTGGCACTGGTACGGCTGGTTCGGCATGGCGGGCAACTACCTGCTGATGATGTTCTACACCACCATTGCCGGCTGGCTGCTGCTGTACTTCTGCAAGATTGCCATTGGCCAGTTTGCCGGCCTGGATCAGGCCGGCGTTATGGAGGCCTATGGCAGCATGGTGGCTGATCCGGCCATCCAGCTGGTCTTTATGGCCATCGTGGTGGTGTTGGGCATGGTGATTTGCAGCCGCGGCCTGCAGAACGGCGTGGAGAAGGCCAACAAGTTCATGATGCTCTGCCTGCTGGTTCTGCTGGTGGTGCTAGCCATCCGTGCTGTGACCCTGCCCGGTGCGGTGGAGGGCCTGAAGTTCTACCTGGTGCCCAATTTCCACAATCTGATGTACAATGCTGACGGCAGCTTCCGCCTGGGCGAGGCCGTCTACGCCGCTATGGGCCAGGCTTTCTTTACCCTGAGCCTGGGCATCGGTGCCATGGCTATTTTCGGCAGCTATATCGGCAAAGACCGCCGGCTGTTCGGCGAGACCATCAACGTGGGCATCCTGGATACCTGTGTGGCCTTTGTGGCTGGCCTGATCATTTTCCCCTCGGCCTTTGCCTTCGGCATCAGCCCCGATGCCGGCCCCAACCTGATCTTCGTCACCCTGCCCAATGTGTTCAACGCCATGCCCGGCGGACGGCTGTGGGGCGCGCTGTTCTTTGTGTTCCTGTTCTTTGCCGCCCTGTCCACCGTTACCGCCGTGTTTGAGAACATCCTGGCCTGCTGGATGGACAAGTGGGGGATGCCCCGGCAGAAGGCGGTGCTGGCCAATCTGGTGCTCATTTTCCTGCTGAGCCTGCCCTGCCTGCTGGGCAACAACCTGTGGTCCGGCGTCAAGATCCTGGGCATGGGTATCATGGACTTTGAGGACTTCCTGGTGAGCAACAACCTGCTGCCTCTGGGTTCGGTGATCTTCCTGCTGTTCTGCTGTGTGTCCAAAAAGTATGCCTGGGGCTTTGACAACTTCCTGGCCGAGGCTGACCAGGGCAAGGGTGTCAAGTTCCCCGCCCAGTTCCGGGTGTATTTCACCTACATCCTGCCCATCATTGTGCTGGTGATCTTCGTCATGGGTTACTGGGACAAGTTCAAAGACTTCTTCCTGGCTTTGCTAGGCTGAATCAAAAACCTGCCGTCGTAAGACGGCAGGTTTTTTTCGTAAGATAAGCATTTCCTCCGTAGACAGAAGAATTGTTTTGTGCTACCATAAAATTATCAAAAATGGACAGGAGGAGGCTCCATGAAACGGAAAATTTGCATTCTTTTGACAACTTTGATGGTTTTGGGCTGCATGGTGCCCGCGTGGGCGGCTGAGGAAGACTTTACCGGCCTGTATGAGCAATACGGCCCCTGGCACACCTGGACCCAGGAGCAGAAGGATGCCGCCGAGGAGAACTGGACCGAGGAAGCGTGGGATCAGTACTGGATGGACTATGAGACATGGGCCTGGCTGCCTATGGATCAGTACTATCTGGACAACGATGAGTGGTCCGTGGTGCACTACGATATGGACGAGTCCGACTGGGAGGACTACCTGGTGGAGGAGAAGACCGCCATGGGCATGCCCTTCCCCGAGGGGATCAACGTCAGCCTGAACGGAGTGTACCTGGACTTCGGCGGTCTGGAGCCTATAGCGGTGAACGGCCGTACCCTGGTGCCCTTCCGTGCTCTGCTGGAGGGGATGGGGGCTCAGGTGGATTATCAGGACGGCCTCATTACCGCCAAGACCGAGGCGGGGGATACCTTGACCATGGAGTTGGGCAGCAGCACCCTGTCTTACACAGTGGGTGATAAGCTGGAGGAAACCAACATGGGCGCGGCGCCTACGGCAGTGAATGGCCGGGTGTACATTCCCGTCCGGGCTGCGGCGGAAGCCCTGGGCCTGGACGTGTATTGGGACGACTATTATGAGGCGGCCCACCTTACCGACTGGGATGCCCTCCAGGCGGAGGTGGACAGCCACTTTACCTGCTATAATGAGCTGCTTGCGGCCTCCATGGCCTCCATGGACTGGGAAAAGACCTATGCCGGTACCGGAAACATGACACTCACCGGTACCCTGTACGGGGAGAAGGAGCATGACAGCGCGTCCCTGTCCCTGGATGTGTCCACCCTCCAGAGCAAAGATGGCGTGAGCGCCGATCTGGCTCTGGGTGTGGACTTGGGGGATCTGGAGGAGACCGTTTTCTCCGCGCTGCCTCCCGAGACCATGGAGATGATCCACGACGCTGACGGCGACAAGATGAGCCTGATCCTCAACGCCAAGGATGGGACTGTGTACGTCCAGGGCGGCGGCGTGTTCCAGCTGAACAGCGAGCTGGGTGAAGACCAGTGGATGGGTGTACAGCTGGATGACGCCCAGCGGGTCATGCTGAGCCAGCTGCTCAGCGGCAGCCAGACCTTTACCATTGGCAGCCTCCTGGTGGAGCAGCAGAAGAACAGCCTCTGGTACTATGTCCAGAGTCCCTGGGAAGCTGTAATGGACTCCGTACTGCCGCTGCGGATCTTCCTGGGGGATGAGAACTTTACCCGCAAGGAGGTCGCCGGTACCGTGACCTACTCTGCCCGCCTGGACCTGCCGACCCTGCAGGCTCGTCTGGAGGAGCTGGGCATGGACTACGGCGAAGTGGGCCTGGCCGATCTGCTCACCGGCCAGGTGCAGATGCCTGAGGTGAATATGGACCTCACCGCCAAAGTGGTGGGCGGTAAGCTCCAGACCATGGACTGGAGCGGGAAGATCAGTGTACCCGGTGTCCTTCCCGTGGCGATCGACTTTGATGTGTCCGCTACACCTACCAAATCCGTGGCCACCATGGAATTCAAGGGCGAGTATGTAGGCAAGATCACCCTGGAGGCCGACAGCACCACGACGGTCACCAACCGCACGGTGCCCACTGCCCCGCCCGAGGGCGCGGACATTCAGTGGATGAACTAAATCCGGTAAGAAACAGGGCCTCCGGTCATTGACCGGGGGCCCTGTTTTGTCTTTCCGTCACAGCTGATCGCTGTCTACCAGGATATTGTCGGTGCCGTGCTGCTCAAATTCCGCGATATAGGCGTCGATCCGGCTGGTGAGCTCATCGTAATTGCTCTCGTCGATGGGGGCGTCGTCCATATCCCGGCGGGCCAGATCCTCCGCCAGAATGTCGAAGAACACGTTGTTCTCATATTCCATAATGGCCTCGTGGATGCCGCCCTCGGCAAACGCCCGGGAAGGCACCACCTCGCCCTGCCAATCTTCAGCCAGGGTGGTCATGCCCGCTTCCCGCGCCTTGGCGAACAGCAGGCTCTCCACCTCGTCATAATCCCGAAAACGGTCGTCACCCCGGGTGGAGTTCAGAATCCAGTTTCCGATATACGCCATATCCAGCAGGCGGCGGAATTGCTTGGTCGTCAGTTCCAGCTTCATCGTGCGCACCCTCCTTGCTGTCGTGACATGAGAGCCCACAGGAGGCTCTATGTATCTTATTATAGTCAGCGCCGCTGAAATGTCAAACCGGATGGAGAAAAAAGGATGGAACAGCGGTGGTATTTTCCCCTAATTTTAGCGGAAATGTCCTTGCTTTATGGATGGATTTCGCATATCATGGATAGATGCGGAAGAAAACCTTGTAGGAGGGATGGTCTTGGATAAAAGACCCATCGGCGTGTTTGACTCCGGCCTGGGCGGGCTGACCACGGTGCGGGAACTGCGCCGCCTGCTGCCCGGGGAGGATATCGTATACTTCGGAGATACCGGGCGGGTGCCTTACGGCAGCCGTTCGGCAGATACCATTGTAAAATATGCCCGTCAGGACGTGGCGTTCCTGCGGACGTTTGACCTGAAAGCCATTGTGATTGCCTGCGGCACCGTGTCCACTACCTCGTTGGATATCCTGGCGGCGGAAAACCCCATGCCTGTGCTGGGCGTGGTGGCACCGGCAGCGCAGGCGGCCGCACGGGCCACGAAAAACGGGAAGATCGGCCTCATCGGCACCCAGGCTACCATACGAAGCGGCGCTTATGAGCGGCTCATCCACGGAGAAAACGCCGGCGCCCGGGTGCTGTCCCAGGCCTGCCCCCTGTTTGTGCCTCTGGTGGAGAACGGCCGGTTCCAGCGTGGGGATATCGTCATTGAAACGGTGGCGGCGGAGTATCTGGCCCCCCTGAAGGATGCGGGAGTGGACACCCTGGTGCTGGGCTGCACCCACTACCCGCTGCTGGAGGGGGTCATCTCCGCCTGTATGGGCCCGGACGTGACGCTTATCAACGCCGGCGCCGAGGGCGCCCGGGCGGTGGCAGGTATGCTGAGACAGACAGATGCTCTCTCCCCCAACACGAACGGCGGGCAGTACCGCTATTTTGTCAGCGACCGACAGGAGGACTTTTCCCGCCTGGCCTCCATCTTCCTGGGCTGGGACGTGGCCGAGGCGGTGGGACAGGTGGATATCAGTCAATATTAAGGGAAACCCCTTTACATTCTGACCCAAATCAGGTATAATATTTTGCAATTTGCAGACGCACGGGTACGAGGTACGAGATAAAATGGAAAACAATGTGATCATCTCCATCCAGGGCAAGCAGAGCTATGAGCAGGCCGAGGATGAGACCATAGAGCTGGTGACTGAGGGCTGCCTCCAGCCTGACGGGGAGGATGGGTATACCCTGACCTACCAGGAGAGCGAGCTCACTGGCCTGGAGGGTACCCTCACCACCTTCCAGATCGAGCGGGATCGGGTGACCCTGCTGCGCATCGGGGAGGTCAACTCCCAGATGGTGTTTGAGGAGGGGCGGCGGCATCTGTCCATGTACAACACCCCTTACGGCGCACTGGCTGTGGGGATCAGCACCAAGAAGATGAAGACGGAGCTGGATGCCGCCGGCGGCAGCATTGAGATCGACTATGCCATCGAAATCGATCATGCGGTAGCCGGTGAGAATCTGTTCCGCATCCAGGTGCGTCAGAAGGGCCTGTCCATCAAGCAGTGACCGGCCCGCGGAGAAACGGAAGAATTTGAAGAAAAGGTGATAGAGATGTCCAACATGATCCAGGCGGCCCGGGAGCAGGTCGCCCAACTGACCCAGGCGGCCTATGAGAAGGCTGCGGCGGCCGGCCTGCTGCCTGCCGGCGCGGAGGTAAAGGCCACCATCGAGATCCCCAAGGACCCCACCCACGGTGACTATGCATCTTCCTTTGCCATGGCCGGGGCCAAGGCTCTGCACAAGGCTCCCCGGCAGATCGCCCAGACCATCGTGGACAACCTGGATCTGGCGGGCACCTTCTTTGACAAGGTGGAGATTGCCGGTCCCGGTTTCCTGAACTTCACCCTGGGCAGCAAGTGGTACGGCGAGGTCCTGACCGACATCCAGGCCGAGGGGAATACCTACGGCAAGGTGGATGAGGGCAAGGGCGAGCGCGTGATGGTGGAGTTCGTCTCCGCCAACCCCACCGGCCCCATGCACATCGGCAACGCCCGTGGCGGCGTGCTGGGCGACGCTCTGGCCAGCGTGCTGGAGCGTGCTGGCTACGACGTGTGGCGTGAGTTCTACGTCAACGACGCCGGCAACCAGATCCACAAGTTCGCCATGTCCATCGACGCCCGGTATCTCCAGATCGTGCTGGGTGAGGAGAACTATCCCTTCCCCGAGGACGGCTACCACGGGGACGACATCAAGGAGCTGGCCCAGGCCTTCTACGACCAGCACGGCCCCGACTGGAAGGACAAGCCGGAAGAGGAGCGGCAGGCGGCCATGGCCCAGTACGGCCTGTCTGTGAACATCCCCAAGATGAAGGCCGACCTGCTCCGGTACAAGATCCAGTACGACGAGTGGTTCCTGGAGTCCACCCTCCACGACAGCGGCTACGTGGCCGAGACGGTGGGCATGCTGGCCGACAAGGGCTGGACCTACGAGAAGGACGGGGCCCTGTGGCTCAACACCACCGCCCTGCTCAAGCAGAAGTTCCTGGCCGAGGGCAAGAGCCAGGAGCAGGTGGACAAGCTGGACCTGAAGGACGACGTGCTCCGCCGGGCCAACGGGTTCTATACCTACTTCGCCGCCGATATCGCCTACCACCGCAACAAGCTGGAGAAGCGGGACTTCTCCAAGGCCATCAACATCTGGGGCGCCGACCACCACGGCCACGTGGCCCGGCTCCAGGCCGCCCTGGACGGCCTGGGCCTGGACGGCTCCCACCGGCTGGTGGTGGTGCTGATGCAGTTGGTGAACCTGCTCCAGGACGGCCAGCCCGTCCGTATGTCCAAGCGCTCCGGCAAGGCCATCGCCCTGCGGGACCTGCTGGACGAGGTGAGCGTGGACGCCGCCCGGTTCTTCTTCAACTCCCGGTCCTCCACCTCCGCCCTGGACTTTGACCTGGACCTGGCGGTACGGCAGGACTCGGACAACCCGGTGTACTACGTCCAGTATGCCCATGCCCGCATCTGCTCCCTGGTGAGCCGTCTGGCGGAGGAGGGTGCCCTGGTGCCCGACGCCGCCGCCGTGGACGCCGCCCTGTTTGAGACGGCGGAGGAGAAGGCCCTCATCAAGACCCTGTCCCAGCTGCCCGAGACCATCCGGCTCTCCGCCCGGGACTATGACCCCTCCCACGTGAACCGCTACCTCATTACCCTGGCCGGCGACTTCCACCGGTTCTACAATGCCTGCCGCATCAAGGGTGAGGAAGCCCACGTGCTTGCCGCCCGCCTGAAGCTGGCGGACACCGTCCGGGCCGTGATCGCCAACTGCCTGGCTCTCATCGGTGTCACTGCACCTGAAAAAATGTAAGAAAAATCCCCCGGGCCAGCCCGGGGGATTTTTTTCAAATTGGGTTAAACTGAAAGAAAAAAGGAGGCCTTGCCATGTGTACCAGCATCGCGCTGACGACCAGCAGCACCTATACCGGCCGTAATTTAGATCTGGAATATGCCTTTGGGGAAAAAGTTGTTATTACTCCTCGTAATTTAAGACTGGAATTTCACAAAATGCCCACCCTGGAAACCCACCAGGCCATCATCGGTATGGCCAGCGTAGCGGAGGGTTATCCCCTTTACGCAGAAGCGGTCAACGAGTCGGGCGTCTATATGGCCGGGCTCAACTTCCCCGGCAATGCCTATTATCCGCCGGAGGGAGATGCAAAGGAGGCACTGGCCCCTTATGAGCTGATCCCCTATCTGCTGGGCACCTGCAAGACGGCGGCGGAGGCGGCGGAGCAGATGAAGCGCATCCCGCTGCTGGGGGTGCCCTTCGGGCCCAACATGCCTCTGGCACCCCTCCACTGGCACATCGCCGACAAGCACGGGGCCTTCGTGGCCGAGCCTATGGCGGACGGGGTAAAGGTGTACCCCGACCCGGTGGGTGTCCTGACCAACAACCCCACCTTCCCCTTCCA